>NZ_JAPDUI010000033.1 GCF_025980345.1 Arenimonas sp. GDDSR-1 | reverse complement strand
TCGATTTCACGTTCGATGTCGCCTCCAAAGTCATCGTGCCGCCGTCCGGTTTGGCGGACGCGCTGTCCGCGCTGTCGGTCTCACTGGCCGATGGCAGCGTTCTGATTCTGGGTGAAATCGCCGAGAACCACGCCGAGGCCTCGCACATCCGTGCCGCCGCCAAGGCCTTGCAGCAGGCCGGCAAGGCCAGCGTATGCCGTCTGCCGCAGGGCGCCAATGCCCTTGGTCTGGCCCAGCACAACGTGCTGCCGGGCGAGGGTGGCCGTCATGCGGGCGCCATGCTCGACGGCGATTTGAAAGCCCTGTTGCTGTTCGGCATCGAGCCGCAGTTCGACTTCAGCGACACGACCCGCGCCGTCAAGGCGATGATCGGGGCGAAAGTCGTGGCCTGCAGCGCCTATGTCACCGAATCGCTGAAAGAGCTGGCCGATGTCATTCTGCCGATCGGTCTGCTGCCGGAAATCCAGGCCACGTTGACCAATGCCGACGGCCGCGATCAGCACGCCGAAGCTGCCGGCAAGCTGCCGGGGTCCGCGCAAAGCGGCTGGCGCGTGCTGCGCGCCCTTTATGAGGCCGCCGCGCTTCCGGCACTGGATTTCACCGACATCGACGGCCTGCATTCCGGTCTGGTCAAACATTCCGTGACGTCCGGCACCGGCCTTTCGGCCAAGCGCGCCCGATCCGAAGGTTTCGAACGTATCAGCACCAGTCCGATATACCGCGGCGATGCCGTCACCCGTCGCGCTGCCTCCTTGCAGGCCCATCCGCTGAATGCCGGCCCGCGTCTGGTCATGCATCCCGCTGCCGCCGCCAAAATCGGCCTGCAGGAAGGGCAGATCGCCAAAGTCGGTGACGGCACCGGCAGCGCCGCTTTGCCGGTGGTGCTGAGCCGCATGGTTCCGGAATCCTGTGTCTGGATCGAAACGAATCATCCCGCCACCGCGCCGCTGTCCCAGACGGCTTCCCTGGCCATCGTGAGGGCCGCCCCGTGATTGATCTCATTCGCGAATTCTTCGTGCAGTTCGGCCTTATCGGCAGCCTGGCCTGGATGCTGGTCAAAATCCTGGTCATCATGCTGCCGATCATCATCGCCGTGGCCTTCTATACCCTGTTTGAACGCAAGATCATCGGTTGGATGCACGTGCGGCAAGGGCCGCAGTATGTCGGTGGTGTATTCGGCATCGGCGTCATTCAGGCCTTCGCCGACGTGTTCAAGATGCTGTTCAAGGAATTGATCACGCCCGACAAGGCCAGTCCGTTCCTGTACCGTCTGGCACCGTTGATTGCATTGGCACCGGCGCTCGCGGCATGGGCGCTGATTCCGTTCGGCGAAAACGATACCGGTCCGCTGGTGCTTTCCGACATCAATGCCGGCATCCTGATGCTGCTGGCACTGACGTCGATGGGCGTATACGGCATCATCCTCGGCGGCTGGGCCTCCAACTCGAAATACGCGGTGATGGGCGCCTTGCGCGCCGCCTCGCAGGTCATCAGTTACGAAATCGCCATGGGCTTCGCGCTGGTCGGTGTTCTGGTGGCGGCCGGCAGCATGAACCTGACCGAAATCGTCAATGCCCAGTCCGGCAACAGCGGTTTCCTGGAGTGGTTCTTCATCCCGCTGTTCCCGCTGTTCATCGTGTATTTTATTTCCGGTACCGCCGAAACCAACCGCGCCCCGTTCGATGTCGCCGAAGGCGAGTCGGAAATCGTGGCCGGTTTCCATGTCGAATACTCCGGCTCTGCGTTCGCCATTTTCTTCCTGGCCGAATACGCCAACATGATACTGGTCAGCTTCCTGACCGCGCTCCTGTTCCTCGGCGGCTGGCTGTCGCCGTTCCAGGGCTGGCTCGGCACCGAGGGCGTCGCCGGCCTGCTGGCCGCGCCCGGTATCCACTGGCTGTTCCTGAAAGCCCTGTTCTTCGCCTTCTGTTTCGTCTGGTTCCGCGCCAGCTTCCCGCGCTACCGGTACGACCAGATCATGCGGCTGGGCTGGAAAGTGTTCATTCCGATCACCATTGCCTGGATTTTCGTGGCGGCGGTTGCGGCTTACAACAACTGGTTTGTCCTGGGAGCCTGAGGTCAACATGATCCGACTGTTCAATTACCTCAAAAGCCTGATGCTGGTGGAGTTCCTGCAGGGACTCTGGCTGACCTTGACCTACATGTTCAAGCCCAAGTACAACGTCAACTATCCGTTCGAGAAATTCCCGCAGTCCGCGCGTTTCCGCGGCCTGCACGCCTTGCGCCGGTATCCGAACGGCGAAGAACGCTGCATCGCCTGCAAGCTGTGCGAGGCGGTCTGCCCGGCACTGGCCATCACCATCGACTCGGCTCCGCGCGAGGACGGCCAGCGCCGCACCACGCGTTACGACATCGACCTGTTCAAATGCATCTTCTGCGGTTTCTGCGAAGAGAGCTGTCCGGTCGATTCCATCGTCGAGACCCACATCCATGAATACCACTTCGAAAACCGCGGCGAGAACATCGTGACCAAGCCGCAGCTGCTCGCCATCGGCGACCGTTTCGAGGCGGAAATCGCCGAACGCCGCCAGGCCGACGCGGCTTACCGATAGGAGAGGGCGCTTGAACTTCGAAATGATCGCGTTTTACCTGTTCGCCGCCGTGGCCCTGTCGTCCGCGGTAGCGGTCATCAGTTTCCGCAACCCGGTGCACTCGGTGCTGAGTCTGGTGCTGACCTTCTTCTCGACCGCCTGCCTGTGGCTGCTGTTGCAGGCCGAGTTCCTGGGCATCGTCCTGGTGCTGGTCTATATCGGCGCGGTAATGATCCTGTTCCTGTTCGTGGTGATGATGCTGGATGTGCATACCGCGCCGCAGCGCGAGGGCTTCATCAAGCATTTCCCGGCCGCCATCGCGGTCGCCGGGGTGATGTTCGCCGAAATCCTGCTGTTGCTCGGCGTCGGCCGGGGAGCGGCACGGGCCATGCCGGCCGCCGATCCGGCGCTGCTGGCAAACGACAGCAACCTGCATTGGATTGCCCAGGCCCTGTTCAGCCGCTACATGCTGCCGTTCGAAACCGCCGCCGTCATCCTGACCGTGGCGGTGGTTGTTGCCGTGCCGCTGACGCTGCGCCGCCGCGCCGGCACCAAAACCCAGAATCCGTCGGAACAGGTGCTGGTGCGCCGTGACGACCGCGTCCGCCTGGTCAAGATGGCGGCGACCGTCAAAACCGACGATGGCGCTCCGGAGGCCAAATGATTACGCTCGAACACTACCTGGTATTCGCCGCCGCCCTGTTCAGCCTGAGCATTGCCGGCATCATCATCAACCGCAAGAACGTCATTCTGCTGCTGATGTGCATCGAGCTCATGCTGCTTTCGGTGAACGTCAACTTCGTGGCGTTCTCGCGATTCCTCGGCAATGTCGATGGCCAGGTCTTCGTCTTTTTCATCCTGACCGTTGCCGCCGCCGAGGCCGCCATCGGTCTGGCCATTCTGGTCACGCTGTTCCGAAACCGCCGCACCATCAATGTGGCCGAACTGGATTCCCTGAAAGGTTGATGCGATGTTGAATGAACCCACACAGCTGTCCCCGGCCATCCTTCTGGTCACCGCGCTCGCGCCGCTGCTCGGTGCGGTATTCGCCGGCCTGTTCGGACGCCAACTCGGCCGCAAAGGCGCCCACAGCGCCACCATTGCGCTGGTCGCCCTGAGCTGCGGACTGTCCATTTACGTTCTGGGCCAGTTCCTGTACGAGTCGGCGCTGCCGTTCAACCAGAACCTGTACACCTTCTTCGAAAGCGGGCGTTTCTCGGCCCATGTCGGTTTCATGGTCGACCGCCTCACGGCGATGATGATGGTGGTGGTGACCTTCGTCTCGCTGCTTGTCCATGTCTACACCATCGGCTACATGCAGGACGATCCGGGCTACCAGCGCTTCTTCAGCTACATCTCGCTGTTCACCTTCTCGATGCTGATGCTGGTGATGAGCAACAACTTCCTGCAGCTGTTCTTCGGCTGGGAAGCGGTCGGTCTGGTGTCCTATCTGCTGATCGGTTTCTGGTACAAGCGCCCGAGCGCCATTTTCGCCAACCTGAAAGCCTTCCTGGTCAACCGCGTCGGCGATTTCGGATTCCTGCTCGGCATCTGCGGGGTGGTTTATTTCACCGGTACGCTCGATTACGCCCAGGCCTTTTCGCAGGTCAACGGGATTTCCCAGGCTGTTATCGAGTTGATCCCCACCTTTACTGTGCTCGGCCATACCTTCGCTGCCTGGGAAGTGTCGGCCGTCACCTTCATTGCCATCAGCCTGTTCATCGGCGCCATGGGCAAGTCGGCGCAGGTGCCGTTGCATGTCTGGCTGCCCGATTCGATGGAAGGTCCGACCCCGATTTCTGCGCTTATCCACGCGGCAACCATGGTGACCGCCGGCATCTTCATGGTCGCCCGCATGTCACCGATTTTCGAGCTCAGCCCGACGGCCCTGCATTTCGTCCTGTTCATCGGCGCCACCACCGCGCTGTTCACCGGACTGATCGGCATCATCCAGAACGACGTCAAGCGCGTGGTTGCCTATTCCACCCTGTCGCAGCTCGGCTACATGACCGTTGCGCTCGGCGTATCCGCCTATTCGGCCGCGGTCTTCCATCTGATGACGCACGCCTTCTTCAAGGCGCTGCTGTTCCTGGCCGCCGGTTCGGTCATCATCGGCATGCACCACGAGCAGGACATGCGCAAGATGGGCGGTCTGAAGAAATACATGCCGATTACCTACTGGACCAGTCTGATCGGTACCTTGGCATTGGTCGGTACGCCGTTCTTCTCCGGGTTCTACTCGAAAGACACCATCATCGAAGCGGCCGCGCATGCCGCTCACGGCGGCCACTGGATCAACACCTATGCCTATTGGGCGGTGATGCTCGGCGTGTTCGTGACCAGCTTCTACAGTTTCCGTCTGCTCTACCTGACCTTCCACGGCAAGGAACGCTTTGAAACCCATGCCGAAGCGGCGCATCATGCCGAACCGCATGAAATCCACGGCAATGAGGCCGCATCCGGCCATGATGATCACGGACATCACGACCATGGCGGTCTACCGCATGAGTCCCCCTGGGTGGTCACGGTTCCGCTGATCCTGCTGGCGATCCCCTCGATTTTCATCGGCTTCTTCACGGTCGGGCCAATGCTGTTCGGCGGCTTCTTTACCGGCGCCATCGAAGTGTTGCCGCAGAACGACGTCATCGCCGTGCTCGGCGAGGAATTCCACGGCCCGGTCGCCTTCGCGCTGCACGGCATGCAGATGCCGGCGTTCTGGCTGGCCCTTTCCGGGTTTGCTTTGGCAACTTACATCTATCTGTTCAATATCCGTGTAGCCGAGCGCGCGCAGAAGATCTTCGCATTGCCGATCCGCGTGCTGGAGAACAAGTACGGGTTCGACGACCTCTGGATCAAGGGTTTCGCCGGCGGCAGCATCGCGCTCGGCGGCAAGGCCTGGAAATACATCGATGCCGGCCTGATCGACGGCGTGCTGGTCAATGGCACGGCCAATCTGGTCGGCCGTATCGCACGCGGCATCCGCGGCACCCAGACCGGCCGTCTGACCACTTACGCGTTTGCCATGATCGTCGGTCTAATTGCGATGCTGGCCATCGCAACCCACCTGTTTGCTGAATAAGGACAAGGATTACTCGCATGGGCACCCACCTGCCGCTACTCAGCACACTCATCTGGCTCCCGATTCTCGGCGGCCTGATCACCTTCCTGCTCGGTGACCGCCGCATCGGCAGCGCCAAAGTCTTCGCGCTGCTGGTGACGCTGGCCACTTTCCTGCTCAGCATCAAGCTGTACCTCGGCATCGATCAATCAACCGCCATGATGCAGTTCGGCGAGCAATTGCCGTGGCTCCCGGGATTCAACATCAACTACAGTCTCGGCGTCGACGGAATCTCGGTCGCGCTGATTCTGCTGACCACCTTCACCACGGTACTGGTGCTGATGGGGTCCTGGAGCTCGATCGAGAACCGCGCACATCAGTATTTTGCCGCCATGTTGGTGCTTGAAGGACTCATGGTGGGCGTGTTCTGCGCCCTGGATGCCATCCTGTTCTACATCTTCTTCGAAGGCATGCTGATTCCGATGTTCATCATCATCGGCATCTGGGGCGGTCCGCGCCGCATCTATGCCAGCATCAAGTTCTTCCTGTACACCTTCCTCGGCTCGGTGTTCATGCTGATCGGCCTGATCTATCTGTACAACAAGTCCGGAAGTTTCGACCTGGCGACCTGGGCCCAGCTGCCGCTGAACGCCACCGAGCAGATGTGGCTGTTCTTTGCTTTCCTTGCCGCCTTCTCGGTCAAAGTGCCGATGGTGCCGGTGCATACCTGGCTTCCGGATGCGCACGTCGAGGCGCCGACAGGCGGATCGGTCATCCTGGCCGCGATCATGCTCAAAATCGGCGGATACGGGTTCCTGCGTTTCAGTCTGCCCATCGTTCCGGATGCGTCCACCGAGTGGGCCTGGCTGGTCATTCTGCTGTCGCTGATCGCCGTGGTCTACATCGGTCTGGTGGCCCTGGTGCAGGAAGACATGAAGAAGCTGATTGCGTATTCATCAATCGCGCACATGGGTTTCGTGACCCTGGCCAGCTTCATCGTGTTCGCCATGGTGCGCCAGGACGGCAATCTGGAAGGCGCCCGTCTCAGCCTGCAGGGCGGCATGGTCCAGATGATTTCACACGGGTTCATTTCCGGCGCCATGTTCAGCTGCGTCGGTGTTCTTTATGACCGCATGCACAGCCGGATGATCAAGGATTACGGCGGCGTCATCAACACCATGCCGTGGTTCGCCGGATTCTTCGTGCTGTTCGCCATGGCCAATGCCGGATTGCCGGGTACCAGCGGCTTCGTCGGTGAATTCATGGTCATCCTCGCTGCATTCCAGGCGCATCCACTGATCGCCTTCTTCGCCGCGATCACGCTCATCCTCGGCGCTGCTTACACCCTGTGGATGGTCAAGCGCGTGGTGTTCGGCGACATCGCCAACCACCATGTCGCCGAGCTGACCGACATCAATGCCCGCGAAGCCTGGATGCTCGGCCTGTTTGCTGCAGGCGTGCTCGCACTCGGCGTCTATCCGAAACCCCTCGTCGACCTGATGGATGCGCCGATCGCGGCCTTGGTCGACCACATCGTGCAAACCAAGCTCTGAGGAACCGCCAATGACCATTCCCATGATCTCCGCGGCGGACCTGCATGCCATCCTGCCGGAAATATTCATCTGCTGCTCGGCCTTCGCCCTGCTGATGCTCGATCTGTTCATCGATGCCAAACGCCGGCCGTTGATCCACTTCCTGGCGGTTGCCGTTCTCGTTGCGGCGATTCTGCTGACCGTGCGCGACATGGCAACCGGAACCAGTCTGGCTTTCGGCGGCATGTTCATCCATGACATCGCCGGCGATGTGCTGAAAATCGGCATTTATGCGGTAACCGCCTTCGCCTTCATTTACGCCAAACCCTATCTGATCGAACGCGGCCTGTTCAAATCCGAATTCTACGTGTTGGCCTTGTTCGGCGTGCTCGGCATGATGCTGATGATTTCGGCCGGCAATCTGACCGTGCTGTATCTTGGCCTCGAGTTGCTGGCGCTGAGTTCCTACGGTCTGGTCGCACTCGACCGCGACAACCCCTTGGTCTCGGAAGCGGCGATCAAGTATTTCGTGCTCGGCGCCATCGCGTCGGGTCTGCTGCTGTACGGCATGTCAATGATTTACGGTGCCACCGGCAGCCTGCAGTTCGATGCCATCTATGCCGCATCCGGCACGACCGCCTCGCCGATGCTGTTCAAACTCGGCGTGGTGTTCGCGGTGGCCGGCGTTGCCTTCAAGTTCGGTGCCGCACCGTTCCACATGTGGCTGCCCGATGTCTACCAGGGCGCACCGACCGCGGTTACCGCGTACATCGCTTCGGCACCGAAAATGGCGGCGTTCGCCATGGCCTACCGTCTGCTCGAGTCGGCTGCCGGCAACAGCATGGCCGATTGGGTGCCGCTGATTGCCATTCTGTCCGCCCTGTCGCTGGTGCTCGGCAACCTGATGGCGCTGGTGCAGTCCAGTTTCAAACGCCTGCTGGCCTATTCGACCATCTCGCATGTCGGTTTCCTGTTCCTCGGCCTGCTCAGTGCCGATGCCAGCGGTTATGCCGCCGCGATGTTCTATGCCATCAGCTACGGAATCACCGCCGTGGCTGCGTTCGGTGCGCTGATCCTGCTCAGCCGTGCCGGTTTTGACGCCGATGACATCGATGGATTCCGCGGCCTGTGGGTCAAGCATCCGGGTTACGCTTTCCTGATCCTGTTCGTGGTCGCCTCTCTGGCCGGTGTGCCGCCGTTCCTCGGCTTCTTCGCCAAGTTGCAGGTCATTGTTGCGGCCTTGAATGCCGGTTACCAGTGGCTGGCCCTGCTGGCGGTGATTTGTGCCGTGATCGGTGCCTTCTATTACCTGAAGCTGATCCGCGTGATGTTTTTCGAGAAGCCCGAAATCGAGGCTGCCGATATCAATCCGGACCGCCATCTGCGGGCGGCGTTCGTTCTCAATGCATCGGCGCTGTTGGTTCTGGGGCTGTTCTCCAATGCCATCCTGTCCTGGTGCCTGAGGGCGTTTCCGGCCGCTTGACGCGGGACTTGTGTCCGGACGGCCACTTCCGCTATAATGTCGGTTCACTGATGCGGGGTGGAGCAGTCTGGCAGCTCGTCGGGCTCATAACCCGAAGGTCGTAGGTTCAAATCCTGCCCCCGCTACCAGTTTGACGCAGTCGGCTTTGGCCGGATGCGGGGCTAGTTCGAAGTGCCGTTCGGCTTCGGACGCCGGAACTAGGAAGTACCGGAAAAGGGCCGTCAGGCCCTTTTTTATTAGCAACATCGCACGGCGCAGGGAGATGGCAGCATGGCAATGACCGGTAAAGCCTTGGAATTGAAGGAATTATTGGACCCGACCGTTCGCGGCTTGGGGCTCGAGTTGCTGGGCGTCGAATTCTCGCCGGCGGCGGGCAACGCCCTGTTGCGTCTGTATATCGACGCGCCGGAGCGCCTGGTCAGCATCGAGGATTGCGAAGCGGTCAGCCGGGAAGTGTCGGCCAACCTCGATGTCAATGATCCGATTGCCTCGCAGTACACGCTGGAAGTGTCCTCGCCGGGCATTGACCGGCCGCTGTTCACGCTCGCGCAGTTTGCGCGGCAGATCGGCGAGCAGGTCAAGATCAGCCTGAGTCTTCCGCAGGACGGACGGCGGCGGCTGCAGGGCAAGGTGCTTTCCGTCAGCGATGCCGGAATCGTGTTGGATGTCGATGGCCGTGAGTTCACGGTCGCCATCGGCAATGTGGATAAAGCCAGGCTGGTGCCGGATCTCGTGGCGCTCGGTCTGGTGGCTGAACCCAAAGGCGGGCGCAGGAAACCGGTGCCCAAGAAATCGTGATTTTCGACTAATTTTCGGCCCGGCCGAAGGATACGGAGTTGGATTGTGAGTAAAGAACTTTTATTGGTCATGGAAGCGGTCGCCAACGAAAAAGGCGTCGACCGTCAGGTCATCATCCAGGCGATGGAATCGGCGCTGGCTTCGGCCGCGAAAAAGCGTTACCACGACGAGGACGTGTCGATCCGCGTCGCCATCAATCCCAAAGACGGCACCTATGAAACCTTCCGCCGCTGGGAAGTGGTGGCCGACGACGTGGTCATGGAATCGCCCGACCGCATGATCCGCCTGATGGATGCCGTGGATGAGATGGAGGGCGCCGAAGTCGGCGACTTCGTCGAGCAACAGGTCGAAAATCCCGAATTCGGCCGCATCGCCGCACAGGCCGCCAAGCAGGTCATCGTCCAGCGCGTCCGTGAAGCCGAGCGCGCACTGGTGCTCGAGCAGTGGAACGACCGCGTCGGCGAACTGGTCAACGGCGTAGTCAAGCGCGCCGAGCGTGGCAATGTCTACGTCGATCTCGGCGGCAACGCCGAAGCCATCATTCCGAAAGACAAGGCCATTCCGCGCGACGTCCTGCGTCCAGGCGACCGCGTCCGCGGCTATCTGGCCGAAACCCGCGCCGAAACCCGCGGCCCGCAGCTGATCATCTCGCGCATCGCGCCGGAGTTCATGATCGAGTTGTTCAAACTGGAAGTGCCGGAAGTCGGCCAGGGCCTGGTCGAAATCAAGGGTGCCGCCCGCGATCCGGGCGACCGCGCCAAGATCGCCGTGCTGGCCCACGATCACCGCACCGATCCGATCGGTGCCTGCATCGGCATGCGCGGCTCGCGCGTCCAGGCTGTTTCCAATGAACTGAACGGTGAGCGCGTCGACATCGTGCTGTGGTCCGACAACCCGGCCCAGTTCGTCATCAATGCCATGGCGCCGGCCGAAGTGCAGTCCATCATCGTCGATGAAGACAAGCACTCGATGGACATCGCCGTGGCTGAAGACAAGCTGGCCCAGGCCATCGGCAAGGGCGGCCAGAACGTGCGTCTGGCCAGCCGTCTGACCGGTTGGCAATTGAATGTCATGACCCAGGACCAGGTGTCCGCCAAGAGCGAGGCCGAACAGGCCGCCGCGCGCGCCGTATTCGTCGAAAAACTGGAAGTGGACGAGGAAATCGCCGGCATCCTGGTCGCCGAAGGCTTCAATACGGTCGAGGAAATCGCTTATGTGCCGGCGGCCGAACTGCTGGCCGTTGAAGGCTTCGACGAGGATATCGTGGAAGAACTGCGCGCCCGAGCCCGCGACGCCCTGCTTAACGAAGCCCTGGCTGCTGAAGAGGAAATCGAGGAGCACAAACCGTCCGAGGACCTGCTGGCGATGGACGGCATGAGCGAAAGCATCGCCTATGCGCTGGCCGAACGCGGCGTTTCCACCCCCGATGACCTGGCCGAGTTGGCCGCTGACGAGATTTCCGATATCGAAGACATGGGCATGGAGCGCGCTTCGGCGTTCATCCTGGCCGCCCGTGCCGCAGAAATCGCTCGTCTCGAGCAGACGAACTGAACCGCGCGAAACGCAAGCCATGTAATCTGCATCACAAAAATCAAGGATCGACACCTCCATGTCAGAAGTAACCGTAGGATCGTTGGCAAAAATCGTCGGATTGCCGGTCGACAAGCTGCTCAAGCAGCTTGCCGATGCCGGCATGGAATTTTCCGGTCCCGACCAGGTCGTCAGCAGCACCGAGAAGATAAAGCTGCTCGGCTTCCTGCGCCGTTCGCACGGCAAGACCGAAAAGCCGGCTGAAGCAGCCGCTGCGCCGAAAAAGATCACCATTGCCCGCCGCAAGACGGAAGAGCTGACGGTTGCCAGTTCCGGCAAGTCCAAGACCACGGTCGCGGTCGAAGTGCGCCAGAAGCGCACTTATGTCAAACGCGACGAAGTCACCGCTCCGGTTTCCGACGAGCGCGAAGAAGTCCTGCGCAAACTCGAAGCATCGAAATCGCGCAATGCCGAAGAACAGGCGCGTCTGAGCGAATTCGACCGCGCACGTCGCGAGCAGATCGAATCCGAACGCTCCGAAAAGGAACGCATCGCACGCGAGGCCGAAGAGAAGGCGCGTGTCGCCGCGGCTGAACTTGCCGGCAAGAAAACCGGAGTCGCCGATGCCGATGCCGCCGGTCATGAATCCCGCCGCGAGCGCGATGAGAAGCACGGCCATAAACCGCACAAGACCGAGGCCATCCGCCACGAGCCGGCCAAGGCCGCCAAGGACAAGGCGCCCGCCAAGACCGCCAAGCACAAGGTGCGCGGCTCGCATGTCATGGTCGACAACGACATCGATGATGATTCCGCGCTGCAGAACATCAGCGGCCAGCTGCATCTGACCGCCGCCGAACGCGAACGCCGCGTCAGTGCCGGCAAGAGGAAGCCGAAGCAGAAAACCATGGAAGCCTCGCGCACCGCGACCGGACAGCATGGCTTCTCGCGTCCGACCGCTCCCATCACCCGTGAAGTCGCCGTCGGCGAATCGATTGTCGTTTCCGAACTGGCCAACAAGCTGGCGATGAAAGGCTCGGATGTGGTTCGCGCCCTGTTCAAAATGGGCATGATGGTCACCATCAACCAGGTCATCGATCACGACACCGCCGTGCTGGTCGTCGAAGAGCTGGGCCACAAAGCCGTACAGGCCAATGACAATGATGCCGAACTGGCGCTGGTCGCGCATCTGGACGAAGTCCAGGGCGAGAAAAGCCCGCGTCCGCCGGTCGTTACCATCATGGGTCATGTCGATCACGGCAAGACGTCCCTGCTGGATTACATCCGCCGCACCAAGGTCGCCACCGGCGAAGCCGGCGGGATCACCCAGCACATCGGCGCTTATCATGTCGAGACACCGCGTGGCGTCATCAGCTTCCTGGATACTCCGGGCCATGCCGCGTTCACCGCCATGCGCGCCCGCGGCGCTAAACTGACCGACATCGTGGTCCTTGTCGTCGCCGCCGATGACGGCGTCATGCCGCAGACCATCGAAGCGGTGGAGCATGCCCGTTCGGCGAAAGTGCCGCTGATCGTGGCCATGAACAAAATGGACAAAGCCGAAGCCAACCCCGACAACGTCAAACAGGGTCTGGTCAAATTGGAAGTGGTGCCGGAAGAGTGGGGCGGCGACGTCCAGTTCGTGCCGGTGTCGGCCAAGACCGGTGACGGCGTCGACAATCTGCTCGAATCGATTCTGGTGCAGGCCGAACTGCTGGAGCTGAAGGCCACCGTCGATGCCCGCGCCAGCGGCGTGGTCATCGAATCCTCGCTCGACAAGGGCCGCGGTCCGGTCGCCACGGTGCTGGTCCAGGAAGGCACCCTCAAGAAGGGCGATTATCTGGTCAGCGGCCTGCAGTACGGCCGCGTGCGTGCGCTGTTCGATGAAAACGGCAAGCAGACCGAAACCGCCGGTCCGTCCATTCCGGTTCAGGTGCTCGGTCTTTCCGGCGTGCCGGATGCCGGCGATGACTTCGTGGTCGTGGCCGACGAGCGTCTGGCCAAGGAAGTGGCCCAGCAACGTGAAATCAAGCGCCGTGAGTCGCGTCTGGTCAAACAGCCGGGCTCGCGCATGGAAGACGTCATGGCCCAGATGGGCGCCGGACAAGGCCAGCAGGTGCTCAATATCCTGGTCAAGGCCGATGTGCAGGGTTCCGTCGAAGCGTTGCGTGATTCGCTGACCGGTCTTTCCAACGAGGCCATCCGCATCAACGTGATTTCTTCCGGTGTCGGCGGCATTACCGAATCGGATGCCACGCTGGCGGCCGCGTCCAAGGCCGTGGTCATCGGCTTCAACGTGCGTGCCGATGCTTCGGCGCGCCGGATCATCGAAAGCAACGGCATCGACCTGCGCTACTTCTCGATCATCTATGACGTCATCGACCAGGTCAAACAGGTCGCTTCCGGTCTACTGGGTGTCGAGATCCGCGAAGAAATCATCGGCATCGCCGAAGTCCGCGACGTGTTCCGCAGCTCCAAGTTCGGCGCCGTGGCCGGTTCGCTGGTCATCGAGGGCACGGTCAAGCGCAACAAGCCGATCCGCGTCCTGCGCAACAGCGTGGTGGTGTTCGAAGGCGAGCTGGAAAGCCTGCGCCGCTTCAAGGACATCGTCGAGGAAGTCCGCAGCGGTACCGAATGCGGCATCGCGGTGAAAGCCTACAACGACGTCAAGCCGGGCGACCAGATCGAATGCTTCGAACGCATTGAAGTGGCGCGCAGCCTCTGATGGCGAAGAAAAGCTTCCATCGGACCGACCGGGTTTCCGCCCAGCTCCGCCGTGAGCTGGGCCAGATTGTACACGCCACGGTGCGCGAGCACGGCCTGCCTTCGTTGAGCGTGTCCGATGTCGAGCTTACCCGCGACATGGCGCATGCCAAGGTGTTCGTCACCGCGTTGCTGGCCGATTCCTCCAAAGCCGCGGTCAAGGCCCTGAACGAATTGGCGCCTGAAATGCGCTTCCAGCTGGCCCATGCGGTCAAGATGCGGCATGTGCCCGAGCTGCATTTCCATTACGACGACTCGGTCGATAAGGGCGAGCGCATCGAACAGCTCCTGCGCGACAGCCCCAAGCCCGAATCGCCCTGACCGCCTCCGGGCGGTTTTTTCCGGCATGAAGAAAGCCCAGTTCACATTCGCCCGACACCCGGTCGACGGCCTCATACTGCTCGACAAGCCCCGGGGCATGACCTCCAACCAGGCCCTGCAGAAGGTGCGTAACCTGTTCCGTGCCGAGAAGGCGGGGCATACCGGTGCGCTTGATCCGCTGGCCACCGGCGTGTTGCCGATCTGTCTGGGTGAAGCCACCAAGGTCGCCGGCATCCTGCTCGGTAACGACAAAGCCTATGAAGTCAGCGCCGCCCTGGGTACCACCACCGATACCGACGATGCCGACGGACAGGTGCTGCGCCAGAGGCCGACTGGACGCTACAGCCGAGAGCAGCTGCAGGCCCTGTTGCCCCAATTCACGGGCGACATCCTGCAGGTACCTCCGGTATATTCCGCGCTCAAGCAGGGCGGCGAGCCGATGTACCTGAAAGCACGCCGCGGTGATGTCATTGAGCTGCCGGCAAGGCCGGTCCGCATCCATGCCATTGAACTGCTGGCGCTGGAACCGGACGCCTTCAGCCTACGGGTGACCTGCGGCTCGGGAACCTATATCCGCAGTCTGGTGCGTGATCTGGGCGAAGCGCTCGGCTGCGGCGCCCATGTCACGGCGCTGCGCCGGCTCTGGGTCGAGCCGTTCCAGACACTCCCGCTGTGGACTCTGGACGGGCTTCAGGCACTGGCCGAGCAGGGCATTCCGGCGCTGGAGGGCATCCTGCATCCGGTGGCCGAGGCCTTGGTGGCGGTGCCCCGGCTGATTCTGGATGCCGATCAGGCCCGGCGGGTGGGCATGGGCCAGAAAATCCGCATTCCGGAGCCGTTTGCGGCCAGTGAGCGGGTTCAGCTCTGCAATGAACAGGGGCTGCCGCTCGGACTGGCCGGCATCAGTGTCGAAGGGGAGCTCACGGTTCAGCGTCTGTTCCGCTGGGCGGCCATCAATTGACCCGATTTAACCCCACTAACTGATTGAATCGAGTATAATATGCGGGCTTCGCAGCTTCCCTGACGAAGCTTCCTTAACCGGCGGTTATGGCGGTTGCGCACCGTGCGCTTCTGCCGAATTCGCATCTTCATAGAGAAATAGACATGTCCATTGATACCAGCAAAGTCATCGGCGAACACAAACGCGCCGCCAACGATACCGGCTCCCCGGAAGTCCAGGTCGCCCTGTTGACCGCCCGCATCGAAGACCTTTCCGAACACTTCAAGACCCACAAGAAAGACCACCACTCGCGCCGCGGCCTCCTGAAAATGGTGAACCAGCGCCGCAGCCTGCTGGCCTATCTGAAAAAGAAAGACGGCGAACGTTACCAGGCCCTGATCCAGCGCCTCGGCTTACGTCGCTAACCACCCAACGCGGCGCTTCGGCGCCGCGTTGTTTTTTGCAGTACATCAAAGGCGGGCATGTGGCCCGCCTCGCGGAAATCAAAGAGGATAATACAGTGGCAAAAATCGTGAAAACCTTCCAATACGGAAAGCATCAAGTCAGCATCGAAACCGGTGAAATCGCGCGTCAGGCCAGCGGCTCGGTCATCGTCAGCGTCGAAGGCACCGTGGTCCTGGTCACCGCCGTGGCCGCCAAGTCGCAGCGCGAGGGCATGGATTTCTTCCCGCTCACCGTCGACTACCAGGAAAAATTCTATGCCGGCGGCCGTATCCCGGGCGGCTTCTTCAAGCGTGAAGGCCGTGCCACCGAGAAGGAAACCCTGATTTCCCGCCTGATCGACCGTCCGATCCGCCCGCTGTTCCCGGAAGGTTTCCGCAATGAAGTGCAGATCATCGCCACCGTGGTGTCGATGAATCCGGAAGTTGATGGCGACATCCCGGCCCTGATCGGCGCCTCCGCCGCCCTGGCTCTGTCCGGCGCGCCGTTCAACGGTCCGATCGGCGCCGCCAAGGTCGGTTTCGCCAACGGCCAGTACATCCTGAACCCGACCGCCGCCGAACTCGCCACCTCGCAGCTCGAGCTGGTCGTCGCCGGTACCGCCGGTGCCGTGCTGATGGTGGAATCGGAAGCCGCGCTGCTTTCCGAGCAGCAGATGCTGGGCGCCGTGATGTTCGGCCATCAGCAGATGCAGACCGTCATCAACGCCATCAACGAACTGGTTGCCGAAGTCGGCGTCAGCAAGTGGACCTGGCAGGCTCCGGCCAAGAATGAAGCCATGATCGCCGCGCTCAAAGCCGCCGTCGGCAGCCGTCTGGAAGCCGCTTTCGCCATCCGCGAGAAGCTGGAACGCCGTGACGCCATCGCCAAGATCAAATCCGAAGTGATGGAAGGCCTGAAAGCCGACGCCGAAGCCAATGGCTGGGCCGGTGCCGAACTGTCGAAGGAATTCGGCGAGCTCGAATACGAAACCATGCGCGCTTCCGTGCTGAAGACCAAGGTCCGCATCGACGGCCGCGATCTCACCACCGTACGTCCGATCAGCGTGCGCACCTCGGTGCTGCCGCGCACCCACGGTTCGGCCCTGTTCACCCGCGGTGAAACCCAGGCGCTGGTGGTGGCTACCCTCGGTACTGCCCGCGACGGCCAGATCATCGATGCCGTGTCCGGCGAGTACAAAGAAAACTTCATGTTCCATTACAACTTCCCCCCGTATTCGGTGGGCGAGTGCGGCCGTTTCGGTGCGCCGAAGCGCCGTGAAATCGGCCACGGCCGTCTGGCCAAGCGCGGCGTGATGGCCGTCATGCCGAACATGGAAGAATTCCCGTACACCATCCGCTGCGTTTCGGAAATCACCGAATCCAACGGTTCCTCCTCGATGGCCTCGGTCTGCGGTTCTTCGCTGGCCATGATGGACGCGGGTATTCCGCTGAAAGCTCCGGTCGCCGGTATCGCCATGGGTCTGGTCAAGGAAGGCGGCGATTTCGTGGTGCTGTCCGACATCCTCGGTGACGAAGACCATCTCGGCGACATGGATTTCAAAGTGGCCGGTTCCGAGCAGGGCATCTCCGCGCTGCAGATGGACATCAAGATCGAAGGCATCACCGAAGAAATCATGCGCAT
Source organism: Arenimonas sp. GDDSR-1 (assembly GCF_025980345.1). Taxonomy (GTDB): domain Bacteria; phylum Pseudomonadota; class Gammaproteobacteria; order Xanthomonadales; family Xanthomonadaceae; genus Arenimonas. The sequence continues at coordinate 2,526 of NZ_JAPDUI010000033.1, read as the reverse complement.
CGCGCTCGACCAGGCCAAACAGGGCCGTCTGCACATCCTCGGCGAAATGGCGAAAGCCCTGTCGACGCCGCGTGCCGAAATGTCGGAATTCGCGCCGCGTCTGCTGACCCTGAAGATCCATCCGGACAAGATCCGCGAAGTAATCGGCAAGGGCGGTTCGGTCATCCAGGCCATCACCAAGGAAACCGGTACGCAGATCGACATCCAGGACGACGGCACCATCACCATTGCCTCGGTCAACAACGCTGCGGCTGAAGCTGCCCGTGCCCGCATCGAATCGATCACCTCCGATGTCGAGCCGGGCCGAGTTTACGAAGGCAAAGTCGCCAAGATCATGGATTTCGGCGCGTTCGTCACCATCGCTCCGGGCAAAGACGGTCTGGTGCATGTGTCGCAGATTTCCAACGAGCGCGTCGAGAAGGTTTCCGACAAACTCAAGGAAGGCGATATCGTGAAAGTGAAAGTTCTGGAAGTCGACAAGCAGGGCCGTATCCGCCTGTCGATGAAGGCACTGGACGAAGACGCCGCCGAATAAGCGCTTCGGTTTCAGGAAAAAGCGGGCTTCGGCCCGCTTTTTCGTGGGCCGGAGTTTTGTGTACACTGACGGCATGAACCCGTTCTGGAAAAGCCGGATCCTGTTTGCCCTCGGCAGCCTCTGGGCTTTGCCGATGACGGCCGTCGGTCTGGTGCTCGGGCTAGGAAGCCTTCTGCTCGGCGCGCGCGTGTCTTTTTCCGATGCGGCCGTGGTGTTTTCAGGCTTCCGGTTTTTCAGCCGCGGCGCGTTGACGCTCGGGCAGGTCATTTTGCATACCGGAACATCGCTCGACGAGCCGACCCTGACCTACCACTGCGCGGCCTTCGGGGGCGATGAGTGCGTACGCATCGGGAGTCACGAACGGGCGCATGTGTATCAGACCATGGCGCTGGGCCTTTTTTTTCTGCCGCTGTATTTCCTGCATGGCGGCATCAGTCACACCAACCGCTTTGAGCAGGCGGCCGACCGCTATGCCCGGACCGGTTCCGGCTGGTGGCCATACGGATCATAAAAACCCCGCCAAAGCGGGGTTTTCAGGACGACTGCATTTGCAGGAATCAGAACTCTTCGACGCGGTCGACTTTCATCACCCAACCGGCTTCGCCTGCGGTGAGCTTGTACTGCAGCTGGCGCATCTTGCCGCTGGGCTGGGCATTGGTGTCGCCGTCCTTGTAAATCGGAAAACGCTGCGCAACGATGCCCTCGACCACGGCGAATTCATCATGGCCCATGTAGCCCTTGCCGTTGACTGCATCTTCGCTGACCGGCGGGAAGTAGATTTCGCTCAGGCTCTTGTTGTTATTGGCCGAGTAGCCGATCGGCGTGGCATAACTGCCGCTGCCGGCCGAGGTGACCCACACGTAAATCTCCGGCGAGCCGTCGGCATTGATGTCGCCGATCTCGGCCTTGGTCACGCTGCCGTCGATTTCGCGGCTGATCACATCATTGACCTCACTCAGCCCGCTCGGGGTGATGGTGAGATTGTTCATCGAGCCTTCATTGGTGGCTTCGACCACGAAGCGGATGCCTTGGAGCTCGAGTTCCTGCTTGAATCCCGGCTTCGCCGCTTCGGGCGCTGTGGCGGTTTCCGCAGGTGCGGCGGCAGCGGTTTCAGCGGCAGGGGCGGTTTCGGCCGGCTTTTCGCCGCAGGCGGCAAGCGAAAGCAGGATGGCGGCGGCAAGTGCGGACTTGGTCATGGCGGGTCTCCTCGGCGTGTGAGTGGCCAATGTAGCACAACTGATCGCCCCGTCAAATTGACCCGAATCAAGTGCCCGACCATGAAAAACCCCTCGGCAACGAGGGGTTTTTGATCTGGTACCGGTGATAGGACTCGAACCTACACTATGTCACCATAAGCGGATTTTGAGTCCGCCGCGTCTACCATTCCGCCACACCGGCATGTGGACGCCCATTATACCCAATCGGGCGGCTTATTCACAGTCGACCGGATCCAGGCACAGCAGCTTGCGGCCCTTGCTGTACCAGCCGTCGCCGAGCGGCTCGAAAATCGAGCAGTCGCCCATGCTGTCCTTGTAGATGTGCAGGGAAATGGCGATGTTGTCGGAGCTTGGATTGCGGATGGTGTGGTATTCATGCGGCGGAATGATGCAGCCCGAGGAGCCGACACCGCCAAGTACCGGCGTGAGGCGCTCGAAACGGCAGCGCTCGGGCTGGTCTTCCAGCAGCTCGTATTGAATGATTTCGATTTCGCCCTGCCACACGCCTTCGACTCCCCACAAGCCGCAATGGTCGTGGATCGGCGTGCCTTGTCCGGGGCCCCAGGTCATCGCAACCACGCTGACTCCGGTTTCCGGACACTTGTAGATTTCGCGCCGGGCGTAATGGCCTTCCACAGGCTCATAGACGCATTCCGGAAGAAACACCGACTTGGAGGTAATCAAAGCGCTCAAGCCGTCCCGCAGGATGGCCATGGTGGCCTGGGTGTCCTTGGCCGCGCAGGCTTCGCGGATCAGGTCCAGAAGGCGGTCTTT
>NZ_JAPDUI010000081.1 GCF_025980345.1 Arenimonas sp. GDDSR-1 | reverse complement strand
TACATCATCGTGGGTGCCGGATCCGCCGGTTGCGTGCTGGCCAACCGCCTGAGCGAGGATCCTGCGGTCCGCGTGCTTCTTCTGGAAGCCGGTGCCGATGACTGGAATCCGCTGGTGCACATGCCCGCCGGCATCGCCCAGCTGGTCGGACAAAAGGGCGTGAACTGGGATTACAACACCGCCCCCGACCCCAACCTGAAACAGCGTGCCCTGTGGTGGCCGCGCGGCAAAGTGGTCGGCGGCTCCAGCTCGATCAATGCCATGTGCTACATCCGCGGCAACGCCCGCGATTACGATGAGTGGGAAAAACTCGGGTGCGAGGGCTGGAACTGGAACAGCGTGCTGCCCTATTTCCGCAAATCCGAAGGCAACGTCCGCGGCGCAGACGACCTGCATGGCGGCGACGGCCCGCTCACGGTCTCCGATCCGCGCCACCTGAATCCGCTGACGCCGGTATTCCTGGAGGCCGCCGGACAGGCCGGTTTCAACACCACCTCGGATTTCAACGGTCCGCAGCAGAAAGGCTTCGGCCTGTACCAAACCACAACCCGCGAAGGCCGTCGCTGTTCGAGTGCCGTGGCCTATCTCGGTCCGGCCCGCAAACGGCCGAATCTTAAAATCATCACCAAAGCCACCGCCTCGCGCATCGTATTCGAGGACGGGCGCGCCAGCGCGGTGGTCTATGCCGTGGCCGGCAAGGGCGGTTTCTGCGAAGCCGCCAGCCGCGAAGTGATTCTGTGCGGCGGCAGCATCAATTCTCCGCAGCTGCTCATGCTGTCCGGCATCGGTCCGGCCGCGCACCTGCATCAGCACGGCATTCCGGTCCAGGCCGACCTGCCCGGCGTCGGCGGCAATCTGCAGGACCATCTCGATGCCTGTGTTCTGCACAAATGCACGCAGGACATCACCTACGACACCAGCAACCAGCTGCTGGCCGGCCTGCAGTTCCTGCTGTTCAAGCAGGGCCCGGGCACCAGCAACGTCGCCGAGTCCGGCGGTTTCTGGCGCTCGTCCTTGGCCGAAGACGACCGTCCCGACATCCAGTTCCATTTCGTGCCGGCGCAGCTCGATGACCATGGCCGCCATAAAATGCCGGGCTCGGGCTACACCCTGCATGCCTGCTTCCTGCGGCCGAAAAGCCGTGGCCGCCTGTACCTGACCGGCAACAGCATCGCCCAGAAGCCGCGCATCGAAGCCGGTTACCTGTCGGACGCCGAGGGTTTCGACATGAAGGTCATGCTGGAAGCGGTCAAGCTGTCCCGGAAACTACTGGCGCAGCCGGCCTTCGATGCCTACCGCGGTCCGGAAGTGTTTCCCGGCGAAGCGGTGCAGAGCGATGCCGAGCTGGAAAACTTCATCCGCGAGAAAGCCGAATCCATCTACCACCCGGTCGGCACCTGCAAAATGGGCGCGGACAGCGACAGCCAGGCCGTGGTCGATACGCAGTGCCGGGTCAGAGGGATTCGCGGTCTGCGCGTGGTGGATGCCTCGGTGATGCCGAAGCTGATCGGCGGTAACACCAACGCGCCCACCATCATGCTGGCGGAGCGCGTGGCGGACATGATCAAGGCCGGTTAACGGTTTTCCGAAATCTCGATGCCGTCCATGCCCTGCGACAGGCTGGCGGCGTCGCCGCCCTGGGCCAATTTGATCTTCAGGCGCACTTCGTTGCTGGAGTCGGCGTAACGCAGGGCCGATTCGTAGCTGATTTCACCGGCCTGATAGAGTTCGAACAGGCTCTGGTCGAAGGTTTTCATGCCGAGCAGGGTCGACTCCTTCATCACTTCCTTGAGCTTGTGCACTTCACCGGTGCGGATGTAATCCTGCACCAGCGGCGTGCCGATCAGGATTTCCATGGCGACGCGGCGCTCCTTGCCGTCGGCGGTGGGCACCAGCTGCTGGGCGATGATCGCTTTCAGGTTCAGCGACAGATCCATCAGCAATTGGGCCCGGCGTTCTTCCGGGAAGAAGTTGATCATCCGGTCGATGGCCTGGTTGGCGTTGTTGGCGTGCAGGGTGCAGAACACTAGATGGCCGGTTTCGGCGAACACCACGGCATGGTCCATGCCTTCGCGCGTGCGCACCTCGCCGATCATGATCACGTCCGGCGCCTGGCGCAGGGTGTTCTTCAGCGCATTTTCCCAGGAGTCGGTATCGATGCCGACTTCGCGCTGGGTGATGATGCAGCCCTCGTGCTTGTGCACGAATTCGATCGGGTCTTCGATGGTGATGATGTGGCCGGTCGAATTCAGGTTGCGGTAACCGATCATGGCGGCCAGCGTGGTCGATTTACCGGTACCCGTGGCGCCCACGCACAGGATGATGCCGCGCTTGGTCATCGCCAGCGATTTCAGGATGATCGGCAGGTTCAGCTCTTCGATGGTCGGAATCTTGGTTTCGATCCGGCGCAGCACCATGCCGACCTGGTTGCGCTGGTAAAAACAGCTGACGCGGAAACGGCCGATGCCGGCGGCACCGATGGCGAAGTTGCACTCGTGGGTCTTTTCGAACTCTTCGCGCTGGGACGGGCTCATCACGTCGAGCACCATGTCGCGGCTTTGTTGCGGCGTCAGCGGGTTCTGGGTGATCGGCGAAACCTTGCCCTGAACCTTGATTGACGGCGGCACGCCGGCGGTGATGAAAAGATCCGAGGCCTTTTTGTGGGCCATCAGTTTCAGGAAAGAGGTGAAATCAATGCTGCTCATGGCGCGTCTCCGTGGCCTTATTCGAACAGGCGTTTGTCTTTGGCGTAGCCCCAGGCCTGGGCTTTGCTGACCTGGCCCTTCTTGACCAGCTCAAGCATGCACTGGTCGAGCGTCTGCATGCCGGACGCCTGGCCAGTCTGGATCGAGGAATACATCTGGGCGACCTTGTCCTCGCGGATCAGGTTGCGGATGGCCGGCGTGGCCACCATGATTTCATGCGCGGCGATGCGGCCACCGCCGGTTTTCTTCATCAGGCTCTGCGAAATCACCGCACGCAGCGATTCCGACAGCATCGAGCGGACCATGGCCTTTTCCGCCGCGGGGAACACGTCGATGATGCGGTCGATGGTTTTCGCCGCCGAGCTGGTGTGCAGGGTGCCGAACACCAGATGTCCGGTTTCGGCCGCGGTCAACGCCAGCCGGATGGTTTCCAGATCGCGCAACTCGCCGACGAGGATGTAATCCGGATCCTCACGCAGTGCCGAACGCAGCGCAGCCTCGAAGCCGTGGGTATCGCGGTGGACCTCGCGCTGGTTGATCAGGCATTTCTGCGAGGCATGCACGAATTCGATCGGGTCCTCGATGGTCAGGATATGCCCGAATTCATTCTTGTTGACGTGGTCGACCATGGCCGCCAGCGTGGTCGATTTACCGGAACCGGTCGGGCCGGTGACCAGGATCAGGCCCTGCGGCTGCTCGATCAGCTCGCGGAAGATTTTCGGACAACCCAGTTCATCGAGGGTCAGGATCTGGCTGGGAATGGTACGGAACACCGCGGCCGAACCGCGGTTCTGGTTGAAGGCGTTGACGCGGAATCGGGCCAGCCCCGGGATTTCGAAAGAGAAGTCGACCTCGAGGAATTCCTCGAAATCGCGGCGCTGCTTGTCCGACATGATGTCGTAGACCAGGGCATGCACCTGTTTGTGATCGAGCGCGGGAATGTTGATCCGGCGCACATCGCCGTCAACCCGGATCATCGGCGGCAGACCCGACGACAGGTGCAGGTCGGAGGCCTTGTTCTTGACCGAAAACGCGAGCAACTCAGCGATATCCATATATTTTCCCCTAATCCGTGGCTATCATGGCACAGTATCCGACTCAGTATACCCCCCCAGAATATTTCGACAAGTCATGCCGGATTTGGCCCAGAACCTGCTGTTCCTGCAAAACGCCCTGGCGGCCTGTGCCGCCGGCGGCCAGTCCGTGGGCCTGCTCGCGGTCTCGAAAACCCAAGCGGCCGAACGGGTCGCGGAATGTGCCGCGCTCGGGCAACGGGCATTCGGGGAAAATTATGTGCAGGAGGCCGTGGCCAAAATCAGTGCGCTGTCGGCGCTGGGCCTTGAGTGGCACCTCATCGGCCCCTTGCAGTCCAATAAATGCAAAACCGTGGCCGAACACTTCGACTGGGTGCAGACCGTGGACCGGGAAAAAATCGTGCCTCTGCTCGCCCAGTACCGTCCGGCCAGCCTGCCCCCCTTGAATGTACTGATCCAAGTCAATATTGACGAAGAGCCCGGAAAATCCGGTTGTGCACCTGAAGCTGCCGGGCGTCTGGCGGATTTGATCGACAGTTTTCCGCGTCTGCGCCTGCGCGGCCTCATGGCCATTCCCGATCCGGCACACAGCACGGATGGCGCGGCCTTCGAACGCATGCATGCCCTTTACCGCAGCCTGCTGCAACGCCATCCGCAGATGGATACCCTGTCCATGGGCATGAGCGACGACTACCCGGTCGCGATTGCCCACGGCGCCACCCTGGTGCGCGTCGGCAGCGCCCTGTTCGGCCCACGACCCCCACGCAGCGAGGACCCATGACTCTCAACATCGCATTCATTGGCGGCGGCAATATGGCGCGCAGTCTGATTACCGGCCTGCTCAAACAGGGCCATGCGCCCGACGGCATCCGGGTCTCGGAACCCTACGCACCGACCCGCGAAGCACTGGCCGCCGAAACCGGCATTCCGGTGCTGGACGATAACCGGCGCGCCGCATCCGGCAGTGCCGTCTGGCTGTTCGCGGTAAAACCGCAGGTGATGAAAACCGTCTGCGCCGAATTGAAGGATCTGGCGCAGGCCGAACGTCCGCTGATTCTTTCCATCGCCGCCGGCATCACCGCCACGCAGCTGGAAACCTGGCTGGGCGGCAATCTGCCGGTGGTGCGCATCATGCCGAACACTCCAGCCCTGCTTGGCGCCGGTGCCAGCGGCCTGTTCGCCAATGCGCAGGTCAGTGCCGAACAGAAGAATCTCGCCAGCGCGCTTTTCGGCGCCACCGGCCTGTGCGTCTGGATTTCCGAGGAAGCCCTGATGGACACGGTTACCGCCCTTTCGGGCAGCGGCCCGGCGTATGTCTTTCTGCTGTGCGAAGCCATGCAGGCGGCGGCGGAAAAACAGGGCCTGCCCGCCGAAGCGGCACGCGCCCTGGCGGTGCAGACCTTTGTCGGCGCGGCACGCATGCTGTCCGAATCGGGCGAACCGGCCGATGTGCTGCGCCAGCGGGTGACCTCACCGAACGGCACCACGCATGCGGCCATTACCACTTTCGAGAGCGGCGGCCTGCGTGAACTGGTGCAGAATGCGCTGGACGCCGCACGCGACCGCGGCGAGAGTCTGAGCCGCGAAAACGATTAAGCCGGACGCCAATCGCGGATGTGCCGCGCCATGGCTTGGATGCCATCGGTCAGCGCCGCGGGCCCGGGCTGCAGGATGATCGGGGATTTGATTTCGAACAGCTGCCGGTTGCGCACGGCCGCGATGTTTTCCCATCCCGGCCGCATCGCCACCTTGTCCGGCCGGAATTTCTTGCCGCACCAGGAACCGAAAATGATATCCGGATTGCGATCGATGACCTTGCTGCCATCGGCCATGATGCGGTTTTTGGCCATGGGCTCGGCGGCGAGCTCCGGCAGGATGTCGTCGCCGCCGGCAATGCGGATCAGTTCAGCGACCCACTGGATGCCGGAAATCAACGGTTCGTCCCATTCCTCGAAATAGACTTTCGGGCGGGCCGCATTGGAGGACGCCTGCGATGCCAGCGCTTCCAGATCGGAACGCAGGCCGGCGGCGTAACTCCGGGCTTTATCGGCGGCACCGACCAGCGCACCGAGCCGGCAGATGTAATCTAGAATGCCCTCGACACTGCGGTGGTTGCTGATCCAGACTTCGATGCCGTGGCGAATCAAGGCGGCAGCGATATCGGCCTGGATATCGGAAAAACCGATGACGAAATCCGGCTTCAGCGCCAGAATGGCCTCGATTTTGGCACTGGTGAACGCACTGACCTTCGGTTTGTCACGGCGCGCCTGCGTCGGCCGCACGGTGAATCCGGAAATGCCGACGATGCGGTCCTGCTCGCCGAGTGCATACAGCACTTCGGTCGGTTCCTCGGTCAGGCAGACGATCCGCCGCGGCCCGGTCATGGATACAGCATGACCTGCGACCAGACGCCGTTGCTGCGCTCGTAACATTGGCGTTCATGCAGGCGGAACTGGGCGCCGTACCAGAACTCGATGCGCTCGGGCACGACACGGAAGCCCGACCAGTGCGGCGGGCGCGGTACCGGCACGCCTTCGTATTGTTTCTCGAAATCGGCATAGCGCTGATCGAAAAGCTCACGTGACGCCAGCGGTTGGGATTGCAGCGATGCCCAGGCGCCGAGTTGGCTGCCGCGCGGTCGGCTGGCGAAATAGGTGTCGGCTTCTTCGGCGCTGACCGGTTCGACCGTGCCTTCGATCTTGACCTGCACGCCTTCACGCAGATGCCGCCAATGGAACAGCAGCGCGGCCTGCGGATTGGCGGCGAGTTGCCGGCCTTTGCGGGAACTGAAATTGGTATAGAACACGAAACCGCGTTCATCGAAACCTTTCAGCAAGACGGTACGCGCGGCCGGGCGGCCATCGCGGCCGACGGTGGCCACCGTCATCGCGGTCGGTTCCGGATCGATGCTTTGCTTGGCCTGCGCCAGCAGATCGGCGAAGGTGCTCAGTGCGGCACTGTAAAGTGGGTCCATGGTCATTCTCCTTGCAATCTATTGTGACCGGATTTGCGGCAAACCGATGTGATTTCGGTCAAACTCTGGACCCGGTATAGCTCTGCCGGTAACTCGGGTATATCGGCTGCCAGCCACTGGCTTTCAGGCGGGCATTGCTGACGCGACGTCCGGCCGCCGAACCTTCTGCGCCCGGCAGCGGCGGCAGCTCTTGGCCGCTGCGGATCCAATTGGCCACATCAATTTGCAACGCCGGCAGGTCATCGCTGGCAATCCAAAGCGGTTCGGGATCAGTCAGGTCGAGCAGATGGCAAAGCGCACCGGCGGCATCCTCGATGTGGATGCGGTTGGTCCAGGTATTGGCGATGTTTTCTCCGAGCAGCGCTTTATTCACCAGCATGTTCCGGCCGGGGCCGGTAATGCCGCTCAAGCGCAGTACGCGGTTGCCGGAATGGATCAGATTCTGATTTTCGGCTTCACGCAGCATCCGGCCGTTGAAACTCTCCGCCAAAGCCGGACTGGTTTCATCCACCCACTCGCCGGCGTCCTGGCCATAGACGGCCGTGGAACTCACCAACAGACAACGCTTCGGCTGCAGTACCTCGCAGGCTCTGGCCAAACCCTCGACATACAGTCGGCGGTAAGCG
>NZ_JAPDUI010000080.1 GCF_025980345.1 Arenimonas sp. GDDSR-1 | reverse complement strand
ACCCTGCATTTCCTGGCTCCAGTCTTTCAGACTTCCGATGCTTCAGCTTCGGCCGCGACTCCTTCAATTACCAGGCCGTCGGCAACCTCGAGCTGACCCCACAGGAACGTTCGGGTTTGTTCGTGACCGGTAATTTTGATATCACCGACAACGTCACCGCCTATGTCGACGCCTTCGCCAACAAGACCCGTTCGGCCTCGCAGATTGCTCCGCTGCCGTTCGACGGCTTGTCCGACGGAATCTCACTTTCAAAATATAGCCAATACAATCCATTTGGAATTGAAATCCAAGATATCCGCTTGCGCCTGAGCCGTCTGGGCAACCGCCGTTATGAATATGTCACTGATGTTTCTCAATTGAATGCAGGCCTGAAGGGCGATTTCGCCGGTACTTCCTGGTCTTGGGATACCAACATCAGCTATGGAAAAATAAAACAGAACAATGATAATCAGGGCTATATCGATTATGTTGCGCTGGAAAAGGCACTTGGTCCCTCGCAAGGTGGCGTCTGCTACACCGACGGCACATTCACCACTCCGATTCCGGGCTGTACACCGATCGATTTCGTCGGCAACTTCGATCCGAATTCGGCGGCAGGTCAAGCACAGCTGGCTGCATTAGGCGCAATCGGCTTGGATGTGTTGCACAAGCAGGTTGAAACCCAAAAAGGCTTCCAAGCCAACTTCAGTGGTGATCTGTTCGAAATCGGCGGTCGCACCGTGCAGGCTGCGGTAGGTTTGGAATACCGCAAGAACGCACTGGAATTCGACCCGTTTGATGCCGCTATCGTCGATCCGAGCGCGGATTATACCTGCGGCATCTCTTCGGAGCTGTGTACTGCTCCTACTAAGGGTAACTACACCGTGAAAGAAATCTATGGCGAAGCCTTGATTCCGATTACGGATACCTTCAATGCCTCGTTCGGTACTCGCTGGTCGGATTACTCGACCTTCGGCAGCACCATCAACAGCAAACTGGGTCTGGAATGGCGACCTTCTGAACAGCTGCTGTTCCGTGGCACCTACGCCGAAGTATTCCGCGCGCCGACTATCACAGATCTTTATGGCGGTTTAGCAGCAGCATCGGATGGCTTTACTGATCCTTGTAATGGAATTTCAGCACCGGGCGGTGGCATTTCAACAAATCCGGCTTGTAATAATGTCCAGATGGTAAACTCGAATTTGCCCGTACAAAATGATCCTACGCAACCGAATTATAATCCGTCATTCTCCCAGACGGATTCTCAGCTGAATGCGATTAAGGGCGGTACTGACACTCTGAAACCGGAAGAAGGAACGGTAATCACCGTCGGTTTCGTCTACGAACCGTCCTGGTTCGACGGCTTCTCGACTACTGTTGATTTCTGGAATGCCAAACTGGATAACGCCATCGGCACCATCGGCACCCAGAACATCCTGAATGCTTGTTTCAGCAGTACCGCCGCCAACCCATCGCCGGTGTGTTCGATGTTCAGCCGTCGTCCGAGCGGAGAAGTCGAAATCCTGTTCGATCGCCGCGTAAATGTCGGCAAATACGACACCTCCGGCGTCGACATCGGCTTCAAGTACCGCAAGGACACCTCGTTCGGCAAGTTCCGTGCCAGCCTGGACGCGACCTACCTCGACAAGTTCGATGTGGACGTTATCTACAATGGCGAGTTAATCGCTCAACAGCAAAACGCCGGCACCTTCCTGTCCTCGGCCAACGGCGGCATGGGCAACTACAGCCAATGGCGCGCCTTGGGCAACCTGGGCTGGAGCAAGGACATCTTCGACGTGTCCTGGACTATGCGTTACGTTGACGGCTTCACGGTCGGCAGCACCGAACCGGACGGCACCTGTGCCAACCTCGGTCTCAGCCCAGGCAGCGCGGGTTGCCAGTTCTCAATTGGCGCCTACACCTACCACAACCTGCAGTTCGGGGTCAGCATCGACAAAGTCAAGTTCCGTCTGGGCGTCGACAACGTGTTCGACAAACAGCCGCCGATCCTGTACCAGAACAACTCGCTGAACGGCAACACCGACGAACGCACCTTCGATACCGTCGGCCGTTACTACTGGTCGAGCCTGACCGTCAACTTCTGATAAGCCACCATCGGAAACCGAAACCGCAGCCTCCGGGCTGCGGTTTTTTTTCGGGCGTTGCTGATACACTCTGGGTACCCACAGGGAGGCTCACCATGCGATTTACAGCCCTTTTGCTCCTGCTCCTGACCTTGATTCCGGCAGCCCATGCCGACGATGGCCATGCCGCGCTGCACCGCCTGTTCGCCGAGGAATGGGAACGCGGGTTGCGCGAAAGCCCGGAAAACGCCGCCTACAACGGCGACATGCGTTTCAACGACCGCTGGTCCGATCTGAGCCTGAAGGCGATTGCCGACAGCGAGGCCGCCGACCGTGCGGCCATGGCCCGCCTGCATGCCATCGACCGCAAGGCACTGAGTGCGCAGGACCAGCTCCATTACGACACCTTCGAATGGCTGCTGAACAAAGACATCGAACGCCAGCCGTTCCGCGAATACCTGATGCCGATGACCCACCAGGGTGGCGTACAGACCGCTGACGGCATCACCGAACTGCTGGCATTCAGCACCGAAAAGGATTACCGCGACTGGCTGGCACGCATGGACGCCCTTCCGGTTCTGATCGAGCAGACCCTGGCGCTGATGCGTGAAGGCGTGCGCAGCGGCCGGACGCCGCCGAAGGCGATCATGACCCGGGTGCCGGCGCAGATCGCGGCACAGCTCGTCACCGACCCGGAGAAAAGCGGATTCTTCGCGCCGTTCAAACGCTATCCGGAGTCGTTCACGGACGCGCAGCGCGCGGCATTGTCCAAAGAAGCACGTACGCTCATCACCGGGAAAATCGTGCCGGCCTACGCGCGTCTGGGCGAGTATTTCAATGCCGAATACCTGCCGGCCACGCGCAGCAGCATAGCCGCCACCGATCTGCCCGATGGCAAGGCCTACTACGATCTGCTGGCGCGTTATTACACCACAACCGCACTCAGTGCCGACGAGATCCACGGCATCGGTCTGAAGGAAGTCGCCCGCATCCGTGCGCGCATGGAAGCGGTCAAGGCGGAAACCGGATTCAAAGGCAGCCTGCCGGAATTCTTCAGCTTTCTGCGCAGCGATCCGCGCTTCTTCTATACATCGCCCGAAGCTCTGCTCGAAGGCTATCAGGCGATGTCGAAGCGCATCGATCCGGAGCTGGTGAAGGTTTTCGGCGTGCTGCCGCGATTGACCTACGGCGTCCGGGCGATACCGGCCAGCATCGCCCCCGATACCACCACCGCGTATTACCAGGGCGGCGCCACCGACGGCACCCGCCCGGGCTATTACTACGTCAATCTGTACAAACCGGAGGTCCGGCCGAAATGGGAAATGCTGCCGCTGAGCCTGCACGAAGCGGTGCCCGGTCACCACTTCCAGTTCGCGCGCGGCATGGAGCTGCCGGAAATGCCGATGTTCCGGCGTACCGCCTACTTCGTGGCCTACGGCGAAGGCTGGGGCCTGTATGCCGAACAGCTGGGCTACGACATGGGCCTTTACGATGACCCCTATGACCGCATGGGCCAGCTGACTTACGAAATGTGGCGCGCCGTACGCCTGGTGGTGGATACCGGCATGCATGCCAAGGGCTGGACGCGCCAGCAGGCCATCGATTACTTCAAGGCCAATGCGCCGAAAACCGATCAGGACATCGTCAACGAAATCGACCGTTACATCGGCACGCCCGGCCAGGCGCTGGCCTACAAGATCGGTCAACTGAAGATTTCCGAACTGCGCGCACGCGCACAGGGCCGGCTGGGCGCCCGTTTCAATTTACGCGCCTTCCATGATGAGGTGCTCGGCACCGGTTCGGTTCCGCTCGACACCCTGGAAAAACACATGGATGCCTGGATCGCGGCGCAGGCAGCTCAGTAACCGAAGCGGGCCATCCACGGCGCCAGATGCGCCATCACTTCAGGCGTGAAGTGCTGGCGATAGGCCTGCCAACGTCCGATGGATCGGGCGTTGACCGGCTCCACTACCTGCTGATACGAGGGCGTCTTGATGGCGCCTTTGTCTTTGGCGCGCTCGGTGAACGCCAGCAAGGCATCGTGCCAGGGCAGTTGCAGGAAATCGAACAGGGCGCGTGCGCGGCCTTCGGTATCGGCCACCAGGTCCTCGTATTTCCAAGTCAACACCGGCAGCTGCAGTTGTCCGGCCGCGGCGGTCCAATGTGCGAACACACGGTCGTACATGCGCGCGGTGCTTTCCAGGGTTTCGAACGTCAGCGCAAAGGCCGGCGCACGGAAATTCTGCATGTAGCAGCTCAGCACCACGTCGCAGGGGTGGCGCACGGCGAGGATGACGCGGCTGCGCGGAAACAGGTTCTGCAACAGCGGCAGGCGCACCATGTTCAGCGGGTTCTTGTCGACCGCTCGCCGCAATCCGGCTTCGGTAACCACGCCGGCGACTTCCGCGAAATACCCGGCGCGCGCCTCACTCGCCTGCGCCGGCGTCAATGCCGTCAGCGCCGCTCCGACATCGTTGCCTTCGGCATCCAGCCGGCGAACCACATGCTGCAGAAACGGCTGCTCATCGAACGACACCAGCGCCGGATGGGCATCGAGTAATTGTTCGAGCAATGTGGTCCCCGAGCGCGGAAAGCCGACCACGAACACCGGATCATGATGTGCATCGGCAACATGCAGGGCGGGGTTCCAGGGCGGCACCGGCTGCTCGAGCACGGCGAAGGCTTCGGTGCTGTCCTGCAGGGCCGGATGACTGCGGCCGACCAGGGTGCGGCGGTGCTGATGTGCGGCCTGCAGCGCCGCCATCGCGGCATCGGCCTCGCCGCACTTGTCCAAGGCCGCCGCGTATTCGAATTGCAGGCCGAGATGCAGCACCGGATCGGCATGCGGGGCCGTCAGGATGCGTTCGAACAGCACACGGGCCTTGGAATAGTCCTTGCGGCGCATGGCCATCTTGGCCTGCATTTGCAGGAAGTTGTCCAAGAGCTTGGGATGATGGCTCACGGCAGTTTCATGCAACGCGGACTGCAACGCCTCGGCCTCGGTCAGGCGGTTGGTGCGTTCATAGGCCATCACCAATCCGATGCGGGCATCGATGGCGAGATCGGCATCCTGCACCGGCGTACTGAACTGGACGATGGCCTGCGCATACCATTGGCCGCGGAACAGCAGATAGCCCAGATCGATGCGTTGGCCTTCGCTCAGGGGCCTGGCCTGCAGATGTTCGGCGAGCTGCTGCGCTTCGGGCCAGCGGTCCTGCGCCTGCAGAATACGCAGCTGCAGCAACGGAAATTCGGCATCGGCCGGATCGCGCGCGATGGCGGTTTCGATGTGCCGGCGCGCCAGTTCCAGTTGCCCGTCGGCGGCATAGGCGCGTGCCAGCCCGAAATGCAGGGCCGGTTCGGTGGCACCGAGCAACAGGGCCTTCTGCAAGGGTTCAAGCGCTTCGCGTTCGCGTTCCAGTTCGCACAGACAATTGCCGAGATTCGACCAGTGCGCCGGATTGCCGGGCTCATTGGCACACAGCCATCGGTATTCCGGCAGCGCCTCCTGCGGGCGTTGTGACAGACTCAATGCCACGGCGCGCAATGCCCGCCAAGGCAATGGCGGCGCACCCGCAGCCGCGGCGCGTTCGGACCAGGTCAGAACCTCGGCGGTACGGCCCATGGCCAGGGCCTGATAGGCGTCCTGCAGGCTCGGCACGGGCGGCGGCGCTTCGGTCATGGGAAAAGGGGTTATGATTGGCAGAGCACTCTGGGAAGACTAGTTTACCGTGAACACGCCGATCGAAACCGACCGCTTGAGCCGCCACATCCAGGTGTTCGATGGCGCGTTCAGCCCGGAGCTGTGCCAAAAAATGCTGGACTCCTTCCATGCCCTGGCCCGCTTCCAGCGCCCGAACGGACGCGGCGTCCGGCCGGGTCATGAGGACAGCGGCTGGACCGAGCTGAACCTGGATCCGCTCTCGGATGCCGCGTTCCGGGTGATGATTCTGGAAAACATGCATCGGCATGCGGCGCTGTACAACGAGACGCTGAAGCTGCCGATTCCCGTGCCGATGACCGACAAAATCAGCGAGCTGGTGATGAAGCGGTACCGCACCACGGGCGAAGAAGGCTTCCAGCTGCATTTCGATTCCATCGGTCCGGTCGCGCACCGCTACCTGGTGTTTCTGTGGTACTTGAACGATGTCGAAATCGGCGGCGGCACCGAGTTTCCCGAGCTCGGCATCACCGTGCAGGCCAAAGCGGGGCGCCTGGTGATTTTTCCCCCGTACTGGATGTTCCAGCACATCGGCCAGAAGCCGGTCAGCAACGACAAGTACATCCTGTCCACTTACTTCCTGTTCTGATCATGGACGATTTCGCGGCATTGACCGAACGCAACCGGCAGATCAGCAAGGCCATGATGCAGTCGGTATTCGAACTGGCCTGCGATCTGTCGGGGCTCGGCCCGTTTCCCGAACAGGCGGCCAAGGCGCGCGGCGCGGCGCCGGTGCATGCACGGCTGATGCAGATCCAGCAGCTGATCGAACAGCTGCGCGCCGATCTGCAGGGGCTTCGCGGTCCGTATCTGATGCAGCAGCTGCAGCGCCTCGGCGTGGACCAGCACAGCCGCGGTCTGCAATTGCACATCGGCAGCGGCCCATACGTGCTCGACGGCTGGATCAATCTCGATGTGTTCCCGGCGCAGCTGTCGACCAATGTGCTGTGGGGCCTGCCGTTCGTGGACGGCCAATGCCGTTACGTGTTCCTTTCGCATCTGCTGGAACATCTGTTTTACCCGACCGACGCCATGGCACTGCTGCAGGACATCCACCGTATTCTCGCGCCCGGCGGCGTGGTACGCATCGTGGTGCCCGATATCGCCCAGTGCATCGCCGCCTACCAGAACGGCGATACCGCTTTTTTCCGCGACCGCATCGAACACTGGGGCGCGGGCGACGGCCAGGCCACGCGTCTGGAACACTTCCTGGCCTATGCCGGTGCCGGACCGGATCCGGCCTGGCTGTTCGAAGCACATAAATTCGGTTACGACCTGGAAACACTGACGCGGGCCCTGCAGCGCGCCGGTTTCAAGACCATTGTGCCTTCGACATTCATGGCCAGCAGCCATGCCGCGCTGCGCGTGGACTCGCTGTTCATCGAAGCCATCAAGGAATAAGCATGTCGGCACTGAACCACGCCCTGCTCGAACAGGCCCGGCGCTACGCCGAAAACGGCGATGCCCAGGCGGATAAAGCCTTCGCGCTGGTGCTGGAAAACGATGCGTTCAACGTCGAGGCGCGCACGCATCTGGCGCGCGCGGCCATGCAGGCCGGCAACCCGGAGGCTGCTCTCGATCATCTGAGCGTGGCGGTCCGGGTCGCGCCGGCCAAGGCCGCGCTTTGGCGTAATCTGGGCCTGGCCCGGATGGCACTGGAACACTGGCCGGAAGCGACTGCGGCCTTCGAACAATGCCTGCAGCTGGTACCGATGATGCATGCCGCGCGCCTGCATCTGGGGCAATGTCTGGAGCGCCAGGACCGTCATGATGAAGCGACCAAAGCCTATCTGCAGGCGCTGAGCGAGGCGCAACGCGCCGGGCTCTGGCTGGATGACGCCACGACGCCGCCCTGGCTGGCGGAACCCATCGCGCATGCGGTCAGTGTTGCCAACCGCGGCCGGAACGAAATCCACGACGCCCTGATGGCGCCGTTGCGCGCCCGTTTTTCGACACAGGAACTGGCGCGTGTGGAGTTGGCCGTGCGCGGCCTGCTTGGTTTCGAGGCCGTACAGTCACCACATCCGAAGCAGCAGCCGACCTTCCTGTATTTTCCCGGACTGCCGGAAGCACCGGTGTTCGATCGCGGCCTGTTTCCCTGGTTCGATCACTTGGAATCGGCGTTTGCGGCAATCCGCGATGAAGCGGCGGCGGTGCTGCAGGCGCGCGGCGGTCTCTCCCCGTTTCTGGACCTCGGCGAAAACGACCGCGCCGCCGATTATCTGGGCGGCATGCAGCCGGCCTGGGACGCCTACTTCTTCTACCGGCACGGCCGGCATTACGCCGAAGAGCATGCCGCCTGTCCGCGGACCTCGGCAGTGCTGGAATCGCTGCCGTTGGTGCGCATCGCCGATCATGCGCCCGAAATCTGTTTCTCGGTGCTCGGCGCCGGCAGCCATATCCTGCCGCATTACGGCACCAGCAACATCCGCTCGGTGGTGCATCTGCCGCTGATCGTGCCCGAGGATTGCGCGCTGAAGGTGCTCGACAGCGAAATTCCCGGCAAGGCCGGCACCTGCTTCGCGTTCGATGACACCTATCTGCATGAAGCCTGGAACCGCAGCAGCGCGCCGCGCGTCATCCTGCTGATGGATACTTGGAATCCGCATCTGACCGGGATCGAGAAAATCGCCTTGGCCGAAATTGTGGCCAAAACCGGCCACCTCAACCGTGCCTGAGCTGCCGGATGGCCGGACGGTGAGCGCCTGTCCCTGCGATCCTTCAAGGACGCTGGCCGCGTGTTGCGGACCCTATCATGCCGGCACGCCGGCGCCTGACGCGGAATCCCTGATGCGCTCGCGCTATAGCGCTTATGTTCTGGGCCTTACCGACTATCTGCTGGCAACCTGGCATGCCGGCACCCGACCGGCCGCGGAAACTCTGGTGATGGACAAGCGCCTACGCTGGCTCGGATTGGAAATCCGGGATGCAAAAGCCACCGGGCCCGATCGGGCGCAGGTTGAATTCATCGCCACCTACAAAGACGGCGGCTTCCCGGCACAGCGGCTGCACGAATGCAGTGATTTCATCCTCGAAAACGGCCGCTGGTTTTATCTCAGCGGAACGTTCCGCTAGCCCGGGTTATTTGCCGAGCCACGCTTTGCGCAGGGCCAACTGACCGGCTGTCGCCTTGTCGTTGAACTGCAGTTTCATCGCGGCGCCGTCCTGGGCTTTCGGTGTCAGTACGGTGCTGGCTTTGGCATCCCGGCGGAAATAGTCGATGTTCAGTGCGCCGCCGCCGAGCTGCTGGCTGCGTGCCGCGAAATTCTTCGCGCTCAAGCGCTTGCCGTTGACCGCAATCAGGGTGTCGCCGGCGGTGATGCCGGCCTTCCAGGCCGGGCCGTCTTTTTCCACCGCCGTCACTTTCGCGAACATGCCGTCTTCGCCCGGCGCCACGCTCAGGCCCCAGGCATAAAAGGGTTTGCCGTCATCGGGTTTCTTGTCGGCCACGAAATCGACGCCGGCCTCCTTCAACAGCGCCAGCACCGGCAGCTCTTCGGTACCGGTCACATAACGGTTCCAGAAGTCCTGCCAGCTGCGGCCGGACACCTGCTGCAGCAAGGCCAGCACGTCGGCTTCGGTAAATCCGCCTTGGGAAACCTTGTGTTTCTGCCAGAGTGCGCGGTGCACATCGGCCAGGCTTTTTTTGCCGCCGCTTTCCTTGCGCAGGATCAGGTCCATGGCCAGCCCCAGCATTTCGCCTTTCGGATAAATGCTGACCGAGGCATTGGCATGACGGTCGCCCTCGGGCTGGATCCACTCGTCGAAGCTCGATTCATTGGCGCTCTGCTCGAAGCGGCCCGGCGTGCGCAGGTAAGCATCCAGCGTATTGGAGACATCGCCCAGATACTGCTTTTCATCCTGCACGCCGGCGCGCAGGGCGATCAGATTTTCGAAGTAGCTGGTGTGACCTTCAGAAATCCACAGCAGCTTGCTGTGGTTTTCTTTCTGGTAATCGTAGGGCACCATTTCGGCCGGGCGATAGGCTTTCACGTTCCAGGTATGGAAGAACTCATGGGCCGCGGTGCGGGCGAATTTCAGATACTCGCTGCGCGGCTGGAAACTCCAGCGTTCGGTCTGGATGACGGTCGAATTCATGTGCTCGGTGGCGCCACGGGCGCCGTCG
>NZ_JAPDUI010000079.1 GCF_025980345.1 Arenimonas sp. GDDSR-1 | reverse complement strand
TCTTCATGGTGACCGCGCCGCCCTTGTCCTACCAGATCCAGGTCGATCTCCCGCAGAAGTCCACGGTTGATCCGCCCAAGGAAAAAGAGCCGCCGGAACCGATCGACATCCATGTCCAGACCGGTGGAACCGTGGCCTGGAACGGCAGTCCGGTACCGATGGCAACCCTGCAGGCGCAGTTCAATGTTGAAGGCGCCCGCGATGTGCAGCCGACCATCAACATCACGGTGGATCCTGATGCCGAGTATGAAACTCTGGCGAAGGTGCTGGCACGGACCAAGAACGCCGATCTTAAAAAAATCAGCTTCCAGGAATGAAAAGCGCCCCGCAAGGGGCGTTTTTTTTCAGATGAAAAGCTTTCAACGACTCACCTTACTGTTTCTGATGCTCTTGGCATCGGGATGCGTCTCGGTGACCAAAACGCCGGATCTTGAGGCGCTGTACAGTACCGCCTACATGAATGAAACCGGGGCGCCGCTGATCGTGATTCCGGGCATCATGGGCAGCGCCCTGGTCGATGCCACGGGCAAAGAGGTCTGGCCGGTATCGGTCAACAATCTCGCGTTTACACGCTATGACCAGCTGGTGCCGGACGATGCCGATGGCATTCAGCCGGGAAGGCTGTTCGATGAAATGGCCGGCATCGATTTTTACGGCAAGTTGGTGTCCATGCTGGAGAAGGCCGGGAAGTACCGGCAGTCGCGTCCGGGTCTGCCGGTCACCGACAAAAGCCAGCGCCGCCTTTACGTATTCACCTACGATTGGCGGAAGAGCAATTTCACGGCGGTCAACCGCCTGCACGAACTGATAGAGCAGATCCGTCGCGATTACGGCGACCCGGCGTTGAAGGTCGACATCATCGCGCACAGCAACGGCGGGCTGATTGCCCGCTACTATCTGCAATACGGCCCGCAGACGGCAAAGACCCGCGCAACCCCCAAGGCCTGGACCGAAGGCGGCCAGCGCATACGGCGGCTGGTGATGCTGGGAACCCCCAATCTGGGATCGGTCATCAGCATCAAACGCCTGTATCAGGGCTACGACATGGGGCTGCGGACGGTTCCATCGGAAATGATGGCCTATTTCGCCACGCCGTTCGAAACACTGCCTTTGCCCGGCGCCGTGGCTGTGCTGGATGCCAACGGAACGCCCGTCACCATTGACCTTTATGACATACGGCTCTGGCAGCAGAACCGATGGTCGGTATTCTCCGAAACCACCGAAGCCCGGCTACCGACGCAGGCTTTGGCGGCCGCACAGGAGGTGTTCAAACGCAACCTGCAACAGGCCCGCGATTTCCAAGCGGCGCTGGCCGTGCCGATGACCGATTCGCCTACCGAGATTGCGCTGTTCGGCGGGGATTGCAGTCAAACCGAATCACGCGCCCTCCTCGAGGGCGGGCCCGGCACCTACCGTCTGGCGTTCAGCGAAGACCAGATCAAAGCGCCGCACCCGAACGTCAATTACCGCGAGCTTTTGTCCGCCCCCGGCGATGGCCTGGTCACCCGGGAGTCGGCCTCGGCCCGGAAAGCCTTCGACTACCTGTCGACGGCGCCCCGCCAGGAGTTGTTTCCGGTGGCCCAGACCACCTTTTTCTGCGAGCGCCATAGTCTGCTGACCGGCAACCCGTTCTTCCAGAACAATCTGCTGTATTTCATTTTCCACTGAAAATCAGTGCAATAAGCGCTTTATTCAGCACGCAAGCCCCGATATAATAGGCCTTTCCCCAGATTCGGGCTCCGGCCCAAACAGGTGTTTTGTGCGCAATCACGATCTCGTGTTCATGAAAAACTTCGCTCAGGTCATTGCCGGCCTGATGTTGATTACTCTCGTACTGATTCTTGCCGGCATCTATTTCAACGGAAAACGTCCCGCGGAAATCACCCCGGCCCAGCAGGCCGCGACACAAGCGCGCATTGCACCGGTCGGCGCTGTCTATGCCGGTCAGACGGGTGCTGCGGCACAGGCTGCCGCTGTTGCCGCCGCCGCCGAAGCAGCCAAAGGCCAGGTCGCCTATGGCGGCACGCTGGATGGCGGTGAAATCTATGGTCAGCTGTGCACTGGCTGTCATACCGCCGGCGCCGGCGGCGCGCCGAAACTGCTGAAAGCCGAGTGGGGTGCGCGACTGGCGCAGGGCAACGATCTTCTGCACAAACACGCCATTGAAGGTATCCGCGCCATGCCGGCCCGCGGCGGCAATCCGTCATTGTCCGATGAGCAGGTCATCGCCACCGTGGATTGGATGATCGGCAACCTGAAGTAAACCGCAGACCTGATACGCAACGCCGCCTCCGGGCGGCGTTTTTGTATGCTCTATACTGGAACGATGATGGCTTTCCCCGTCGCCAATGCTGAGTTCAATCTGCCCGGCCCGTCCGGGAAGATTCAGGCCTCTGCGGAATTTCCCTCGGCGCACGATGCAGCAACACCGCTTGCGGTCATCTGCCATCCGCATCCGCCCGACGGCGGCACCATGTACAACAAGGTGGTCAGCACGCTGGCGAAAGCGTTCACGGACTGCGGTTACATCGCATTGCGTTTCAACTTCCGTGGTGTCGGCGCGTCCGAGGGGGCCTACGATCACGGCCGTGGCGAATTGGCGGATTGCCGGGCGGTGATTGACTGGGCCCGGAGTCAGCGCCCGCAGTCTGCATTGGCGCTTGCCGGATTTTCTTTCGGCGCCTGGGTGGCCTTGAAAGCCGCAGAATTCCATTCGCCGCTATTGATGGTGTCCATCGCGCCGCCGGTGGGCTTCCGCGATTTCAGCGACGTACGCCATCCGCAGTGTCCTTGGCTGGCGGTGCAGGGCGAGGCCGATGAGATCGTGCCGGCTGCCGGTGTGTTGGCCTGGCTGCGGGCGCAGGTTCCCGCGCCGGCGATTGTGTCCATGCCGGAAACCAGCCACTTTTTCCACGGCAAGCTCGTGCCTTTGCGGGAGCACGTCAAGCACTTCCTGCAGGCGTTGCCGTCATGAAACCACGCAGTGCCGGGCAGCGTTATGCCGAAATGGTGTCTGCCGGAGACATTCAGGCCGATCCGGCCCAAATCGCGGCACTCATCCCGCTCGATGCGATGTCCGAAGCTTTGCGTGCGGCGCAGCATCGGCCCTGGTGGCGGCGCATTGCCGGCCGTCCCGTCCCGGTACGCGGACTTTATCTCTGGGGCCGGGTCGGCCGCGGCAAAACCCTGCTGACCGAACTGTTTCTGGAAGACCTTGGTGACGTTCCGCACCAGCGCTGGCATTTCCACCGGTTCATGAATCACGTCCATCAGCAGCTTGCCGGCATGCCGGATACCGCCGACACGCTGGCGGTGCTGGCCGCCCGGCTTGCGCGCGAATGCCGTCTGCTGGTACTGGACGAATTTTTCGTGTCCGACATCGGTGATGCCATGATTCTCCACCGTCTGCTCGATCAGCTGGTGCAGCGGCAGGTCAGCTTCATCGCCACCTCCAATGTGCCGCCGGACGAACTGTATCTGAACGGCCTGCAGCGCGACAGTTTCCTGCCCTGCATCGCACTGCTCAAGCGCGAATGCGTTGTGATGGAGCTGGAAAGCGCGCAGGATTACCGCTTGCGGACCCTGAACCAGGCGCGTACGTATGTGCCGAGCGCTGAAGCCGCAAGCCGTGAACTGCTGGCGCAGCAGTACCGGCGTCTGAGTGGCCGCGCACCTTTGGCCGGCTTCATCGAAATCAACCGGCGCGACATTCCGGTGCAGGCCATCAGCCCGGGTGTGGCCTGGTTCGCTTTCGAAGCCCTGTGCGAAGGCCCGCGTTCGAGCGCCGACTACATCGAAATCGCCCGGGATTTCCATACCGTGCTGCTGTCCGATGTGCCGCGCTTCGATGCCGGCAATGAAGATGCCGCGCGGCGATTCGTGTACCTGATCGACGAGCTTTACGACCGCCACGTGAATCTGCTGCTCAGCGCCGCCGCCGATCCCTTGATGCTGTATTCCGGCGACCGTCTCCGGCGCGAGTTTGAGCGTACCGCTTCGCGTCTGATAGAAATGCAGTCCGAGGAGTATCTGGCCCGCGAACACCGGCCCTGAAAGCCCCGTTCTGCGCGCTCGGTCACAGAACGGCAGTGTCCTGCACCCGGCGGATTTTCCTGTGATAGCATGATTGGAATCACCTGCGGAGAGCCCCCCATGCGTCTGAAATCAAACGTCCTTGCCGTGGCCGCCGCGCTGCTGCCTTCCCTGGCCGCACACGCCGCCGATGTCGAGGCCTGGGCCAAACCGGTCGACGCCAAGGTGCTGGAATGGCGCCGTGATTTCCACCAGTTTCCCGAACTCGGCAACCGTGAATTCCGCACCTCCAAGCGCGTGACCGAACATCTGCGCAGCCTCGGTCTGGAGGTGACCACCGGCGTCGCGCATACCGGCGTCATCGCCGTGCTCAAAGGCGGCAAGCCCGGCAAGCGCATCGCCCTGCGCGCCGACATGGATGCGCTGCCGGTCACCGAAAGTTCCGGCCTGCCGTTCCAGTCCAAACAGACCACTGAATTCCGCGGCGAGAAAGTCGGCGTGATGCACGCCTGCGGCCATGATTCGCACACCGCCATTCTGATGGGCGTGGCCGAAGCCATGGCCAGACACAAAGCCGAGATCGCCGGCGAGGTCCTGTTCATTTTCCAGCCGGCCGAAGAAGGCCCGCCGGATGGCGAAACCGGCGGCGCCGACCAGATGCTTGCCGAAGGCATTTTCAAATCCTTCAAGCCGGAAGCGGTGTTCGGCCTGCATGTGTTTTCCACGCTCAATGCCGGCCAGATCGGTTACCGCTCCGGACCGTTGATGGCCGCCTCCGACCGCTTCAACATCGTGGTCAAGGGCCGGCAGACGCACGGTTCACGGCCCTGGGGCGGCGTTGATCCGATCGTGGCCGCCGCCGAAATCGTGACCAGTGCCCAGTCCATCGTGTCGCGTCGGCAGAATCTGACCAAGCAGCCGGTGGTGGTCAGCTTCGGCGCCATCAAGGGCGGCATCCGCTACAACATCATTCCCGATTCGGTGGAATTGATCGGCACCATCCGCACCTTCGATGACGACATGCGCGCGCAGGTGTTCAAGGATCTGGCCAATGTCGCCGAACACGTGGCTGCCGCGCACGGCGCCACGGTGGTCACCAAGATTCCGGATACCGTCGGCAATCCGGTCACCGTCAATGATCCGGCCCTGACCGCGAAAGTGCTGCCGAGCCTGCAGAAGGTCGCCGGCAAGGACGTGGTGGAAATGACCCTGACCACCGGCGCCGAGGATTTCGCCTATTACGCCAAGGAAGTGCCGGGCTTCTTCTTCTTCGTCGGCGCGACCCCGAAAGGCCAGGACGCCAACACGGCACCGAGCAACCATTCGCCGCAGTTCTTTCTGGATGAATCGGCCCTGCCGCTCGGCACCCGGGCCCTGCTGCAGGTCAGCCTCGATTATCTGGCCGGAACGCCCTGATGTTCGAAGACAGCATTCTGGGTAAACCGGCCGAGTACACCGGCCGCTACGATCCGCGCCTGTTGTTTCCGATCGCCCGTGCCGAGGCCCGCGAAGGCCTGGGCATCCATGAGCCCCTGCCGTTCTTCGGCCAGGACATCTGGAACGCCTTCGAGCTGAGCTGGCTCGACAAGTCCGGCCGGCCGCGCGCCGGCTTGGCCGAAATCGTGGTGCGCGCCGATTCCAGCCACATCATCGAATCGAAAAGTTTCAAGCTTTACCTCAACAGTTTCAACCAGACCCGGGTCGGCGACAGCGAGCGCCTGCGCCAGATGCTGGTGCAGGACCTATCGGAGGCCTGCGGCGCCCCGGTGAACGTGACCATCCTGCCGGCGACCGCCAACCATGCGTTTCCGATCGACCTGTTCAACGGCGAGGTGATTGACGATCTCGAGATCGACATCAATTACTACGGCCCGCCGGAACCGCTGTATCTGTCGGTCAGCGGCGACAACCAGATCAGCGAGTCGCTGGTCAGCCATGTGTTCCGCTCCAACTGCCCGGTCACCAACCAGCCGGACTGGGCCAGCATCCAGATCCGCTATCTCGGCCGCCGCATCGAACGCGAAGGCCTGCTCCGCTATCTGGTGTCCTACCGCACCCATAACGGCTTCCACGAAAACTGCATCGAGCACATCTTCATGGACCTGATGCGTCAATGCCGGCCGATGCAGCTCTCCGTCTACGGCCGCTTCACCCGCCGCGGCGGGCTCGATATCAACCCCTACCGCTGCACCGAGGGCATGGGCATGCCGGGCAATATCCGGCTGATCCGGCAGTAGTCTCTCAGCCGTCGCGGCTGCCCAGATAGCGGTCGATTTCAATGCTGTTGTGCCAATGCAACAAACCGGTGCCGGCGGTAACCACGCCGAGCACTGCCGAAAGAACGATGAAAGCGATGTTCATGATGCGGCCTCCTTTGAGGATTCCCTGCCATTCGGCGCGCATCGGCTAGAGCATACAATCCAATCTGAATGCGGTGCCGGCCTCCTGGCCGAAATCCGGCCGGAACTCCGTTATCATGGAATGCCCTTTCCCTGATGCTCAATGACCATGCTCAAAGTGATTGCCGCGCTTGCCAGCGCCCTGTTGTTCAGCTCCGTGGTTGCCGCCGATACCGTCCATTACCAATTACGCATCAGCAATGCCGCGCAGCATACGGCCGAAGTCAGCGCCCGGTTTCCGGCCAGCGCCAAAGCCGACCCCGTCGTGCAGCTGCCGAATTGGCGCACCGGCCGTTATGAAATCCTGCCACTGGCCAACGGTCTTCGCCATGTGGCCGCGAAAACCGCCGATGGCAAGCCGGTACCGATTCGCAAAACCGACAAATCGACCTGGCAGCTTGCGTTGCCGGCCGGCGTACCGTACACCGTGTCCTATGAGCTGTACGCCAACGAGCTCGGCCTGCGGACCCGCCACATCGATGATTCCCACGCTTATCTGAATGCCAGTGCCGTGTTCGTGTACAGTCCGGAATTCCGCGCCGCGCCGATCACCGTCAAGCTCGAGGTTCCGAAGGACTGGCAGTCGCGCTCGGGCATGGCGCAGGGCGATTGCGGCCACTGTTTCACCGCCGCCGACTACGATGTACTGACCGACTCGCCGATTGAAACGGGCATCCACCGCTTCTACCAAACCACGGTCGACGGCAAGCCGATCGAGCTGGTGATCTGGGGTGATGGCAATCACGATGGCGACGCCATGCTGAAGGATTTCGCGGCGATCAGCAAAACCACCAACGCCCTGTTCGGCAGCACGCCCTATGCACGCTATCTCTACATCGTGCACGCCACCGACGGCGCCCGTGGCGCCACCGAGCACATGAATTCGACCGTCATCCAGACCGAACGCTGGAGTTTCCAGCCGCGCAGCGAGTATCTGAAATTCGCCCGCACCGCGGCCCATGAGTTCTTCCATACCTGGAACGTGAAAGCCTA
>NZ_JAPDUI010000078.1 GCF_025980345.1 Arenimonas sp. GDDSR-1 | reverse complement strand
CGCCTTCATCATGGGCATCGCCATGCCACGCGGCAAGTTCAGCGCGGAACTGCACCGGTTGATGTATCCGCTGACGGTGGCGCTGCTGCTGCCGGTGTTCTTCGTCTATTCCGGCCTCAACACCAAAATCGGCTTGGTCAACTCGCCGCACCTGTGGGGCCTGGCGGCCCTGGTATTGCTGGTGGCGATTACCGGCAAGGGCGTGGCCTGCTATCTGGCGGCCCGCTGGAACGGCGAAAACCACCGGGAAGCGATGGCCATCGGCACCCTGATGAACGCGCGCGGCCTGATGGAGCTGATCATCCTCAACATCGGCCTGCAACGCGGCATCATCGAGCCGGCGCTGTTCACCATCATGGTATTGATGGCGGTGGTGACCACGCTGATGGCCACACCGATCTTCGAACGCATCTACGGCAAAAAGGAATTGCGGACCGGTTGATACTGCGTGCGCGGGTGGCCGCATCGGCCGCCCGCCAAGCGGATTACTTCCCTTTCTTCGCGGCTTTTTCGGCGCGCTTTTCCTTCAGGGTCTTTTCCGGTTTTTTCTTGGTGTCTTTCTTCTGGTTCAGGCCCTTGGCCATGACGTTCTCCTGCGTGGGTTTGCGCTTAGTGTGCCTGAACCGGCGCCGTCAGGCCAGCAGTGAAATATCGCCGACGGCATTGAACTGATCGGTCAGCACCTGCAGCAGGGCCAGACGGTTGCCGCGCACCTTCGGGTCCTCGGCATTGACCATCACACCCTCGAAGAAGGCGTCCACCGGAGCGCGCAGACCGGCCAGGGACCGCAGCACCCCGATGTAATCCCGGGACTTCAGCATCGGCGCAAGTGCGGATTCGACGGCTTGCAAGGCCTGCCACAATTCCTGCTCGGCGGGCTCCTGCAGCAACGCGGGATTCACCGAATCGGCGGCTTCATCGGCGGATTTGCGCAGGATATTGGCGGCGCGTTTGTTGGCGGCGGCGAGCGCTTCGGCTTCGGGCATGCCGGCGAATTCGGCGATGGCGGCAAGGCGCTTGGCGAAATCCGGCAGCGACTCCAAGGCGACGGCATTGACGGCATCGAAGTGGCGCTCGCTGTAGCCTTTGTCGGCGAAATACCCGCGCAGACGATCGAGGATGAACTGCTGGATTTCGAGATAGCGGTCGACATGATCATCGCCCTGCAGGGCTTCCAGTTCGGCCAGCCATTTTTTCCAGAATCCGGGCTTGTCCGAAACGGCTTCGGCGGCGGCCTGTTGTTCGGCCGAGGTCATGCAGTATTCGAAAACATTCAGATAGGCCTTGCCGAGCAGCTGGTCCAGGCGCAGATCGAAACCGCCTTCCAGCAGCGTGCGCGCCAGACCCAACGCGTTGCGGCGCAGGGCGAACGGATCCTTGTTGCCGGTCGGTTTCAGTCCGGCGGCGAAACCGCCGGCCAGCGTATCCAGGCGCTCGGCGATGGCCAGCACCTGGCCGAGTTTCGACGCGGCGATGGCGTCTCCGGCGAAACGCGGCTGGTAGGCTTCGTCGATGGCCACGGCCACGGCTTCGGGTTCCCCGGCGGCTTTGGCGTAGTAACGGCCGGCGATGCCCTGCAGTTCCGGGAACTCGCCGACCATGCGCGATTGCAGGTCGGCCTTCGACAGCGCCGCGGCGCGTCCGGCCTGGCCGGAATTCAGACCGGCATCCCGCGCGATGCTTTCCGCCAGAGCGGCGATACGCGCGGTCTTGTCGGCATAGCTGCCGAGCTTCTGCTGATAGGTGACCGAAGCCAAGCCCTCGGCCATGGCGACGATGCCCTGCTTGAGGTCCTCATCGTAAAAGAACGCGGCATCGGCGAAGCGCGGACGGATGACGCGCTCGTAACCCTGCTTGATCTGCGCCGGATCTTTCGAATCGATGTTGGCGATGCCGACGAAATATTCCGACAGCGTGCCGTCGGCTTCGCGCAAGGGGAAGAATTTCTGGTTGGCCTGCATGGTCGACACCAGGGCTTCGTGCGGCACGCGCAGGAAAGCCGGTTCGAATTGGCAGAGAATGGCCGCCGGCCATTCGACCAGGCAGTTCACTTCCGAAAGCAGATCCTCGGGAATATCGGCCTGCTTGCCGACCGAGGCGGCGGCGCGGCCGATCTGATCGGCGATGCGCTGCCGACGTTCGGCCGGATCGACCAGGACCTGTTTGCCGCGCAGGGTGCCCACGTAATTTTCCGGATGCGCGATATCGGCCGCTTCCGGCGCGTGGAATCGGTGACCGCGGGTGGCGCGCCCGGCTTTCAAGCCGAGCACGCTCATCGGCACCACGGCATTGCCGTACAGGGCGACCAGCCAGTGCACGGGGCGCACGAACTGGGTGTCACGGCTGCCCCAGCGCATCGGCTTCGGAATCGGGAGAGACTTGACCGACTCATTGACGATTTCCGGCAACAGCTCAAGGGTCAGACTGCCCGGGCGCGCGCTGCGCGCCACGAAACGTTCGCCTTTGGCGTCGCTGATGCGTGCCAGATCGTCGATGGCCAGTGCGTTCTTCTGCGCGAAGGCGCGCAGAGCCGGTGTCGGTTCGCCATTGGCGTCGAGTGCGATGTTGACATACGGGCCGAACACTTCCGCGTGCTGGGCCGGCTGTTCGCTCTGTACGCCGTCGATGCGCACGGCCAGACGCCGCGGCGCGTAGAGCGTTTGCACGGTTCCGATGGCCAGGCCGCGTTTGCGCAGACCGTCCGCGATGCCGTGGGCGAAGGCTTCGGCCAATTCCGGCAGGGCTTTCGGCGGCAGCTCTTCGGTACCGAGTTCGATCAGCAGGGCTTGCGTGTTCATGCGGACACCGTTTTCAGGTTCGGAAAGCCCAGCTTCTCGCGCTGGGCGTAATAGGCCTCGGCCACCGCGCGCGACAGGGTGCGCACGCGCAGGATGTAGCGCTGCCGTTCGGTCACCGAAATGGCGCGCCGGGCATCGAGCAGATTGAAGCTGTGCGAAGCCTTGCAGACCTGCTCGTAGGCCGGCAGCGGCAGACCGAGACCGACCAGTTTCAGCGCTTCGGATTCACAGGCGTCGAAACGGTGGAACAGTTCGGCCACATCGGCATGTTCGAAATTGTAGGCGCTCTGCTCGACTTCGTTCTGGTGATAGACATCACCGTACTTGACCACGCCCTGCGGGCCGGTGGTCCAGACCAGATCGTAGACGTTATCGACATTCTGCAGATACATGGCCAGACGCTCGAGGCCGTAGGTGATTTCACCGGTGACCGGTCGGCATTCAAGGCCGCCGGCCTGCTGGAAGTAGGTGAACTGGGTGACTTCCATGCCATTCAGCCAGACTTCCCAACCCAGCCCCCAGGCGCCCAGGGTCGGCGATTCCCAGTTGTCTTCGACGAAGCGCAGATCGTGCACCAATGGGTCGATGCCCAGCGCCTTCAGGGAGTCCAGATATAGCTCGAGGATGTTGTCCGGGTTCGGTTTCAGCACCACCTGATATTGGTAGTAGCGTTGCAGGCGGTTGGGGTTGTCGCCGTAACGGCCGTCGGTCGGGCGGCGGCTGGGTTGCACATAGGCGGCGTTCCACGGCTCCGGGCCGAGCGCACGCAGGAAGGTGGCCGGATGGAAGGTGCCGGCACCGACTTCGATGTCGAAGGGCTGGATCAGCACGCAACCCTGGGCAGCCCAGTACTGGTTCAGGCGCAGAATGATGTCTTGGAAACTCGGTGCCGACATGGCGGTTTCGCTCTTTTCGGTGAATGTGGCTATTATAAAGGCTGTTCGCCGTGGCACAGGCATTTAAAAGGGGTTTTCATGGAAATCAGAAAGGCTAGCGTCTCGGATATGTTCGGTTGGCTCATCGCCAGCTTCAAATTGGTCGGCAAGCACTGGGGCACCTTCCTGCTGGCCTCGTTGGTCAGTCTGGCCGCCATTTTCCTGTTGGCGTTCGCGGCCGGCCTGATCATCGGTCTGAGTGCCGCCGGCGCCGCCATGGGCGATGTCGAAAGCATCGATTGGCAGAAAATCGCGTTGCTGTATGCCGCCGTCATGCTGGTGGCTTTGATTCTGGTACCGCCGTTCATCGCCGGCTGGTTCGTACTCACCGGCAAGCTGGCCGATGGCCGGCCGGCCTCGGTCGGCGATCTGTTCGCCGGTTACGGTGACGGCGCGCGCTGGAAAAAGCTGATCGCCTTCGGCTTCCTCGGTGCCGTGTTGAATATCGCGGTGCAGGGCGGCTACATTCTGGCCTGCATGGCGCTCGGCATCGGCAGCGAAGACATCGGCCAGTTCATGAACGCCCAGTTGAGCAACAATCCGGAAGCGATGACCGGGCTGTCGGCCGGTTTCTGGGCCGCCTATGCCGGCATCATCCTGATCGGTTCGGTGCTGCAGACCGCATTCATGCTCGGCTTCTGCCAGGCCGCGCTGACCGATGCCGGCGCCGTTGATTCGGTGAAGGACGGTATCGCCGCAACCCTGAAGAATCTCGGCAGCCTGCTGCTGTTCATGCTTTCGATGCTGTTGGTGGTGATTGCCGCGGCCCTGGTCGTCGGTGTGCTCGCCGGTCTGCTGATTGCCGCGCTGAGCATGCTCAACAGCAATATCGCGCTGGCCATCGGCGCCGTAATTTATGTGCTGCTGATTCTGTTCATCTATCCGCTGATGTTTTCGTTCCAGTACCTGTTCTGGCGCGATGTGCTCGGCACCGGCGGCAAAGCGCCGGCGGTCAGCGACTCGGAAGTCTTGATCTAAGCGCCGCGGCGCGGATTTCGTCCCAGCGTCCGGCCGCAATGGCCGGGCGCGCGGCCAGCCAGGACACGCCCACGCTCGGGATATTGGCTTCGGCCAGATAAACCGGTAGCTCGGCTTCGGTGATACCGCCGGTGCAGCAGAAGCGGGCTTCCGGAAACGGGCCGGCGAAAGCCTTGGCCAAGGCAATGCCATTGATGGCGCTGGCCGGAAACAGTTTGAAATGGGTCAGACCGGCATTCAGACCGAGCATGAGCTCGGACGCCGTGGCGATGCCCGGCAGCAGCGCCAGACCGAGATCATGCGCGCCCTCGAGCAGTTCGGCACTGATGCCCGGCGACACCACCAGTTCCGCGCCGGCGTCCTTGACCTGCTGCAGATGATGCCGGTTCAATGCCGTGCCGGCGGTCAGCTGCATGGCCGGCACCTGTTTGGCGATGGCCTCCATGGCGGCCAGCGCCTGCGGCGTGCGCAGGGTGATTTCAATGGCGCTGATGCCGGCTTCGAGCAGGGTTTCGGCCAAAGGCACGGCCTGCGCGGCGTCATCGATGACCACCACCGGTATGACCGGATTGCTGAAGAAGCGCCGGATGGCTTCGCTCATGGTTTTTCTCCGAACAGGATGCTGGCGCCGGTTTCGGTGCTGGACACATGATCGCGGAACAGCTGGAAATATTCGCGGCCGAGGCCGAACTGATGGCCGGATTCGGTGCAGGCCGCGGCCGGCCGTTTGGCCAACTCCTCCGCGTCGACCTGCAATTGCAGTTCGCCGGTTACGGCGTCGATGCGGACCATATCGCCATCGCGGATTTTGCCGATCAGGCCGCCTTCATCGGCGGACGGGCTGAGATGGATGGCCGCCGGTACTTTGCCGGACGCCCCGGACAGGCGGCCATCGGTGACCAATGCGACTTTGTGGCCTTTGTCCTGCAAATTGGCCAGCAGCGGCATCAGCTGATGCAGCTCGGGCATGCCGTTGGCGCGCGCGCCCTGATAACGCACCACCGCCACCATGTCGCCGGTCAGTTCACCGGCCTTGTGGGCACGCGCCATCGCAGCTTGGCTGTCGAACACGCGCGCCGGCGCGGCGACCGTCCACTTGGATTCATCGAGCGCGGAAATTTTGATGACCGCTTGGCCGAGATTGCCGGCCAGCTTGCACAGGCCGCCCTGCACGGAAAACGGATCGGCGGCCGGACGCAGAATATTGGCATCGCCGGACTGCGCCGGCGGATCGCGCCAATGCAGATGCCCGTGCGACAGCACCGGCTCCTGCGCATAGGCGCTGATCGGTTGGTTGATGACGCTGCGGGCATCGGCATGCAACAGCCCGGCCGACAGCAGTTCACGGATCACGAACGCCATGCCACCGGCGGCATGGAACTGATTGACGTCGGCCGAGCCGTTCGGATAGATGCGCGCAAGCAGCGGCGTGACCGCGGATATTTCAGCCAGATCATCCAGGGTCATCACATAGCCGACCGAACGTGCCATGGCCAGAATATGGATCATCAGGTTGGTCGAGCCGCCGGTGGCCATCAGGCCGATCACGCCATTGACCAGCGAACGCGCATCGATGACGGCGTGGAATGGCAGATACGCTTCGCCGAGCGCGCTGTTAGCCGCCGCGATCTGCACAGCGTATTCGGTCAGGGCCTCGCGCAGTCCGGTATTCGGCGGCACGAAGGCGCTGCCGGGAATATGCAGGCCCATCATTTCCATCAGCAGCTGGTTGGAATTGGCGGTGCCGTAGAACGTGCAGGTGCCGGGCGCGTGGTAGGAGCCGGCTTCGACCGCCAGCAGCTCCTCGCGGCTCGCCTGGCCATCGGCAAAGCGCTGGCGCACTTTCGCCTTTTCGGCATTGGCCACGCCCGAGGGCATCGGTCCGGCCGGCACGAACACGATCGGCAGGTGGCCGAAAGCGGCGGCGCCCATGAACAGACCGGGCACGATTTTGTCGCACACGCCGAGCATCAGGCCGGCATCGAAGGCGTCGTGGCTGAAGGCCACGGCGGTGGCCAGCGCAATCACATCGCGGCTGAACAGCGACAGCTCCATGCCGGGTTGGCCCTGGGTGACACCGTCGCACATCGCCGGCACGCCGCCGGCGACCTGCGCGGTGGCCTTGCAGGCACGTGCCCAATCCCGGATTTTTCCGGGATAGTTTTCATAGGGCTGATGCGCCGACAGCATGTCGTTGTAGGCGGTGACGATGCCGATGTTGGGGTAACCGCCGAAGCCGAGCGCCGGTTTGTCATCGCCGCTGGCCGCCATGACGTGGGCGAGGTTCGAGCAGGACAGACGCGCGCGCGCCGGCGTGCTGCGTTTCTGGGCCTGCATGCGGGCGGTGTAATCGGCGCGCAGATCACGGCTGCGCTGTTCGATGCGCGCGGTGACCTCGGCAATGACCGGATGGATGTTCATTAGGGACTCCAGAAGATATCGACCGGACCGGCGTAGGCCGCCAGAAAACGGGCGGCGGCATAGTGCGGAGCGCGGCCATCGAGGCTCCGTTCCAGCACCTCGCGCTTGTCGGCACCGCTGATGCAGAACAGCACGCGGCGCGTCTGCAGCAAGGCCGGCAGGGTGAAGCTGAGGCGGTCGGTTTTGCCGTCGCCGGCCACGAATCGCATCGGCAGCACGGCGCGTCCGGTACCGGCGTCCATGGCCGCGTCATAATCGGCGCTTTCCACGAACAGGGACGCGATGTGGCCATCGG
>NZ_JAPDUI010000032.1 GCF_025980345.1 Arenimonas sp. GDDSR-1 | reverse complement strand
GCGGCATAGCTGGCGGCGAACATCAGGGTCTGCACCACATCGGCATCGGCCTCACCGCGCAGGCGCGCCATCAGATAGTGCCCGAACAGCAGGCAGATGGCGGCAAGCGTCAGCACGCTGCTGCGCCGCTGACTGAGCAGCAGGCCGGCGGCGGCCATATTGACCAGCATCATCAGCGCCACGCTCTGGAATCCGGATTGCAGCAGCCAGGCCAGAACCGCGAGCAATCAACTGCCCCGGCTGCGGACTCAGGCGGTCCCAAACCAGCAGGCAGGCCGCGCTGAACAGATAGGCGGCACTCAGAATCTGCAGGGTATCCAGATTGACCGGGTTCGGCGTGGGGGTGTACGGGCTGAATACCCAAAGCGCCAACAGGGCCGCTTCCAAGCAGCGGAACAGCGCAAAGTAGTAGAGTTCACGCCGGCGCAAAGCGCCATCGGTTCCCAGGGCTGAGGCTGGAGCCATTGATTTCACTTGCTTTCGCGGATTGGCTGAACTCCAGTATAAGCATGATGGCCGGTGTTTTTGCCATTGGCGCCGGAAAAAGCGACAATAGTGCCCCATTCCGGGACTTTCCCGTTCAACCCAGGTGTCGAATGAACTTTCACGAATATCAAGCGAAACAACTGTTTGCCGACTATGGCATCGCCGTGCCCAAGGGCATCGTGGCCCGTACGCCGGATGAAGCCGTCGCTGCCGCCAAGCTGATTCCGGGCGACATGTGGGTGGTCAAGGCCCAGATCCATGCCGGTGGCCGCGGCAAGGCCGGCGGCGTCAAGCTGGCGCGCTCCTTCGATGAAGTCAAACAGTATTCCAAAGCCATGCTCGGCACCAAAATGGCGACCTACCAGACCGCCGGCGTGGAGCTGCCGATCGATTCCGTGCTGATCTGCGAAGGCACCGACATCGCCAATGAAATGTACCTGTCGGTGCTGGTCGACCGCGCCAGCAAGAGCGTGACCTTCATCGCCTGCGCCGAAGGCGGCATGGACATCGAGCAGGTCGCCAAAACCAACCCGGACGCGATCAAAGCCGTGCATGTCGATTTCGTGCAGGGCCTGCAGGCCTACCAGTGCCGCAAGCTCGGTTTCGAGCTCGGCCTGAACGCCAAGCAGGTCGGCCAGCTCAGCAAGATCATGCTCGGCCTGTACAAGCTGTTCAATGAAAAGGATCTGGCCCTGGTTGAATTGAACCCCCTGGCCATCCTGAGCTCGGGCGATCTGGCCGTGCTCGACGGCAAGATCAACTCCGATGACAACGCCACCTTCCGCCATCCGGAACTGGCCGCCATGCGCGATATCCGCCAGGAAGACAGCACCGAAGTGCTGGCCAGCCAGCACGACCTGAACTACGTGACCATGGACGGCGACATCGGCTGCATGGTCAACGGCGCCGGTCTGGCCATGGCCACCATGGACGTGATCTCGCTCAGCGGTGGCTCCCCGGCCAACTTCCTGGACGTCGGCGGCGGCGCCACCAAGGAGCGCGTGACTGAAGCCTTCAAGCTGATCCTGAGCTCGGACAAGGTCAAGGCCATCTTCGTCAACATCTTCGGCGGCATCGTCCGCTGCGACATGATTGCCGAGGGCATCATTGCCGCGGTCAAGGAAGTCGATGTGAAAGTGCCGGTGGTGGTGCGCCTGGAAGGCACCAACGTCGAAAAAGGCAAGGAACTGCTGAAAAACAGCGGTCTGGCCATCACCGCCGCCGACGACATCAACGACGGCGCCCAGAAAGTCGTGGCCGCCGCGCGCGCCTAATTGAAGGAATACGAAGCATGAGCGTTCTCGTCAACAAATCCACCAAAGTCATCGTGCAGGGTTTCACCGGCACGCAAGGCACCTTCCACGCCCAGCAGATGCTGGATTACGGCACCCAGGTCGTCGGCGGCGTCACGCCCGGCAAGGGCGGCAGCCAGCACATCGGTCTGCCGGTGTTCAACACCGTCAGCGAAGCGGTCGCCGCTACCGGCGCCAACGCCTCGGTCATCTATGTGCCGCCGCCGTTCGCCGCGGATGCCATTCTGGAAGCGGCCGATGCCGGAATCCGGGTCATCGTCTGCATCACCGAAGGCATTCCGGTGCTCGACATGCTGCGCGTCAAGAACAGCCTGAAAGCCTATCCGGACACCGTGCTGATCGGACCGAACTGCCCCGGCATCATCACTCCGGGCGAATGCAAGATCGGCATCATGCCGGGCCACATCCACCTGCCGGGCAAAATCGGCATCGTCTCGCGCTCCGGCACCTTGACCTATGAAGCGGTCAAGCAGACCACCGACGCCGGTCTCGGCCAGTCGACCTGCATCGGCATCGGCGGCGACCCGATGCAGGGCATGAACTTCATCGATTGCCTGAAACTGTTCCAGGCCGATCCGCAGACGCTGGGCATCATCATGGTCGGTGAAATCGGCGGCAGTGCCGAAGAAGAAGCGGCCGAATTCATCGCCAAGCACGTGACCAAACCGGTGGTCGGCTTCATCGCCGGCGCCAGCGCCCCGGAAGGCAAGCGCATGGGCCATGCCGGTGCCATCGCCTCGGGTGGCCAGGGCACCGCCGCCGGAAAGTTCGCGGCGCTGGAAAAAGCCGGCGTCACCACCGTGAAGTCGCCGGGCGATCTGGGCAAAGCCATTGCCGCGCGCATGGCCGCGCTGTAAAACGTCGCTTCAGTCATGAGAAGAAGGGCGGACCGGGGGTTCGCCCTTTTTTTCGCCCCTCCTTTACAATAGCCGCATGAACAATACTCTCCGATTGGCCATGGCGCAGCACGATTTTCCGGTCGGGGCGCTTGCCCGCAACGCCGAGAAAATCCTGGGGCTGGTGGACCAGGCCAAAGCGGCCGGCGCCGATGTGCTGCTGTTTCCGGAGCTGGCGCTGAGCGGTTACCCGCCGGAAGATCTGCTGCTGCGCCCCGGATTCCTCGCCGACTGCGAACGCGTTCTGGCCGACATCGCCGCGAAGGTCGAGGGCATCACCGTGGTGCTGCCGTCGCCGCGTGCCGTGGGCGCCGTGGTGTTCAATGCCGCCAACATCCTCCGGGACGGCGCCGTCATCGGGGTTTACCACAAGCAGGAACTGCCCAATTACGCGGTGTTCGACGAGCGCCGTTATTTCGCCGCCGACGCCGATCCCTGCACGTTCACGGTCAAGGGCGTCACCCTCGGCGTGATCATCTGCGAGGACGTCTGGTTTGCAGAGCCCATTGCCCAATGCGTGGCCGCGGGCGCGCAGCTGGTGCTGGTGCCGAACGCTTCCCCGTTCGAGCACGGCAAGACCGCGCAGCGCGATGTATTGCTGACCGGCCGCGTGCGGGAAACCGGCACCGCCATCGCCTATCTCAATACCGTCGGCGGCCAGGACGAAGTGGTGTTCGACGGATCGAGCGTGCTGGCCGATGCCGATGGCTTCATCCATGCCAATGCCGAATGCTTCGCCGAGCACCTGCTGCTGGCCGATTTCGATCCATCCTGCGGAAAATTCCGCAAGATCGAATGGCCGGAAGAACGCGACGAATGTTTCGAATCGCTGGCCTACCGCGCCATGGTGCGCGGCATCCGCGACTACTGCGGCAAGAACGGTTTTTCCAAGGTGTTGCTCGGATTGTCCGGCGGCGTCGATTCGTCGCTGGTGCTGGCCTTGGCGGTCGACGCCCTCGGTGCCGATAAAGTCACGGCCGTGCGCTTGCCCTCACGCTATACCGCAGGCCTGAGCAATGATCTGGCCGAAGCGCAGGCCCGCACGCTGGGCGTCGCGCTGGAAACCATCGCCATCGAGGCGCCGTTCACCGGCTTTCTGCAGGCGCTGGCGCCGTCCTTCAGCGGGCTTTCCGCAGATGTCACTGAAGAGAATCTGCAGTCGCGTTGCCGCGGCACTTTGATGATGGCGTTGGCCAACAAGAAAGGCGGCCTGTTGCTGACCACCGGCAACAAGAGCGAATATGCGGTCGGATATGCCACCATCTACGGCGACATGTGCGGCGGCTATGCGCCGATCAAGGATTTGTATAAAACCGAAGTTTATGCGGTGTGCGCCTGGCGCAACCGACAGGGTGATGGCGAGGTCATCCCACAGGCAGTCATCGATCGTGCGCCGTCGGCGGAGCTGCGTGAGAACCAGACCGATCAGGATTCCCTGCCGCCTTACGCGCTGCTGGATGCCATCCTGAAAGCGAGCATCGACGGCGAACGCGCGCCGCAGGAAATCATCGATGAATTGACGCCGCAATGGCCAGATCACGCCGTGGCGCAGGAAACCGCACGCATGCTGCGTCTGGTCCGGATTTCGGAATGGAAAAGGCGACAGGCGGCACCCGGACCGAAACTGTCGCGGCGCGCTTTCGGCCGTGAACGCCGCTACCCGATCAGCTCGGGTTACGGCGCCTGATCAGTTTTCGATTTCACCCGCGAACGGGTTGAGATGGTTCCAGCGCGAACGGCGATTCGGCCAGTTGCCGGTCAGGTAGGGGTGATCCGGATAGTTGCTTTCCAGCACGCGCCGCGCATCCTGTGACAGACCGTCCTGTCCGAGTTTCTTGTAGGACGCCGCCAACAGGGCCACGGCCTCATCATCGAAATCCGACTGCGGGTAGGTTTCCAAGACATACTTGGCGCGGCCGACGGCGGACACGTAGGCATCGCGTTCGTAATAGTACATGCCGACGGTCAGGTCGTGCTGGGCCAAACGGTTGCGCAGATAGATCATGCGCTGGCGCGATTCCTCGGCGTATTTGCTGGTCGGGAAGCGGCGGACGACGTCATTGAAATCGTTGTAGCTCTGCTGGGCGGCGCCCAGATCGCGGGCCGAGGTGTCGAGACGGGCGATTTTGGCCAGCCAGCGGTTTTCGCGGTCGAAATTGATCAGCGCCTTGAGATAGTAGGCGTAATCGATGTCCGGATTGGTCGGATAGGTCTTGATGAAGCGCGTGATGCTGGAGGTCGCTTCTTCCGGCTTGGCCATTTTGTATTGGGCATAGGCCAGATTGATCTGTGATTTTTCGGACAGTTCGCCGTAAGGAAAACGCGCGACCAGACGGCTGAAGGTGCGCTCGGCCTTGTCGTAATTCTGGTCTTCCAGCGCTTCCAAACCCAGCGCATACAGCGGCTCGAGTTCCAGCGTTTCGGTTTCCGGCTGCTTCTTGCTGCCGTCCATGCCGAAGAAATCCTTGGTGGTCTGGCAGGCACTCAGCGAAGCCAGCAGAAACAGGATGGCAAGCAGTCGTGAAGGGGTGGACAGCGTCATAAATTTCATAGTCAAGCGCCAAGTCGGCAATTAGTGGATAATACCCTATGCTCGCATCGAGCTCCACGATTATTTCCCGCGCGAAGCGCTAAGCCATTGATTCCATGAACCAGACCGCGCCAGCCGCCATCGAAGAGAACGAACCCGAGTGCATCGAAGCCACCGTGCCTGAGCACGTGGCGGGTCGACGTTTCGACCAAGCCCTGGCGGAAATGTTCCCCGAGTTTTCGCGCTCGCGTCTGACCGAATGGATCAAGTCCGGCGATGCGCTGCTGGACGGTGAAATCGTCAAGCCCAAGGTGGCGGTCAACGGCGGCGAAACCGTGACCCTGGCGGCCCGCCAGCAGGTGGAAACCGATGCCGTGGCCGAGAACATCCCGCTCGAGGTGCTGTATGCCGATGCCGACGTGCTGGTGGTCAACAAGCCGGCCGGACTGGTGGTGCATCCGGGTGCCGGCAATCCGCGCGGTACGATGGTCAATGCCCTGCTGCACTACGATCCGGAGCTGGCGCAGCTGCCGCGTGCCGGCATCGTGCACCGTCTCGACAAGGACACCTCCGGCCTGATGGTGGTGGCGCGTTCGCTGCGCGCCCATGCCGGTTTGATCGAACAATTGTCATCGCGCGCCGTGCACCGCCAGTATGTGGCGGTGGTGCAGGGCCCGATGGTCGCCGGCAATACCGTCGATGCCCCGATCGACCGTCATCCGCACGACCGCATCCGCATGGCGGTGGTCAAGGAAGGCGGCGGCCGCGAGGCCATCACCCATTACCGCGTCCGTGAAAAATTCCGCAGCCATACCGTGGTTGAATGCCGACTCGAAACCGGCCGCACGCATCAGATCCGCGTGCACATGGCGTATGTCAAACATCCGCTGATCGGCGATCCGCTGTATGGCGGGTCGTTCAAATTGCCCAAGGCCGCCAGCGAGGCCCTGGTCGAGGCCCTGCGCGGGTTCCGCCGGCAGGCCCTGCATGCCGAGAAGCTGTCGTTCACCCATCCGGTCAGTGGCGAAACCCTGAGTTTCGAATCCCCGCTGCCGGCCGACATGGTCGCCCTGATCGACACCCTGCGCGACGACACCCGCCAATTCAACGCGGCATGAGCGACATCCTCCGGCCCGACTGGCCGGTGCCGGCCAACATCCACGCCTTCACCACCACGCGTCTGGGGCCGGGCGTTTCCGAACTGCCGTTTTACCGTTTCAATCTGGGTGCCCGCTGCGGGGATGCGCCTGCGGCCGTGCGCGCCAACCGCGAGGCCCTGCGCCGGGAATACGGCTTGCCCGGCGAGCCGCTGTGGCTGCATCAGGTGCATGGCATCGAAGTCGTCAGCGATGACGGCACGCGCGGAAGCGATCCGCTGGCCGATGCTGCGGTGACGACGCAGTCCGCCAGCGTGCTGGCGGTATTGACCGCCGACTGCCTGCCGGTGCTGTTCTGCAATACGAGCGGCACGGAAGTTGCCGCCGCCCATGCCGGCTGGCGTGGGCTGGCTGCCGGCATGCTGGAAGCCACGGTGACGGCCATGCGCTCGGCACCTCATGAACTGATGGCCTGGCTCGGCCCTGCCGCCGGTCCGCAGCGTTACGAAGTCGGTGAAGACGTGCGTCAGGCGTTTCTGGCCGCCGATGCCGCCGCGGTATCGGCATTCACACCGACCCGTCCGGGGCATTTCCTGATCGATATGCCGGCCATCGCGCGCCAGCGTCTGGCCGCCTGCGGCGTGACGCAGGTGTACGGCGGCGAGCATTGCACCCTGACCGACATCCGTTTTTATTCGCACCGGCGCGAACAACGCACCGGACGCATGGCCAGCCTGATCTGGATGACATGACTTCCGGCAGTGACTGAAGGGGATGGCGGCAGATACACTGCCTGCACTACCCACCCGGATGCCTGTCATGAAACTTCGCCTTTTTGTTTTCGCCCTGATGATCAGTGCTGCAGTGCAGGCTGCAACGCCGCAGGAAATCAGCGCGCAATTGCAGGCCGGCGACAAACGCGCCCTGGCCAATGCCGAAGCCTATGCCAAGGCCAATCCAAACAATGCCGAGGCCTGGGCGCTGTTGACCCGCGCCCGTGTTCTGCAGGGAAAATCCGAAGCCGCCGTGACTGCCGGTGAAAAAGCGGTGGCATTGGCTCCGAACAGCGCGCAGGCCCAGTTCTGGCTCGGCAATGCCTACGGCAAACGGATCGGTGAGGTCGGGATGATGTCGAAGATGGGCATGGCGCCGAAACTGCGCGATGCCTTCGAGAAAACCGTCGCGCTGGATCCCAATAATCTCGATGCCCGCACCGCGCTGCTGCAGTTCTATCTGCAGGCACCGGCCATGATCGGCGGCGGCAAGGACAAGGCGCTGGTTCAGGCCCGGGAAATCGGCAAGCGCGATGCCGCCCGTGGCCATCTGGCGCGTGCCCAGATCCAGCTTGCCGACAAGGACAATGCCGGCGCCCTCAAATCCTACGAAGCGGCCTACGCCGCCAAGCCCTCCGATGCGGGAATCCGTCTGGCACTCGGCATCGGTTATCAGCAAGCCGAACGGTTCAACGATGCTTTTCGGCATTTCCGCACCTGGACCGCGCAGGACGCCAGCGCCGGCGCCGCCTGGTACCAGCTTGGCCGCACCAGCGTGTTGAGCGGACAGAATCTGGAGGAAGGCATTGCCGCCCTGCAGAAATACCTCAAGCTGCCGCATGGCGCCAGCGAACCGGCCAACAAGCATGCGTATTACCGACTCGGCCAGTTGTATGCCAAGTCCGGAAAGAAAGCCGAAGCGCGCGCCGCTTTCCAGAGCGCGCTCAAACTCGACCCGGCGTACAAGGAAGCCAAAGCCGAGCTGGCAAAGCTGTAAACGGCATAAGTTGCCTACAAAAAAAACCGGCCGAGGCCGGTTTTTTCGTCATGCAGGGTGTGACTCAGAACGTGAAATCGATCCGGGCATAGTAGTACGCCCCGTTCATCCCGATCGGTGACAGGAAGTCATACGGGAAGTTGCCGAAGTAATTGATGTCGGCGCTCGAAGCATCGGGATAGTTGTCGAGCAGGTTGCTGGCACCGACCGCAACGGCAACCGCGGCATTGAAGCGGTAGGCCGCCTCGGCATCCAGTTGCCATTCGGCACCGTAGGTCTGCTGCGGTTCGAATCCGCCGCCGAAGTTGAATACCCGCGTGGCCGAGCCGTGGCGCGTGGCGCGGCCCAGCCAGGACCAGGCATCGCCCTGCCATTGGGCCGAAAGGATGGCGCGGGTGCGCGGCGCGGCGGTAGTCAGGGTGTTGCGCTCCTCGACACCGACCAGGACGTAGTCCGGATCCAAGGCCAGCAATTGCGGCGGCGTGGCCTGGATGGCGCGGATGTCGGTTTTGGCATAACTGTAGGCGCCGGTCAGGTTCAGATTGCCGCCCCAGGCCTCGGTGCTGTAGTTCGCCACCAGTTCGGCGCCGCGGGTGCGGGTATCCACGGCATTGGTGAAGAAGTTGACCGATTCGATGTCGGTGATGCCGAACTGGCTGTCCAGGAAGTTGACCAAGGCCGGGCCGCCGATGCGCTCGGAAATGGTCACGCGGTCATCGACGTCGATCTGGAAGGCATCCAGCGAAATATTCAGGCCGGTCGTCGGCTGGGCGGTAATGCCGAAGCTGACGTTGCGCGAGGTTTCCGGTTTCAGGTCGCGGGCACCGAGCGCCACCGCGATCGGATCGTCCACGGCCAGCAGGCGGACCTGCGTCAGTGCGCCGCCGTCACCGAAGTTGGTCACGGTGAACCGGTAGCCGGTCTGGCTCAGCGAGGGGGCGCGGAAGTTCGTCGACACGGCGCCGCGCAAGGCCACCGTATCATTGATCTGGAAGCGGCCGGCCAGTTTGCCGGTCAGTTGGCCGCCGAAGTCGCTGTAGTCTTCATAGCGCAGTGCCGCGGTGCCGAAGAAGCGTTCACTCAGATCGCCGCTCAACTCGGCATAAGCACCGAAAACCGAACGGCTCAGATCGACCGCATCGGCCGGTGCCAGGCCCGGACCGGCCTGTGCGCCCGGCGGGCTGCCGGTGTTCGGGCCGGCGGCATACGAGGCCGGATCGCCGGCGCGGGTGACATAGCCTTCATGACGGTATTCGGCACCGGTGGCAAAGGTGAAATCCTTGCCCGAGATGCTGACCAGGCGGTTGATGTCGACGTTAGCGGTCAGCTGTTCGAATTGGTAACCGGCCAGATCGAAGGCGGTCGGACTGGCGCTGCCCAAGGACGGGTTCAGCGAATTGCGCAGACCGAGATCGAAGCGGTTCTCGCCCCAGGTCAGGCTGGCATCGTAATTCCAGTCGCCG
Source organism: Arenimonas sp. GDDSR-1 (assembly GCF_025980345.1). Classification (GTDB taxonomy): domain Bacteria; phylum Pseudomonadota; class Gammaproteobacteria; order Xanthomonadales; family Xanthomonadaceae; genus Arenimonas. Next base: position 10,572 of record NZ_JAPDUI010000032.1, on the reverse strand, counting down.
ATGTCGCCGCGCAGGCCGCTGCTCAGCGACAGGTCGCGGTTGTCGCCCAGAGTCTCCGGGCGATAGCCGTCGGGATAGACCGAAGGCACATTGGCGCTGCTGTCGGGGTAGCGGAAGAATGCGGCACCGACCGAATCGCGTTGGTTGTAGGTGGCGAAGGCGTACCACTCGGTGGCATCACCGACGGCAACCGCGGTATTCAGCCACAGATTGATGTCCTGGGTATCGGGATCACCCGGATGGTAGTTGCGCTGGCCGATGGTGGCTAGGTTTTCCGGGCTCTGGTTTTCGAAGAACGGCAGCTGGTCCAGACCGGCGCGGTTGGTGGCGTTGCGGTCCTTGTACTCAACGCCGAAACGGATGAAACCGTCTTCGCCGATTTTGTTGCCGAGACTGGCGCTGGCGGTGGTGGTCTGGCCGTCAATCAGGGTGTCGCCGGTCGGATCGAAATCGGTGCGGTGCGCGCCGTAGGCAATGCTGGCGGAAGCGCCTTCGGGATTGTCATCGAGGATGACGTTGATGACGCCGGCGATGGCGTCCGAGCCGTACTGGGCACCGGCACCGTCACGCAGTACTTCAATGCGGGCGATGGCGCTGACCGGAATCGAATTGAAGTCCACCGGGTTGGTGCCTTTGCCGGTTTTGGCTTCCAGGTTGACGATGGCCGAGGTATGGCGGCGCTTGCCGTTCACCAACACCAGCACCTGATCCGGGCTGAGGCCGCGCAGTTGCGCCGAGCGCACATGATCGGCGCCGGTGGCGTTGGACTGCCGCGGGAAATTCAGCGAGGGCAGCAGCACCTGCAGGGCCTGACCGAGCTCACCGTTGAGCACGCCGGCTTTGGCCAGATCCTGTTTGCTCAGGATGTCGATCGGCGAGGCCGATTCGAGCGCGGTGCGGTCCGGCGCACGGGTGCCGGTGACGATGACGGTGTCGAGGTTTTTGGCATCGGCAGGGGTTTGTGCGGACACGGCGGTGCTGCCCAGGGCGGCAAGAACGGCGGCGGCCAGAAGGTGTTGGGTCGGGATTTTCATGACATTCTCGGAAGGGTGGTGGATGGGCGGGCCGTGCAGGGCGGACGGCGGACTTTCATTTGGCCGGATATTTCAAATTCTGTCAACATCTATCCGCATAAAGAGATATATTTATTCAGCATACCGTCATGCGCATTCCGTTTTAGCAAAGCCGGCGCCATGGGTTACCCTGTTTGATGACTTTCGAGTGAGTGAATGTGATGGACGGGCATGAAAATCCGGTGAATCCCCAGCCCCGCCGGCAGCTGCACGTCGGTCATGCCGCAGCCGTCTGCGTCGGCATGGTCATCGGTGCCGGCATTTTCCGGACCTCCCCGGAGGTGGCGGCGCATCTGGACCAACCCGCTACGTTGATGCTGGCCTGGGCCATCGGCGGCATTCTGTCCCTGATCGGCGGGCTGTGTTTTGCCGAAATGTCGGCGGCGTTTCCCGATACCGGCGGCGATTACCATTTCCTGCGTCTGGCCTACGGCCAGCGCATTGCGGTGCTATTTGCCTGGTCCCGCTTTTCGGTCATTCATACCGGATCCATCGCCCTGCTGGCTTTCGTCTTCGGCGATTACCTCAATCAACTGATCCCGCTCGGTGCCTACGGCAGCCCGGCGTTCGGTGCCCTGCTGATTACCGCGCTGGTACTGATGAATCTGCGGGGTCTGAGTGTCGGCATCGGCGCCCAGTTCGTGCTGATGCTGCTGGTGCTGGCCGGTTTGGTGATCGTGGGTTTCGCCGGCATCCATCTGGCCACTGCCGGTCATCAGCCATTACCGCCGCCGGCCGATGCCGTACCGGTGGTTCTGGGCGTGGCCGGGTTCGGCCAGGCGATGGTCTATGTCCTGCTCGCCTATGGCGGCTGGAGCGATGCCGCAACCCTGTCAGCCGAAATGCGCGATCCCAAGCGCGGCATGCCACTGGCGCTGGCTGGCGGCTTGGCCACGGTGTTCGCCCTGTACCTGTGGGTCAATTGGGCCTACCTGCAGGGCCTTGGATTTTACGGACTGGCGCACAGCCAGGCCCCGGCCGCCGATCTGATGCGCACGGCCTTCGGTCATCCCGGAGAAGTGGTCATCGTCAGCATCGTGGCCATCACCTCCATCAGCGTGATGAATGCCCTGTTGCTGGCCGGCTCGCGCACGACCTATGCCACCGCCCGTGATCTGCAGGCGCTGGGGGATGTCGGCCGCTGGGACGGCGAAAAGGGCGTGCCGCGCGGGGCGATGATTGCCATGGGCGCGGTCTCCATGCTGCTGGTCGGTTTCGGCACGCTCACCCGTGGCGGCTTTTCGACCATGGTCGATTACCTGTCGCCGGTGTACTGGTTCTTCCTCATGCTCAGCGGCATTGCGGTCATCCGCTTGCGACGCCGGTTTCCGGACGCGCCGCGGCCCTTCCGCGTGCCGTGGTACCCGGTCTTGCCGCTGCTGTTCGCGGCGTCCTCGGCGTATCTGTTTTATTCCAGCCTGGCTTATGTGAAGCTGGGTGCCGTGCTCGGGGTCGGTGTCATCCTGCTCGGGGCGTTGCTGCTGTGGCCGCTGATGCACTGGCATCAGAAACGCCGTACCGAATCCCTGCCCGAAGCTGAACGGCGGCCTTGAAGAGCGGTGCCGGCACCCCAATTTCATGAACAGGCGCCTTGGGGCGCAATCCATGAAAGAGGTGCCACATGCGTATCGATAAATTCACCAGCAAATTCCAGCAGGCTTTGAGCGATGCCCAGAGTCTGGCCGTCGGCCGTGACCACAGCATCATCGAACCGGCGCATCTGCTCTCGGCGCTGATCGACCAACAGGGCGGCAACAGCCTGCCGGTGCTGCGTCAGGCCGGCGTCAACCTGCCGGTGCTGAAACAGAAACTGGCCGAGGCACTCGACCAATTGCCGAAAGTGGCCGGCCAGGACGGACAGGTGTCGGTGGGTAACGAACTGTCGCGCCTGCTCAACCAGACCGACAAGCTGGCCCAGCAGCATCAGGACCAATTCATCGCCAGCGAATGGTTTCTGCTGGCCGTGGCCGGCGACAGTGGCCCGGCCGGGCGCGCCTTGAAAGCCGCCGGCGCGGACAAGGCCAAACTGGAGCAGGCCATTCAGGCCCTGCGCGGCGGCGAAACGGTGACCGACGCCAATGCCGAGGAAAACCGGCAGGCCCTGGAAAAATACTGCATCGATCTGACCGAGCGCGCCGAAAGCGGCAAACTCGATCCGGTCATCGGCCGCGACGAGGAAATCCGCCGCACCATCCAGGTGCTGCAGCGCCGCACCAAGAACAATCCGGTGCTGATCGGCGAGCCCGGCGTCGGCAAGACCGCCATCGTCGAGGGCCTGGCCCAGCGCATCATCAACAACGAAGTGCCCGAAGGCCTGCGTGGCCGGCGCGTGCTCGCGCTCGACATGGGCGCGCTGATCGCCGGCGCTAAGTTCCGCGGTGAATTCGAAGAACGCCTGAAGGCGGTGCTGAGCGATCTTTCGAAACAGGAAGGCAATGTCATCCTGTTCATCGACGAGCTGCACACCATGGTCGGCGCCGGCAAGGGCGAAGGCGCCATGGATGCCGGCAACATGCTGAAACCGGCGCTGGCCCGCGGCGAGCTGCATTGCATCGGCGCCACCACGCTCGATGAGTACCGGCAGTATGTGGAGAAGGATGCCGCGCTCGAACGCCGCTTCCAGAAAGTGTTCGTCGGCGAGCCGTCGGTGGAAGACACCATTGCCATCCTGCGCGGTCTGAAGGAGCGCTATGCCGTGCACCACGGCGTCGAAATCACCGATCCGGCCATCGTCGCGGCGGCCACCCTGTCGCACCGTTACATCGCCGACCGCCAGCTGCCGGACAAAGCCATCGACCTGATGGATGAAGCCGCTTCCCGCATCCGCATGGAGATCGATTCCAAGCCGGAAGAGATGGACCGCATGGAGCGCCGTCTGATCCAGCTGAAGATGCAGCGCGAAGCCCTGAAGAAAGAGAAGGACCGCGAATCCAAACAGCGCCTGGACGATCTCGAACAGGAAATCGACAAGCTGGAGCGCGAGTTCAGCGATCTGGAAGAAATCTGGAAAGCCGAAAAGGCCACGCTGACCGGCACCACCCGCATCAAGGAACAGCTGGAACAGGCACGCCTCGAGCTTGATGCCGCGCAGCGCAAGCAGGACATCGCCCTGATGAGCGAAATCCAGTACGGCCGCATTCCGGAACTGGAAAAACAGCTGGGCGCCGCCATGGCGGTTGAAACCCAGGGGTTCAAACTGCTGCAGGACAAAGTCACCGCCGATGAAATCGCCGAAGTGGTGTCGCGCTGGACCGGCATCCCGGTCAGCAAGATGCTGGAAGGCGAGCGCGAAAAACTCCTGCGCATGGAAGGCGAGCTGCACCGCAAGGTGATCGGCCAGGATGAAGCGGTGACCTCGGTATCCGCGGCCATCCGCCGTTCGCGCGCCGGCCTGTCCGATCCGAACCGGCCGAACGGTTCGTTCCTGTTCCTGGGCCCGACCGGTGTCGGCAAGACCGAGCTGTGCAAGGCACTGGCCGAATTCCTGTTCGACAGTCCGGATGCCATGGTCCGCATCGACATGAGCGAGTTCATGGAAAAGCACTCGGTGTCGCGTCTGATCGGCGCGCCTCCGGGCTACGTCGGTTACGAAGAGGGCGGTTATTTGACCGAAGCCGTGCGCCGCCGTCCGTATTCGGTGATCCTGCTCGATGAAGTCGAGAAGGCGCATCCGGATGTGTTCAATATCCTGTTGCAGGTGCTTGACGATGGCCGTCTGACCGACGGCCAGGGCCGGACCGTGGATTTCCGCAACGCAGTAATCGTGATGACATCCAACCTCGGCTCGCAGCACATCCAGGAAATCGCCGAGCGCCAGGGCCTGAGTCCGGAAGCCTATACGCAGATGAAGGCGGCGGTGATGGGTTCGGTGCAGTCGCATTTCCGTCCGGAATTCATCAACCGGCTCGACGACATCGTGGTGTTCCACCCGTTGGCGGCCGAACACATCCGCGCCATTGCCGAAATCCAGACCCGTTCGTTGGCCAAGCGTCTGGCCGAGCGCGGCATTACCCTGAAGCTGAGCACGGCGGCGCTGGATCTGCTCGGCTCGCAAGGCTTCGATCCGGTATACGGCGCCCGGCCGCTCAAGCGTGCCATCCAGCAGCTGCTGGAGAATACGCTGGCCAACAAGATCCTCGGCGGCGAGTTCGTGTCCGGCGATACCGTGCAGGTCGATGCCGAAGGTGCCGGGTTGATTTTCCGCAAATAAGCCGATGGGCAGGGCCGGTGCCGAGCGCCGGCCCTGACGCGGATGTCTTGACCGGCAAGGGCGCTGACGCCACAATGCAGACTGTTTGATTGCAGGCGCCCACGGCGCAAAGGGTGCAGGGTGTCGTCATCGGATCTTACGGATAAAAAAGGCGCGGAACGGCTGGCGCTGTGGATCATCGTCGCCATGGGACTGGGCATCGTCTTTGGCTGGCTGGTCAATACCAAGGCGATCAGCGTCGACATGTCCTATGTGACTTTGCTGGCTACGCTGTTCCTGCGGGCCATCAAGATGATCATCGCGCCCTTGGTGTTTTCGACCCTGGTCATCGGCATCGCGCATATGGGCAACACCGGCGGCGTCGGCCGCGTCGGCATGAAGGCGCTGGGCTGGTTCGTCATCGCCTCCCTGATTTCCCTGGCCTTGGGTCTGCTGTTCGCCAATGTGCTGCAGCCCGGCGCCGGCGCCGGCCTGGCCCCGCCGACCGCCGAGATGATCGCCGCCAGCCAGGAAAAGCTGGCCAATTTCCAGGTGGGCGTGCATGATTCCGGGTTCGTCGCCTTCGTCACCAACCAGCTGATTCCGACCTCGATCATCAACGCCGCCGGCGGCAATGCCCTGGGCGAAAACAAACTGCTGCAGATCGTGGTGTTCTCGCTGTTCTTCGGCGTTGCCCTGGGCTCGCTCGGCAAGTCCGGCCAGACCCTGCAGGACATGATCGAGCAGCTCTCGCACGTCATGATCAAAATCACCGGCTACGTGATGAAGTTCGCGCCGTTTGCCGTATTTGCGGCCATGGCCGGTGCGGTCGCCAACCAGGGTCTCGGCATCCTGCTGACTTATCTGAAATTCATCCTGTGCTTCTATCTGGCGCTGGTCACGCTCTGGCTGCTGCTGGTTGCCGTCGGCCACTTCTTCCTCGGCCGCCGCGTCTATTCGCTGCTGCACGAAATCAAGGAGGCCTTCTTTCTGTCGTTCGCCACCGCTTCCTCGGAGGCGGCCTACCCGAAAATCCTGGATGCGCTGGACCGCTTCGGGGTCAGCCGCAAGATCTCCAGTTTCGTCATGCCGCTGGGCTATTCCTTCAATCTCGACGGCTCGATGATGTATTGCGCGTTTGCGGCCATCTTCATCGCCCAGGTGTACGGCATCGAGATGACGCTCGGTACGCAGATCGCCATGCTGCTGACCTTGATGGTGACCTCCAAAGGCATGGCCGGCATTCCCTCGGCCTCGCTGGTGGTCATCGCCGGCACGCTGGCGCAGTTCGGTCTGCCGGTGGAAGGCATGGTGCTGATTCTGGGCATCGACCGCTTCCTCGACATGGGCCGCTCGGCCACCAATGCCGTCGGCAATTCCATCGCCTCGGCGGTCATCGGTAAATGGGAAGGCGAGCTGCTCAGCGAGGAAGAGGCGGCCCGGCGCAAATCCGCCCTCGGACCGGATGCTTGATCAAAAAAAAGCCGGATTCAATCCGGCTTTTTTATAAGGCTTGCTAGGCTCAGGCATGATACGGCCGACTGAGCTCATGCACCGCATCCACCAGGACTTTGACATGATCCGGATTCATGTCCGGCGACATGCCATGACCGAGATTGAACACGTGGCCGGAGCCCTTGCCATAGCTGGCCAGCGTGCGCGCCACTTCGGCACGGATGGTATCCGGTTGGGCATATAAAGTGACCGGATCGAGATTGCCCTGCAGCGCGACTTTGCCGCCGGTACGGCGGCGGGCTTCTTCCAGCGACACCAGCCAATCGACCCCGACGCCTTCGGCGCCGCTGGCGGCCAGTTCTTCCAGATAGGCGGCATTGCCTTTGCCGAACAGGATCAGCGGGGTGTTGGCTTCGCCTTCGCCGCGCGGCAGGGATTGCGCGATGCGGGTCAGATAGCGCAAGGAGAATTCGCGGTAGATGTGCGGGGCCAGTACGCCGCCCCAGGTGTCGAACACCATCAGGGCCTGGGCGCCGGCGGCACGTTGTGCGGCCAGATAGGCGATGACCGAATCGGTGACCACTTCAAGCAGCTGGTGCATCAATTTGGGTTCATTCAACGCCAGCGATTTGATGCGGGCGAAGTTGTCGGAGCCGCCGCCTTCGACCATGTAGCAGGCCAGGGTCCAGGGGCTTCCGGAGAAACCGATCAAGGGCACACGGCCGTTCAATTCGCGACGGATCAGGCTGACCGCATCGGTGACGTAACGCAGCTCGGTGCCGATATCCGGAACCGCCAGCTTGGCGATATCGGCGGCGCTGCGCACCGGGCGGGCAAAACGCGGGCCTTCGCCTTCGGCAAAACTCAAACCCAGACCCATCGCATCGGGCACGGTCAGGATGTCGGAAAACAGAATGGCGGCATCCAGATCGTAGCGGTCCAGCGGCTGCAGGGTCACTTCGCAGGCCAGCTCCGGATTGGTAGCCAGGCCCATGAAGCTGCCGGCCTTGGCGCGGGTGGCGCGGTATTCCGGCAGATAACGGCCGGCTTGGCGCATCAACCAGACCGGAGTGGCGTCAACCGGCTTGCCGGCGATGGTATCGAGAAAACGGGTATTCATGATTTCGGTTCCGCCACGCCTTGGATGAACATGACCTGATAGCCTTTTTTCGAGTGAGCGGCGCGTGCTTTTTCGAATGCCGCGAGGGCGGGCTCGTCGTCGAGGAACTGTTCGCGTTTCAACTGGCTTTTGCCGCCGATCAGTCCGGACTCGCGGACCAGCAACCAGCCGCCCAGCAGATCCTGCTGCAGGCTGATGCTGACGTAACGGGGCGATTCAAGGCCTTGCGGGGGTTGTTGCATGAGAACGCGCATGGCCGCTATTGTATCGCGGTTTCAGGCGCTCCGAGCCGCTCAGCCCTTGAACAGGGCGTAGTAAATGACATAAATCCACGACAGGAAGCCATGTACGATGGCCCACAGAATGGATTTATTCACGCTCCAGGAGATGGTGATCGCCAGCGCGGTACCGAATCCGATACCGGCTTTGATGGTGGTGATGGCGCCGTTCATTCGGTTTTGCAGGTGGAAAGGCCGAACGGCAGGTAGGCCGGGCACCAACGCAGGAAAGCGGTGGCCAGCGGAATCAGGCCGATGGCGCCGAGCCAGTTGGCGTTCATCACGCCCCAGCCGATGATGACCAGACCGAGGATGATGCGGATAAGGCGATCCGTATTTCCGACATTGGCTTTCATGATGCGACTCCGGTAAGGATTGGTAGGCACAGCATAGTCCAATTCCAGGGCATCGGTTTGATTCAGGTCAATCCACGGCGGCGTGATTTTCCAGAAAGCCGTGAAGCCCGGTGGCATCGATAGTTTCGGCAATGAAGGCTTTCCCGATGCCCTGCCACAGAATCAACCGCAGATTGCCGCTGACCGCTTTTTTATCCAGGCGCATTTTGGCCAACAGCGCTTCGCTATCCACGCCCGGCGGCATTGCGGTCGGCAATCCGAAGCGGGAGAGGAGTTGCTGCAGACGCAGCCGGTCGGATTCCGGCGCCAGATCCTGATGCGTCGAATAGGCCGCCGCCAGATGCATGCCGATGGCGACTGCTTCGCCATGTACCAGCGTGCCGTAATCGGTCAGCACTTCCAAGGCATGCCCGAAGGTGTGCCCGAAGTTCAGCAGCGCGCGTTCGCCCTGTTCGGTTTCATCGCGGGCCACCACGCCGGCTTTTTGTGCGCAGCAATGCGCAATGGCATGGGCCAGGGCGTCCGGGTTCTTGGCCAATAGGGCATCGGCCTGATGTTCCAGCCATGCGAAGAACTCCGGGTCGGCAATCGCGCCGTATTTCACCACCTCGGCAAGGCCCGCCCGGAATTCGCGATCGGGCAGGGTGGCCAGCACCGCGGTATCGATCCAGACCGCCTGCGGCTGGTGGAACGCGCCGACCAGATTTTTTCCGGCGGCCAGATCCACCGCGGTCTTGCCGCCCACCGAGGAGTCGACCATGGCCAGCAGGCTGGTGGGAATCTGGATGAAGGCAATGCCGCGCATGTAGCAGGCGGCCGCGAAACCGGCCAGATCGCCGATGACGCCGCCGCCGAGGGCCAGGACCGTGGCGTTGCGGCTCAGGCCCTGCGCGGCCATGGTCTGCAGCAGTTCGGCAAATCGATTCAGGTTTTTTTCCGGCTCGCCGGCAGGCATCTGCCAGAGCGGGCAATCGTTGCGGCCGATGGCCTGTCTCAGGCGTTCGGCATACAAGGGTCCCACATGGTCATCGGTCACGATCAGGCAGGGTCCGGACATCGGCAATGCCCCCGGCATTCCGAGCAGGCCATCGGCGATGCGGATCGGGTAGGAGCGTTCGCCGAGGCTGACGGTCAATTCAGGCATGCGGTGCGGTCCTTTCGGTACGGTATTCGGTAATGGCCTGCAGAAGATGCGGCCGGATCTTGGACATCGGCATGCGGCTGAGGTCCAGGCTGATGTCGGCGCAGTCGCGGTAGAGCGGCGTCCGCACCTCATACAGCTGCTGCAGACGGCCGGCACGGTCTTCGTGTTGCAGCAGCGGGCGCTTGCGGTCATTGGCCAGACGCTGCAGCTGCTGCTCGGGCGGAATGTGCAGATGCACCACCAGGCCACGCTGCCGCATCAGCTGGCGGTTGCCTTCATTCAAGACGGCACCGCCGCCGGTGGCGATGACCTGGTCATTGTCGGCCAGGACCGCGGCGAGCGCTTCCGATTCGCGCTTTCGGAAACCGGCTTCGCCTTCCAGTTCGAAAATATCCACGATGCTGGCGCCGGTCCGGTTCTCAATATAGGCATCCAGATCGATGAAGGTCTTTTCCAGGTGGCGCGCCAGCCACTTGCCGTGGGTGGTTTTGCCCACGCCCATCGGTCCGATCAGAATCAGGTTTGACCTCGCGTTCATGCCTCAATGCTACCATTGCCATTGAAAATCCGTAACGGGCGAAAGATGGCTTTCCAGATCGCAATCCTCGGTGCCGGCGACCTCGGCCGGCGTGTCGCGCAGCAGCGCCTCGCTGCCGGCGATGCAGTGGCGACCCTGCGCCGCAGGCCTTTGCCGATGCCCGACGGCGTGCTGGCGGTGACCGGCGATCTCTCGCAGGCCGCGCATTTGAAGCGCATGCCGACCATGCCCGATTGGCTGGTGTTCTGCGCCACACCGGATGCCCGCAACGAAGACGCTTACCGCCGACTGTATGTCGAGGGTTTGGCCAGAGCCTGCGAGGTACTGCAGCCGAAGCGTTGTCTGTTGGTGAGTTCCACGGCCGTCTATGGCCAGGACGCCGGCGAGTGGGTGGATGAAACCAGTCCGGCTTTGGCGGA
>NZ_JAPDUI010000077.1 GCF_025980345.1 Arenimonas sp. GDDSR-1 | reverse complement strand
CGGCAATTCCATTCAGTTTCAGAACGGGGGCATTAACATAATTTTTTCATTCGAATGTGTTGGCATATTGTAAAAATTGCGTTAGAGTTGAAAGTGCCTGAACCTCAAATTAATCACCGTTTGGGGTTCACCAAGGCTCATTTATCAATTTGGAGAGAGACAAAATGTCTAATGTGACTAAGCTTTCAGATGCAATTAAGTTTGCATTGTTTGTTGGCGCCGCCTCTTCCGCAGCATCGGTCACCGCCTTTGCCCAGGAAAAAGACGAAGCCAAGACTTTGGATCGCGTGGAAGTTACCGGTTCGCGCATCAAACGCGCCGACGCTGAAACCACCCAGCCGGTCGCCGTGGTTACCCGCGCCGACATCGAAAAATCCGGTCTGACCAACGTGTTCGACATCCTGAACAACATCACGTCTTCGGACGGTTCGGGTCTGTCCACCACCACCACCCAAACCAACGGTTCCGATGGTTCGCAGCAGATCTCCCTCCGTGGCCTGGGTGCTAACCGCACGCTGGTTCTGGTGGACGGCAAACGCTGGGTCACCGACCTTGACGGCGTTGTCGATCTGTCGACCATCCCGGTCGCCATCATCGAACGCATCGACGTGCTGAAAGACGGCGCCTCGGCCGTGTACGGTTCCGACGCCATCGCCGGTGTGGTCAACATCATCACCCGCAAAAACTTCGAAGGTGCCCAGATCGGCCTTTCCTACGGCCAAACCCAAAAGGGTGACGGCGCCCAGCGTTCCGCCGACATCACCATCGGTGCCGCCGGTGAGCGTACTTCCGGCGTGCTGAGCATCAGCTACTCCGAACAAGAAGCCATCATGGCCGGCGATCGCCTGATTTCGCGCGAACCGTACTACGGTTGCTTCGAATACTACGGCGGCTACTGCCCGTACGGTTCGTCCTCCAGCCAATACGGCCGTTTCTACACCACCAACAACGCCAGCGGCCCGAGCCGTACCATCCGTCCGACCTATGACGCCGATGGCGTGATTAACGCCGCCGACGTGGTTCCCTTCACCAACTCGGCTCGTTACAACTTCTCGCCGATTAACTACCTGCAGCAGCCTGCCCAGCGCCTGAACATGTTCGGTGCCGGTCGCTTCCAAGTGACCGACAACATCTCGGCTTATGCCCGCGTCAACTACACCAAGCGCTACTCGAACCAGCAGCTGGCCGAAGTGCCGCTGACTTTCGCGCTCAGCGGTGGTGCCGGTCCGCAGTGGAAGTTCGGTATTGCTCCGGACACCGTGTTCAGCCCGAATGGCACGGCCTATAACTCCGGCTACTTCCGGATGTCGGCCCTCGGCCCGCGTAATCCGAGCTACGATTATGACATCTTCACCATCCAGACCGGTTTGGAAGGCAGCTTCCAAGTGGGCGATCGTTACTTCTCCTGGGACGTGATGGCCGCACGTAATGACAGCCAGCGCGACAGCCGTGGTACCGGTTACGTCAATCTGTTCAACATGAAGAATGCCCTCGGTCCGGGTTGCACCCCGTTCAACATCTTCGGCGGCCCGACCCTGGGTCTGGGCACCACCCCGAACGGCTATGGCTACGGCGATCTTCCCGCGCGTGCCATCAATGCCAGCGACGTCGCTGCCATGCTGAACTACGTCGGTTACACGCAAGTGTCGACCGCCGGCAACACGCTGATCAACTACGCCGGTAACCTGACGGGTGATCTGTTCGAACTGCCGGCCGGCATGCTGAGCTTCGCCGTCGGTTTCGAATACCGTCGTGACAGCGGCTTCGATCAGCCGGATACCCTGGTGTCCTCGGGTGGTTCCTCGGATAACTTCTCGCAGCCGACCAAAGGCGAAACGGAAGTGACCGAATACTTCGCTGAAGTCACCGTGCCGCTGCTGAAAGACGTGTTCCTGGCCAAGGAGCTCGAAATCCGCGCCGCCGTCCGCAAATCCGACTATTCCGCTCATGGCTTCATCGGTCTGACTGAATACAATCCGGATCCGGGCTCCCCGACCAATGCCATGTATGGCCTGAAATGGAAACCGATGGACTCGCTGCTGATCCGCGCTTCGTGGGGTGAAAACTTCCGCGCACCGTCGGTCAACGATCTGTTCGCCGGTAAAGGCGAAGGCTTTCCACAAGCGAATGATCCTTGCCGCACCAACGTTCTTGGCGCGCAGGGTTCTGGTTGGAACACCCCGGCTAACGCCGCGGCGTGTACGGCTGCCGGTCTGACCGGCCTCAGCGGTTGGGGCACCGTGCAGAATAACTCGCAAATCCGCTCCACCGGCGGCGGTAACCCGGACCTGCGTCCGGAATACGGCACCAACTTCACCTACGGCTTTGTGTACAGCCCGGGTTGGGCGGAAGGTCTCGACCTGACCGTCGACTACTGGAAAGCCAATCTGAATGATGTCATCAGCACCATCGGCGTCACCGAAACCATGAACCGTTGTTTGGGCTTGGGCATCTACGGCAGTCCGGATCCGGTGTTCTGCGACCGCGTTGAGCGTGATCCGACCACCGGCGACCTGGTCACCGTGGACACCACCGGCTTCAACTTCGCCGAGGCTCGCCTGTCGGGTATTGACTTGGGTGCAGCTTACCGTTGGGACGCCGGCGATTGGGGCAACTTCCGCTTCTCGCTGGATACCAGCTGGACCGAGAAGAGCGAGTTCCGTAACAATGCTCTGAGCGGCTTCAGTGATTCCACGGGCTTCTACAATGGTTCACCGAACTTCGAATACCGTTCGGTTGCTACCATTGACTGGACCAAAGGCGATTACTCGGTGCGTTGGACCACGCGCTATATGTCCAGCCTGCAGGAAGACTGCTCACCTGACTACCTGTTCGTCGGTACTGTGAATGAAGGCTGGTACGACAACCTCCTGAGCGCCGGTGGCAAGAATAAGTGTACGGTAACCATTACCCCGCTTGCGACTCCGATCGGTAACCGCACCGAAGATCGTGTGGGTGTGAACCGCACCGGTGCCTATGCTGTTCATGACTTGAACGTGTCGTGGAAAGCGCCGTGGGATGCCACCGTGTCCGTTGGTGCCCGCAACCTGTTCGGCAAAGAACCGCCGATCCTGTACAACACCTTCGCACACAGCTTCGACGCTTCGTACGACCTGCCGGGCGGTGCCTACTGGTACATGTCCTACCGTCAGGACTTCTAATAAAGTTATACCCATTGCAACATCTGACCGCCGGCGCAAGCCGGCGGTTTCTTTTGTCACATACGTAGGCCAAAAAAAAGGGCCGGGGCCCGTTACAGGAATGGGATGCCTGCGGCGTTTACAGGTCGATTTCCACCCGCACATAAGGGCGAACGCCATCAATGCGCTGGTCGGTAATCGGCGCACTGGCGGTGTTGTCCATGTTCAGCGAGCTGCGGCCTTGGCTGAGCAGACTTTCGGCACCGACCGAGACCTTGCCCTTCCATGGCGTTTTCCAGCTGACGCCGGCACCGATGGACTGCAGATTGTCCTGACCGGGGATTTGCACGACGTTGCCGACCACTTCACCGGACAGCGATTTCTGCCGTTCTGGAATTTCGAAGGTCTTGCGGTCCCACTCGGTGGGTACGCCGTTCGGGAACTGCGAAGCCGGAATCAGTTTGGCGCGGGTCAGCTCGCCGTTGATGGAAACCCAGCCCTGGCTGGTTTTCACCGGTGACATGTTGAACGCTTTGCCGGCGGCTGGCGCATCGAATTCGGTGGTCATGAACCGGCGCTGATTGGCCGACAGACCGGGCAACCCGAGCTCGCTGACACCGCTCTTGCGCTGCAGCATGGCTTTGGTTTCCAGACCCGGACTGTTGATGGCCGGATAGCGTGCCGACTTCTTGCCCAGCTGGCAGCTTTCCAGCAGGGACAACTGGCTGAAGCCGTTACTTTGTCCCGAGCAGAAGATGGCCATGCCGTTGTCGAGGTTGATGCCTTCGACACCGCCCAGAGCGCCCAGCGGACTGCCCGTCCGGGGCGCGCGCACCCAAGCCCGGTTTTTCTTCTGGGGATCGTCTTCAAGCACCAGCAGGCCCTCGATCTGGCCGCTGTGCACATTCCAGACCGGAATCACGGTCGGTGTGGTGTTGGCTTTCAGCAGCTGACGGGTTGAATCCTGGCCGAGCACTGCCGTGCCGAACATCAGCGTGGCGGTCATCAGTGCGAGCGGGGTGCGCTTCATCAGGGCCATTGTAGTCTCCTTGGCCTTGGACGGCAAAACCCGGCGAAAGTTCACCGGAAATGGCGTGGCGGGGTCAATGCAGGCGATCGCTGGCCGGAACGGCGGATTTCGGCCAGAACAGGGCCAGGCCTTCTTCGGCGCTGAACCGGTAGCCCTGCCCGCAGAAATCGCAGTGCACGCTGATCTCGCCGGTATCAGCCAGGGTTTCGCTGATTTCCTCGCGGCCGAGGCTGATCAGGGCATTTTCCACACGTTCGCGACTGCAGGAGCAGGCAAACGCCAGCGGCTTGCTTTCCAGCACCCGAACCGATTCCTCATGGAACAGACGGTAAAGAATGTCTTCGGGTGCCAGATCGAACAGTTCGTCGGCGCGCAGGGTATCGAACAGCAGTTGAGCCCGTTGCCAGTCTTCCGGGTCGCAATGCTGTTCGGGCAGCTGCTGGAGAAGCATGCCCGCCACTTCCTGGCCGCGGCTGAACAGCAGAATGCGGGTCGGCAGCTGTTCCGATTGCCGGAAATAAGCTTCGAAGGCCTCGCTGAGGCTGTCGGCCTGCAAGCCGACCATGCCCTGGTAACGCTGCGGTTCCCGGCCCTTGACCGCTTCATTTTCAATGGTGATGGCCAGCATGGCTTTTTCGCCGTAATCGGCCGGATGCAGCGATTCGGGCACCGGCGCATCGAAATGGGCAATGGCACGCAGCGTGCCTTCGGTGGTGCATTCGGCGAACAGGCGGCGCACGCTGGCATCGCCGCGCAGCTGGATGGACAGCCGGCCTTCGATTTTCAGCGATGCCGTAAACAGCGCCGATGCGGCGGTGCACTGCGCGAGCTGATCGGCAACGGCCGGCGGATACTCGGTGCGTGCCGCGATGTCGCGCCAGGTTTCACCCAGACGCACCAGTGCGCCGCGCACATGGGCGCGCTCGAGCAGGAAGCGGGTCAGGGTGTCGCGTTCAACGGGCATGCATCCTCACAGCGTCTGGATTTGGGTAAACTGGGTGCTATTTTACGCGCAATCAGCGGAGTAGATGCTTGGCCAGACGCGGGACATTCAGGAATCGGCTCAAGCGGCTGCTGCTGTGGCTGCCCGTGGCGTTCGTCATGCTGACCGCGGCCCAGGTGCTGGTGCTGAAATGGGTCGATCCGGTCGGTAGCAGTTTCATGGCCGGCCGTGTGCTGCAGGCCTGGATGGAGGGCGACCTGCGCTATCGGGTGGACTACCGCTGGCGCAGCTACCGCACTGTTTCACGGCAGCTGCCCCTGGCCGTGGTGGCTGCCGAAGACCAGCGTTTTCCCGAGCATCACGGCTTTGACATCACCGCCATGAAAAAAGCCTATCAAGGCAACCAGCGTGGCCGCAAAATCCGCGGCGGCAGCACCATCAGCCAGCAATTGGCCAAGAATCTGTTTCTGTGGAGCGGCCGCAGTTACGTGCGCAAGGGCCTTGAAGCCTGGTACACGCTGTTGATAGAAACGTTCTGGTCGAAACGGCGCATTCTCGAGGTGTATGTGAATGTGGTGGAGTTCGGCGACGGCGTTTACGGTGCGGAAGCTGCCGCACGCCGCTATTTCGGGACTTCCGCGGCCAATATCGGGCCGTCGCAGGCGGCGCGCCTGGCTGCTGTGCTGCCCAATCCGAAGAAATACAGTGCCGCCAAACCCGGCCCCTATGTGCAGCGCCGCAGCCGCGGCATCCAGCGCCAGATGCAGCGTTTGGGCGGCGCCGCCTATCTTGACGGCTGCTGCCGCTGAGTTGGCCTGCCGGCCGTTCGGGAGTACACTGGGCACGATCAACGCAGGAGGGTGGCATGACGACTGTGGCGGCTATATTGAACGAGAAAGCGGACCCTTCGGTCCTGTCCCTGCCGGAAGGCGCGTCGGTCCTGGAAGCCATCGCGCTCATGGCCGAACGGCATGTCGGATCGGTTCTGGTCACCCGCGATGGCGGGCCGGTCGGCATCCTGACCGAGCGCGATTATGCGCGGAAGGTCATTCTTCGCGGTCGGTCCTCGGCGGATACCGCCGTTTCCGAAATCATGAGTGAGCCGCTGTTGACGGTCACTCCGGGCGACAGCATGAATCACTGCATGGCACTGATGACGACGCACCGGATCCGGCATCTGCCGGTGATTGATGGCGGCAGGCTTGCCGGAATGGTTTCGATTGGTGATCTGCTCAAATCGCTGCTGGTGCTGCGCCAGCGCGAAATCGAACAAGCAAGGTGATGGCGGCGAAGTGGCTGGCACTGCCGGCCAGCACGAAGGCATGCCAGATGGCATGATTGTGTTTGATCCGGTCCATCAGATAGAAGATGGTCCCGAAGCTGTAAAACAGGCCGCCGATGCCGAGCCAGACCAGCTCGGCGGTGCCGACATTGCGCATCATCGGGCCGATGGCGAACATCACCATCCAACCCATGGCCAGATACATCAGGGTCGAAACCAATTCGAAGCGGCCGGTGAAGAACAGCTTGAAGATGATGCCGGCCAGGGCGATGCTCCAGCTGATGCCGAACAGCCACCAGCCGCCGTCCTCGCGCAGGGCAATCAGGGTGAACGGCGTGTAGCTGCCCGCGATCAGTACGTAGATCATGCAGTGGTCGAGGATTTTGTAACGCTTTTTGGCCACCGGGTCGTGCGTGGAGTGGTACAGCGTCGAGGCCCCGTAAAGGCCGATCAGCGACAGGCTGAAGATGATGGCGCTGGCGATCTGCCAGCCGTTGCCGTACAGCACGGCCAGTGTGGTCAGTACGATGCCGCCGACCACGCTCAGGAATGCCCCGAGGCCATGGGTGACGGCGTTATAGAACTCGGCGCGGAGATGGTGTTCGCTGTGCATCGTTCATCCTAGCGCGGTTTGATTGGAGTATGTGCTCAATCGATGCCGACAGCGTGCGCATGCTCGCGGGTGGCCAGGAATTCGATATCCGGCCAGCGCTCCTCGGTCAGCTGCAGATTGACCCGGCTCGGGGCGATGTAGACCAGCTCGCCGGCGGCGTCGATGGCCAGATTCTGCGCGGCTTTCTCGCGGAACTCCTCGAGCTTGCGGGCATCCTTGCAGCGCACCCAGCGCGCGGTGCTGATCGAAATCGGTTCGAAACTGGCATCCACCGAGTATTCATCCTTGAGCCGGTAGGCCACCACGTCGAATTGCAGGGTGCCGACCGCGCCGAGAATGAGGTCGTTCGACATCAGCGGCCGGAAGAACTGGGTGGCGCCTTCCTCGGAGAGCTGGGCCAGACCTTTCTGCAACTGCTTCAGTTTCAGCGGATCACGCAGACGGGCGCGCCGGAACAGTTCGGGCGCGAAGTTGGGGATGCCGGTGAAGCTCATTGCCTCGCCGGCGGTGAAGGTATCGCCGATGGAAATGGTGCCGTGGTTGTGCAGGCCGATGACATCGCCCGGGTAGGCGGTTTCGACATGCTCGCGGTCGGAGGCCATGAAGGTCAGGGCATTGGCCAGTTTGGTGTCCTTGCCGCTGCGCACATGGAAGGCCTTCATGCCGGCATCGAAGCGGCCCGAGCAGATCCGCAGGAAAGCGACGCGGTCGCGGTGCTGCGGATCCATGTTGGCCTGGATCTTGAATACGAAGCCGGAAAAGGCCTCTTCCTGCGGCGACACCTCGCGCACGGTGGTCATGCGCGGCTTCGGCGCCGGCGCATGCTCGACGAAGAAATCGAGCAGCAGCTGCACGCCGAAGTTGTTGACGGCGGAGCCGAAAAACACCGGCGTCTGCTGTCCGGCCAGGTATTTATCCTTGTCGAACGGATGCGACGCGCCTTCGACCAGTTCCAGCTCCTCGCGCAGTTCCGCCAGCATCGGCGCGCCAATGCGTTCAAGCAGGCCCGGGTCATCAAGCGAGGCGAAGATGGTCGAGTCCTGGCGGGTGAAGTTGCGTCCGGGTTCGAACAGATGCACCTCGCCGCTCAGCAGATGCACGACGCCCTTCAGGCGCTGTCCCATGCCGATCGGCCAGATCACCGGTGCGCACTGGATGCCGAGTACCGATTCGACTTCATCGAGCAGCTCGATCGGCGAACGGCCTTCGCGGTCGAGCTTGTTGATGAAGGTCATGATGGGCGTGTCGCGCAGCCGGCAGACTTCCATCAGCTTGATGGTGCGTTCTTCGACGCCTTTGGCGACGTCAATGACCATCAGGGCCGAGTCGACGGCCGTCAGCACCCGGTAGGTGTCTTCACCGAAATCGGCGTGTCCGGGGGTATCCAGCAGGTTGACGATGCGGTCTTCGTAAGGAAACTGCATGACCGAGGACGTCACCGAGATGCCGCGTTCCTTCTCCAGCGCCATCCAGTCCGAGGTCGCATGCCGGCCGGCCTTGCGGCCCTTGACCGAACCGGCCATCTGGATCGCGCCGCCGAACAGCAGCAGCTTCTCGGTCAGCGTGGTCTTGCCGGCATCGGGGTGCGAGACAATCGCAAAGGTGCGGCGCCGGGCCGTTTGCAGGGCGTGTTCGGTGGTCATGGGTCCGGTTCGGAAAAACGATGCGCAATTATAGCATTGCACCATGTGGTGCCCTGTCGTTTCCGCTCAGGCGTTCAGGGTTCAACCAGCATGCTGCCGTCGGCGGCCCGCATGCGGAACGGCACCGACTGCAATTGCATGCCGGTATTGATCTGGACCGCGAAATGCAGGTGCGGCCCGTGCGAGTAGCCGCTGTTGCCGCTCTGGGCGATGACCGCGCCGGCCGGCACCCATTGTCCGGGCTTGACCGTGACGCTGTCCTGCAGCAGATGGCCGTAAACCGCCATGCTGCCGTCCTCGTGCACGATGCGGATGATGTTGGCCTTGTCCAGATCCGTCTTGCGCACACCGCCCCGGTCCGGATTGCCGTCGCTGACTTCCATCACCACGCCGGAACGCGCGGCCTTGACCGGCGTTCCCATCAGCAGTGCGAAGTCGACGGCATAGGCATTCAGGGCATCGCTATGGCTGGCCTGGCCATGGAAGCCCTGGCTGATGCGCCAATCGGCATAGTCGCTGAACGGTTTGCGGTACTCATGCATGGCGGCGGCTACCGGCCGCCCCGGTACCGCGTCCAGTTCAAGATTGGACAGGGATCCGGGAGGCAGACCGGAAAGGGTAAATACCCCCGGACCGTCCAGGACCTGCTCGGCCAACACGGCGCCCTTGCCGCGCTGGCGCAACTGAACCTGCACCGGACCGAACAGTTCGGTCTCGACACTCACCGTGTTTTCCAGAGTCTGCCGATTGACCACTAGGCGCGTATGCGCGGTCGTTGACGTTGCCGACAGAGCCAGAAGCAGGAACAACGGACAACGCCGCATTCAGTCGGTCCGTGAGAAGTAATCGCCGATCGGCTGCGGTTTATGGATGCCGTAGCCCTGGACCTTGTCAACGCCCAGTTCGCGCAATTGGGTAATCAGTGCTTCCGATTCGCAGTGTTCGGCGACGGTGATCTTGTTCAGCACATGCGCGATGTAGGTGATGGAGTGGATGACCGCCTTCGACAGGTCCGAGGTTTCCAGGTCACGCACGAAACTGCCGTCGATCTTGAACATGTCGACATCAAGATCCTGCAGGTATTTGAAGGAGCAGAAGCCGGTGCCGAAATCGTCCAGCGCGAACCGGCAGCCGATGCGGCGCAGATCGGCGATCAGCGCCTGTGCCCGGGAAAGATCGAGCATGGCACTGGTTTCGGTGATTTCAAAGATGATCTTGTAGGCCGGGAAACGCGATTTGTTGAGGCGGTTGCGCATGAACAGCGCGAACGATTCGTCTTCCATCGAACCGGCGGAAAGGTTGATCGAGCAGGCCGCCACCGAATCCGCCTGCTCCGGATGCGCGTCCATCCAGGACAGCAGCATGTCGATCACATACCGGTCGATGCGGGTGCCCAGATGGAAACGCTCCGCCGCGGGAATGAACAGGCCGGGCGGCAGCAGGCGGCCGCTGGCCGGGTCGCGCATCCGCAGCAGGACTTCGAAATAATGGCCGGAATCGCCGTTGGCCGACAGCGGCATGATGTCCTGGCACTCCAGTTCGAAGTGATTCTGGGCCAGCGCCTGGCGGATGCGCACCGCCCACTCCATCGCATCGGTCTGCATCTGCAACGCGGGGCTGTCCTGGCCGGCGATGCAGATCCGGTTGCCGCCCTGTTCCTTGGCGGTGAAGCAGGCGGCATCGGCCTGCGACAGCAACTGCGCGAATTCGCTTTTTCCCGGACGCAGCGTGGCCAGGCCGATGCTGGCGGTGGTCGACAGGATATGGTGCTTCCAGCCGGTGCGGAAGGTTTCGATGGTGCGAAGCACCCGTTGCGCGCGCAGATCGGCCTCGCGGCCCTCGCACATCATCAGCAGGGCGAACTCATCGCCGCCGATGCGGAACACGCGGTCTTCCGGATACAGTCCGGCCGACAGCATCGAGGCCACGCCTTTGATCAGGGCATCGCCGGCTTCATGGCTGGCGGTATCGTTGACGACTTTGAAATGATCGAAGTCCAGATAGGCGAGCGTGCGGACCGGTCCGATACCGTCAATGGCGCTGCGTGCCGCGTCTTCGAAGGCAGTCCGGTTCGGCAGTCCGGTTTCGGCGTCGGTGGTGGCGCGCCGGAACAGTTTCTGGGCCGATTTCCGGCTCTCGTGATTGCTGGCCATCAGGATCAGCGGAAAAATCGCCATCAGACACAGGAACACCAGCAGGAATACGGTATCCGAAAAGTCCTCCGGCGGCTTGAATCCGCCGAGGCCGAGGCCGATCATGCCGGTCACCGCCAATACCGTCAGTGCGTTGCCGACGGTGGTCCAGACCGGCGGCAGGCGGATGGCGCTCCAGACCACCAGGGCGATCGGCAGCATGGCCAGGCTCAGCACATACGGACTGGTGCTGTAGCCGCCGAAGAAAATCAGCGTCAGCGACAGCACCAGCAGGAAACTCCAGGCCAGCCGGGAGTTCGGACCGTCGTAGCCCGAGGCCGGCGGCGAATCGGGGTCCTTGGACACCGGTGAGATCACCAGCAGCGTCGCCGGAGCGATGCAGATGATGCCGAGCAGATCGCCCAGACTCCATTTCAGCAGCGCCAGCCAGAAATCGCCGCCCATCATTCCGTTCAAATGCAGGCCGGCCACGCCGATCAGGCCGCTGATCATCGACATCAGCAGGGCGCCCTGGATCAGGGTGAAACCGCCCTTGATCGACAGCATCCGGTCGAATTCGCGGGAGCGGACATAGAGAACCGCCACGATCACGCCAAGGATATTGGAGCCCAAGGAGAACGGCACGAACGCCAGAGGCACCGGATTCATCAGAACATGAACCAGCAGGATGGCCACGGCCATCGGCAGACACCAGAGCAGTCCGAAGCGCAGCACGAACGCCAGCGCCAGTCCGGAGGCCGGCCAAAGCAGGGTGACTTGGTCAGGCGTGTTGATGAAGGATGTGGCCAGATAACTGAGCAGAAGATACAGCGCGATGTAGACCGCCACGCGCCGCCACTGCAAGCTCTGCCACAACTCGTTCACCGCCCGGCTCCTTCGGGAAATGTTCCCAGGCCCATCACTTCAACATTCAATCACATTCACGGCCAGACCGCCACGGGAGGTCTCTTTGTACTTCTCGGCCATATCGCGGCCGGTATCGCGCATGGTTTTGATGACTTTGTCGAGCGAGACGCGGTGTTTGCCGTCGCCGCGCAGGGCCATACGGCTGGCATTGATGGCCTTGACTGCACCCATGGCGTTGCGCTCGATGCAGGGAATCTGCACTAAACCGCCGATCGGATCGCAGGTCAGGCCGAGATTGTGCTCCATGCCGATTTCCGCGGCATTTTCGATCTGCCCGAGACTGCCGCCGAGCGCGGCGGTCAGCCCGCCCGCCGCCATGGAGCAGGCCACGCCGACTTCGCCTTGGCAGCCCACCTCGGCCCCGGAGATCGAGGCGTTTTCCTTGTACAGGATGCCGATGGCGGCCGCCGTCAGCAGAAAATCGCGGATGCCTTTCGGGCTGGCACCGGGACAGAAGCGTTCGAAATAATGCAAAACCGCCGGGATGATGCCGGCTGCGCCGTTGGTCGGCGCGGTGACTACGCGTCCGCCGGCGGCATTTTCTTCATTCACCGCCAAGGCGTAAAGGTTGACCCAATCCAGTACGGTCAGCGGGTCGCGCATCGCGGCTTCCGGGCGTGCCAGCAGTTCCTGGAGCATATTCGGTGCACGCCGGGCCACTTTCAGACCGCCGGGCAGGATTCCGGACATGCGCGTGCCGCGCTCCAGGCAATGCTGCATGGCATTCCAGATGGCATCCAATTCTTCACCGATCTGGGCATCGCTGCGCCAGACGCGTTCGTTGGCCCACATCAGTTCGGCGATGGTCAGGCCGTGCTCGCGGCATTGCGCGATCAGGGCGTCACCGCTATTGAACGGGTAGGGCAGGACCGTGGTGTCGGCGGTGATGCGGTCTTTGGCCGCCTCGTCCTGATTGACCACGAAACCGCCGCCGACCGAGTAATACTCGCGCGTGGCCAACACCGCGCCATCCGCGCCGTAGGCGGTGAAACGCATGCCGTTGCTATGGAACGGAAGCTTCTGGCGTTTGTTGAAAACCAGATCGGTCTTTTCATCGAATCCAATGCAATGCTCGGCGCTCAGCTGCAGGTTCTTTTCCTTACGGATACGCGCCAGCATCGGCTCGATGCTGTCCGGGTCGATGCGGTTCGGCCACTGGCCTTCAAGTCCGAGCAGCACGGCTTTGTCCGAGCCGTGGCCCTTGCCGGTCAAGGCCAACGAGCCGAACAGTTCCGCTTTGATACGCGTGCATGCGGCAAGATGGCCTTCTTCGACCAGCCAGCGCTCGACGAAGCGCGCAGCCGCGCGCATCGGGCCGACCGTGTGCGATGACGACGGACCAATGCCGATTTTGAACAGATCGAACGTGCTGACTGCCATGCCGTGCCGCCTTGGGCTAAAATCCTGTGCCTATGATGCCAAAAAGCCCGTCCCCATGCTCACTTTAATTCAGCGCGATGACTGCGCCCTGTGCGATGACGCCTGGGAGATCCTGCATGCCGCCGGGGTGCGTGATTTCGAACCGTGCTACATCGACGGCGATGCACCGCTGGAAAGCCGCTATGGCAGTCGGGTGCCGGTAGTGCGCGATGCCGCCGGTCGGGAGTTGGACTGGCCGTTTACGGCGGAGACGCTCAGGGCTTGGCTGGCGCTTTCGGCACCAGAATCAGCACGGTCTTGACCTTCACCGCGTTGGGCAGGATGCCGGTGTCCGACCAGTCGCCGGTGCCGACTTTGTAATCCAGACGGTTGACGGTGGCCTCGCCGCTCAGAATGGCGCTTGCCCCCGGTTTCCAGCTGAACACCAATGCCACCGGTTTGCTGATGCCGCGCAGACTGAGCGTGCCGTTGGCCTGAAAGCGGCCATTGCCCAGATCCTTGAAGGCGCTTGCGGTGTAACGGGCGCTCGGTGTTTTGCCGACATCGAAGAACTCGGATGTTTTCAGGGTCTGATCGCGCTCGCCGTTACGGGTATCCGCGCTCGCCAGATCGATGACCACATCGAAACGCGCCTGCGCCAGCTGTTTCGGATCGAACCGGATCTGCGGCGTGAAGCGGGTGAAGCTTCCGCTGAAGGCTTCGCCCTGGAAGCTGGAACTGAAGCCCAG
>NZ_JAPDUI010000076.1 GCF_025980345.1 Arenimonas sp. GDDSR-1 | reverse complement strand
ATTGGCATCACGCGGCTCAAGACTGAACTGGCCTTGGCTGGCCGATTTGATCTTGCCGAGCCTGCTGTTGGAGTCTTCCGCGAACTTCTGGGCCACCTGGCGGGCGTTGCGTGTCGCTTCTTCGATCATCTGCGGTTTGAGCGCGTTCAGTCCGGAGAATTGATAGTCGGTGGACTGATAGCCGCCGCCGACACCGACGCCCTGCTTGCCGAGTTCGGCGATCTGGGTGTTCATGGCCCGCACCAGATCGATGTTCCTGGTGTACACCGTGGCGGTCTGCGTCGCGTAGTAGCGCAATCCGCCGCGGTTGTCGTCGGTGTACTGGCCTTTGTCATTCACATTGGGTGCCGAGAGCGTGATCTCCGCGTCCTTGAAACCCTTGTCGCGCAGGAATTGGCGCACTTTTGCACCGTCCTTCTCCAATTGCATATACACCGCGGACAGCTCGTTGCCGCTGGCGGCGAAGGTCACCGGCCACAGCGCGGTATCGGCCGGCACATTGCGTTCCGAAAGGCCTTTGACCGTCACCGTGCGCTCGTATTCCTTGAAGCGGATCAGGCTTTGGCCGAGCGTCAGGCCCAGCAGGAACAGACCGGACAGCATGCCGCCGGCAAGAATCCAGGCGCTTTTGGGGCTAGAAGTGGACATGACGTATTCCTCGGCAACGGATCGGCCTATTAAAGCAAAAGCCGGGCGCCCTGGCGATGCGGGGCCCGGCGCCGGTTATGCGGCGTTTATCCGCCGAAGGCTTCGAGCTGCTTGAGGGCATGCGACCACAGGGTATCTTTGTGGGCGCTGCGGAAGAAATTCAGATGGCCGATGGCCCGGCCGCCGAAATCCGCCGGGCGCAGGGTTTCCATGGCGGCACTGCGCGCGTTCGGATAATGCGCGATCAGACTGCGCACCGCTTCGGGCGTGCCCCAGGGATCGTCGCTGATCTGGTACAGATGCAGATGGCCGGTGAATTGGCGGGCATTGCCGCGGGCGTCGAACTGGCGGGCATCGAACACGAAATCGGCCTGCTGGGCCCATTCGGCGAATTCGCGGCCGAGCGTGGTGGGCAGATCATGGTTCAGCCCGGCCCATCCCGGCCAATACCCGAATACGGCCGTACTCAAGGGCACCAATGCCCGCCACGCGAACCAATGGAAATAACGGTGCGGGCGTGCCATCAAGGGCCAATAGGCCGACAAAGCGGCAATGCCGAGCAAGCCGTCGATGCGGTTACTGGCGCGGGTCAGGGCCGGCATCCAGCCGCCGACGCTGTGGCCGACGATGTACAACGGCTGCTGCGGGTGCTGCGCATGCATCCAGTCGATCACCGCGGGGTAATCCTGTTCGGCCCATGACGAGAAGCCGATGTCGGCATAGTCCCGGATCGGGCGCAGTTTCGATTGACCGACGCTGCGGAAATCGAAGGTCAGCACGTCGAATCCGTGACCGGCGAGATAGCGGCAGAAGTTGTAATAGAACGTCTGCGGCACCGCCGTGGCCGGACCGACGATGACGCTGCGCCCTTTCCGGCAAGACGCTTCGGCCGGAAACAGATGCCCGATCAGGCGATCATGTTCACCTACCGCAATCCCGATGGTCTGCATGGTCCGGTCTCCGCGCCGTCAATGCACCGACTGCGCCGGCGTATCGCGGTCGACCTTGAACCAGGCCGCGTACAGCGCCGGCAGGAAGAACACGGTCAGCAGGGTCGCCACGATCAGACCGCCCATGATCGACACCGCCATCGGCCCGAAGAACACGCTGCGCGACAGCGGAATCATCGCCAAGACCGCCGCCAGTGCGGTCAGCACGATCGGCCGGAAGCGGCGCACGGTGGCATCGATGATGGCGATATAGGGCGCGCTGCCGGCACGGATGTCGTGGTCGATCTGATCGACCAGGATGACCGAGTTGCGCATGATCATGCCCGACAGCGCGATGGTGCCGAGCATGGCCACGAAGCCGAACGGCACGCGGAAAATCAGCAGGAAGGCGGTCACCCCGATCAGCCCGAGCGGCGCGGTCAAGAGCACCATGAACGCACGCCGGAAACTTTTCAGCTGCAGCATCAGCAGAGTCATCACCACCAGCAGGAACAGCGGCATGCCGGCAGCCACCGATTTCGAGCCGCGGTTGGAGTCCTCCACGGTGCCGCCGGTTTCCAACAGGTAGCCGGTGGGCAGCGCGGCGCGGATGCGTTCCAGTTCCGGCAGGATCTGCGCAGTCACGGTCGGCGGCGCGGTCTCGTCGTAGATGTCGGCTCGCACGGTAATGGTCGGCAGGCGATTGCGGTGCCAGATGATGCCATCTTCCAGGGTGTATTCGAGCGTGGCGATCTGCGACAGCGGCACGCTGGCACCGGAGTCGACCGGCACCGACAGACTGTCGAGCAGATCGAGATTAGCGCGTTCGTTGTCCGGACCGCGCAGCAGGATCTCGATCAGCTCATTGCCTTCGCGGTAGGTGCTGACATTGGTGCCCGACAGCGAACCGCGCAGGAACGCAGCCAGATGCGTCGAGGTGATGCCGAGCGCGCGGGCGCGGTCCTGATCGATGTTCAGGCGCACGATCTTGCTGGGCTCGTCCCAGTCCAGATTGACGTTGGCCACGTGCGGATTGGCGCGCACCTTGTCCGCGACGTCATGGGCAAGGCGTTTGACCTCGTCGATGTGTTCGCCGGACACCCGGAACTGGATCGGATAGCCGACCGGCGGACCGTTTTCCAGACGCGATACCCGCGTCTGCACGGTCGGGAATTTTTCATGCATCAAGTCGATCAGCCAGAGTCGGGTCCGTTCCCGGGATTCGATGTCCTTGGTCAGGATCACGAATTGGGCGAAGTTGGCCTGCGGCAGTTTCTGGTCAAGCGGCAGATAGAAGCGCGGCGAACCGGCGCCGACATGACTGACGAAGTTGACCAGTTCCTTGCGCTTGGCCAGCTCGCGTTCGAGCTGCTCGGCAACGCGCTGGGTATCCTTCAGCGAAGCGCCTTCGGCCAGTTCCACATCGACCATCAGCTCGAGGCGGGTGGACGACGGGAAGAACTGCTGCGGAATGAAACGGAACAGCAGCACCGAGGCCACGAACGCGGCAATGGTGCCCAGAATCACGGTCCGTCGGTGCTGCAGGCACCAGCCGACCCATTGTTTGAGCTGCCGGTAGAAGGGCGTGCCATAAGGATCCTGATGCGCGCTGTCGGAATCCGCCAGCCAACCCTGCACCACGCGGGGAAGCAGCAAGGACAGGCGCTGCTTCAAGCGGGATGTTTTGCGGCCCGATGGCGATTCAGGCGTATGCGCATCCGGCAGCAGCCGGTAGCCCAGGAACGGAATGAAGATGACCGCGACGATCCAGCTGAGCAGCAGCGCGATGGTGACCACCTGGAAGATGGAGCGCGTGTATTCACCGGTCGAGGAGTTGGCGGTGGCGATCGGCAGGAATCCGGCGGCGGTGATCAGCGTGCCGGTCAGCATCGGGAAGGCGGTGCTGGTGTAGGCGAACGAGGCCGCCGAAAGCCGGTCGAAGCCCTGCTCCATCTTGATGGCCATCATCTCGACCGCGATGATCGCGTCGTCGACCAGCAGTCCGAGCGCGAGAATGAGCGCGCCGAGCGAAATCTTGTGCAGACCGATACCGAAGTAATACATGGTGGCGAAGGTCATCGCCAGCACCAGCGGTATCGACAGGGCCACCACCAGGCCCGGGCGTTTGCCGAGCGAGAAGAAGCTGACCAGCAGCACGATGATGACCGCTTCGGCCAGGACGCGGACGAATTCACGCACAGAGTGCTTGACCGCCGCCGGCTGGTCGGACACCTTCTCGAGCGTGATGCCGGCCGGCAGGGTCTTCTGCAGGCGCTGGAATTCGGTTTCCAGCTGTGCGCCGAGCGCGATGATGTCGCCGCCTTTGCGCATGGACACCGCGATGCCGATGCCGTCTTTGCCCATGAAGCGCATTTTCGGCGCGGCCGGATCGGCGAATCCGCGCGATATCTCGGCGATTTCGCCGAGCCGGAAATTGCGGCCGTTGGCCCGTACCGGGAAGTTCCGGATTTCATCGATGGATTTGAATCCGCCACTGACCCGCAGCTGCACGCGGTCGGTTTCGGTTTCGAAGAAACTGCTGCTGTTGACCGCATTCTGGGCATCGATGGCCTGCTGCACCTGGTACATCGACAGGCCGAGCGTGGCCAGCTTGGTGTTGGACAGGTTAATCCAGATCTTTTCATCCTGCAGGCCGACCAGTTCGACTTTCGCCACGTCCGGCACGCGGTGCAGTTCGAGCTCGATGCGTTCGGCGTAGTTCTTCAGCGTGGCGTAGTCGAAGCCGTCGCCGCTGAGCGCGTAGATGTTGCCGAAGGTGTCGCCGAATTCGTCGTTGAAGAACGGGCCCTGCACGCCCTGCGGCAGGGTATGCCGGATGTCACCGACCTTCTTGCGCACCTGGTACCAGAGTTCGGGCACGTGATCGGAAGTCATGGCGTCTTTGGCCATGAACATCACCATCGATTCGCCGGGCTTGGAATAGGAGCGCAGGAATTCGTACTGTCCGGTTTCCAGTAGTTTCTTTTCGATGCGGTCGGTCACTTGCTGGCTGACTTCGGACGCGGTCGCGCCCGGCCAGAAGGTGCGTACCACCATGACCTTGAAGGTGAACGGCGGGTCTTCGGACTGGCCGAGTTTCTGGTAACTGAAGATGCCTACCAGCGCCAGCACCAGCATGGCGTAACGGACCAGCGTGCGGTTCTTGATCGCCCAGGCGGAAAGGTTGACGCTCATCGCGCCGCCTTGGCGGCAGCGGTCATCGGCACCGGTCGGTTGTCGGCATCGACCGCGCGCACGCGTTCACCTTCGCGCAGCAGATGCACGCCGGCCTGCACGATCCACTCGTTCTGCGCCAGACCCGCGCTGATTTCGGCGCTGCGCGCCCCGTAGCGGCGGACGGCGACGCCGCGTTTCTGCAGGCGGCCATCGCGGGCGATGACCCAGACCGCCGGCTTGCCGTTGCTTTCGGTCAAGGCCGACAAAGGTACCGAAAGGCCGTTACCGACGGCATCGTGCATGTAGACACGGGCGCTCTGGCCGAGCTGGGTGACGGCCTTGGCATCATCGAAGGCCACCCGCACGGCATAGGTGCGGGTCAGCGCATCGGCGGCGGCGCCGATTTCCCGGATCTTGCCGTCGTAGGCGGTACCTTCCTGCGTCCACAACTCAACTTTCACCGGCTGTCCGAGACGCAGGTTCGGCAGGTGCTGTTCGGCCACGGAAATGGCGACATCACGGGCACCGTCGGCGGCGAAGGCGAACACCGGCTGGCCGGCGGAAACCACCTGCCCGGCTTCGGCCAGACGCTGGCTGATGACGCCGTTGCCCGGTGCGCGGATCACGGCATAGCCGGCTTGGTTGGTGCTCACCCGCGATTGCGCGGCGGCCTGCTGATAGCGGGACTGCGCGGCCTGCGCCTGGGCTTTCTTGCTGTCATACAGGGATTGCGACACCAGCTGTTTGCCCACCAGTTCGCGATAGCGGGCCAATTCGGCGACCGCCAGATCGCGGTCGGCACGCAGGGCCTGCACCGAGGCATCGGCAGCCTGGCTCTGCAGCGCAAGATCACTGTCATCCAAACGCGCCAGAATCTGGCCGGCCTGCACACGGGCGCCGGCATCCACGTAGCGGTTGGCGATTTTTCCCGCCACCCGGAACGACAGATTGACTTCCTCGCGGGCACGGACTTCACCGGCAAAGACCTGCGAGGCCGTGCCGCTCGGCTGGGCCTGCGTCACCAGAACCAGACGCCGGGTATCGGCCTCGGGAGGGTTCGAACAGGCGCCCAACAGCAGCAAAAGAACGGCGGCAAGGCCGATAGGACGCGATTTCAGGTGGCGCATGGGAGAATCCGATTTATTGTACTGACTGGTATACTATCATTATATTGTACTAATTGGTACACTAATGTGATGAATCTGCGAAATCCCCAAAAACTCGGCCGGCCGAAAAACCCGGAAAAACGCCAGGCCATCTTGCAGGCGGCGGCGGAGCTGTTTCCGGCCAAGGGCTTTTCCGGCGTGAGCATGATGGAAATCGCCGAAAGGGCGAATGTCTCGAAACTGACCCTGTACAGCCATTTCGTCGACAAGGAAGACCTGTTCACTCAGTCGGTCATCGACTGCTGCGAGCAGCAGCTTCCGGCCAGCAGCTTCAAACCCGCGCCCGGTCTTGATCTGGAGCAGGCCCTGCGCGCCATCGGCAACGGCTTTCTTGATCTGATCATGGACGAGAAGGCGCTGACCCTGCACCGGATGATTATCCAGCAGTCCGGCGCCGACAGCGACCATGCCGGCCTGTTCTTCAACGCCGGCCCGGCGCGCATGCTGTCCGAAATGCGCAGCTTTCTGGAACAGGCCTCGCGCAGCGGCGCGCTGGCGATCGCCGAACCGCAGCTGGCGGCCGAGCATTTCTTCTGCCTGCTCAAGGGCCTGGTCTACATGCGGGTGATGATGGGCCTGAGCCCTCCGCCGGAGAAATCCGAACGCGAAAAACACGTGCAGGAAGTGGTTTGCCTGTTCCTGCGCGCGTACCGGCCGCAGACGGCCTGAGAAGGTGACTTTTGGCACGTTTTCAGACCGCGGCGAACGGGGATAATCACTTACTGCACACAGGCAAACGGCTTACAATATGGGCTCTTGCCGGAGGATGAATGAAATGACGATGAATGTTGAAAGCGCCCGCCACGCCATGATCGAGCAACAGGTCCGCCCCTGGGACATCGTTGATCTTCAGGTCCTGGCCGCGATGTCGGCGGTGCCGCGCGAGAATTTCGTGCCGCCGGCCTACCGCGACCTCGCCTTCGCCGATACCGCCCTGCCGATCGGCCACGGCGAAACCATGTTCAAACCGGTGCTGGAAGGCCGCATGCTGCAGGGCCTGAAACTGCAGCCGAACGACGAGGTGCTGGAAATCGGCACCGGTTCCGGTTTCATCACCGCCTGTCTGGCCAGCCTGTGCCGTTCGCTGGTCACCATCGATCTGCACGCCGATTTCATCGCCGCCGCCAAAACCCGTCTGGCCGCGCTCGACCTGAACAATGTCCGCTATGAACAGGCCGATGCGCTGGCGTTCGATCCGGGCCAGCAGTTCGATGCCATCGCCGTGACCGGCGCCGTGACCGAGGTGCCGCAATCTTTTCTGGACTGGCTCCGTCCCGGCGGCCGCCTGTTCATCATCCGCGGTCAATCGCCGGTGCAGGAAGCGGTATGCCTGACCCGCACCGCGCAGGGCTTCACTACCGAAAGCCTGTTCGAAACCGATATTCCCTACTTGACCGGCGCCCAACCGGTTGACCGCTTTTCCCTTTGATGAAGGAATTCCGCATGCGTTTCAAAGCGACCCCCCTGGCTTTGGCCACCGCCCTGGCACTGAGCGGTTCGCCGGCTTTCGCCGTCGATCTGGTCCAGTCCTACACCCAGGCCCGTCAAGGCGATCCGACGCTGGCCATCAGTGAATCGCAGAACGCCATCTCCAA
>NZ_JAPDUI010000031.1 GCF_025980345.1 Arenimonas sp. GDDSR-1 | reverse complement strand
CCGCTCGACAATATCGCTTCGGTGGACTGGAACGGCGAGCTGCCCGCAGGGCTGAATCTGCGTACCGGCGACGACCTCGTGTTCGTGGTCCGTGCCTATGACGCCGCCGGCAACTTCGATGAAACCCATCCGCAGCGGATCCAGCTGGCACGCCCGGAGGACGTCGAGAAGCAGAGCCAGGGCCTGCTGAATTCGGCGGATGCCAATGAACTCGGATTGAATGCCGAGCAGATCCGCGACCGGCAACTACTTGACCGCAGCTTCCTCGGCAACGGTCTGCGCCAGCAGAACATTCCGGTTTACGGCTCACGTGTCCGCGTCCGCGGCGAGGATCTGCCGGAAAACGCCCAGCTCCGCATCAACGGTGAAAGCTATCCGGTCGACCTGCAGAACAAATTCGCCGCGGAATACCTGTTGCCGGTCGGTATCCACCGTTTCGAGGTGCAGCTGACCGGAAAAGACGGCGCCGAAAGCACCCAGATCCTGAATGTGCCCGTCACCGGGAAATACATGTTCATGGTCGCCATGGCCGATTTAACGCTGTCCGATAATTCTTCCGGCGGCGGCGTGGTTCCGGTCGGTGCCGACGACAAGTACGACGGCTTCCTGAGCGAAGGCCGCCTGGCCTTCTATCTGAAGGGCAAGGTGCAGGGCAAGTATCTGATCACCGCCCAGGCCGATACCCGCGAACAGGAACTGTCGCGGATGTTCAGCGGCTTCCTCGAGTCCGATCCGCGGGATGTGTTCCGCCGCCTCGATCCGGATCAGTATTATCCGGTTTACGGCGATGACTCGACCAGCTACCGCGATGTCGATACCCAGGGCCGCCTGTATGTGCGGGTCGACTGGGACAAGAACCAGCTGCTGTGGGGCAATTTCAATACCGGCATCACCGGTACCGAATACGGCCAGTACACGCGCAGTCTTTACGGCGCCGCCGCCAACTGGCGCGGAACGCAGACGACCAAGCTCGGCGACCCCAAAAGCGAACTGCGGGCTTTCGGTGCGCAGGCGGAAAGTGCGGCCGGCCACACCGAGTTCCTCGGTACAGGCGGCAGTCTGTATTACCTGCGCCATACCGATCTGTTGCCCGGTTCCGATAAAGTCGTATTGGAAGTCCGCGACCTCACCACCGGCCGGGTCGAATCCCGTGTCGAACTGGTACAGGGCGCCGATTACGAAATCGACGAAATCCAGGGGCGTCTGATCCTGTCGCGGCCCTTGTCGCAGATTGCCCGGGAGAATCTGCCGAGCATTACCCGCGATCGGCCGCTGGATGGTTTCGAAAACCGGTTAATGGTGGATTACGAATACATTCCAAGCGGATTCAGCAGTGATGAATCCAGCGTCGGCCTGCGCGGCAAACAGTGGTTCGGCGAACATGTTGCCGTCGGCGGCACCTATGTCGAGGAAAACCGTGCCGGTGACGACTACAGTCTTGCAGGCGTGGATGTGACGATTCAGGCCGGCCGCGGTACCTACCTGAAACTCGAACACGCGCAGTCGAAAGCCACCAGTGCTCCGGTGTTCTATTCGGACAACGGCGGCCTGACGTTCACGCAGATCAACGCGGTCGGCAACGGCCCGCGCGAGGGTGATGCCGACAGTGTCGAAGCGCGCGTCAACTTCAAGGAAATGGGATTCGGCAGCCAGGAATGGACGGCCGGTGCATGGTGGCGCAATGTCGATGACGGTTTCTCGATCTCGCGTCTGGATTCAGGTCTGGCCGTCGAAGAAAAAGGGGCCGAATTCGCCGGTGACATCAATGCGCAATGGCGGATTGCCGGGCGTTACAGTGATGCCAGCCGCGGAACGAACCGTGTCGAACAGACCCAGCTTCAGGCGCAATGGCGCCCGAACGCCGACATCGAAGTGACCGGCGAGATCCGCCGGGTTACCGACACCGTTGCGAATGTCTCCTCGAGCGGAACCTTGGCGGCCTTCCGTTACGGTCAGCGTGTCAACCCGCAAACGGAACTTTACGGCATCGCCCAGTTCACCCTGAATGATGACGGCGGCGCCTATGCCGACAACGACGCATTCACCGCCGGCGCCAAATACAACTTCGCCAATCTGTCCAGCGTCGGCGCCGAGTACACCACCGGTGACCGTGGAGACGCCGCCCGCGTCAGTGCGGAATACCGCGTCAGCCCGGAACATTCGTTCTACGGCAACTATACGTATTCCACCGACAGTACGGTCAACGATACGCTTTACAACCGTTCGGTCCCGACCGGATTCACCTTCGGCCAGCGTTGGCGGGTGTCCAGCCAGGTCAATATCTTCAACGAGAGCCAGTTCCTGAAATCGAACGAGGAAAGCGGCATCGCCCACACCTTCGGCCTCGACTTCTATCCGGGCGTGGGCTGGACCACCGGATTCACCTTGCAGTACGGTGATCTCGAAGGCGCCAGCGGCACGGTGACGCGCAATGCCTACAGCGTCAACGGCGGTTACACCGATCAGAATGTGACCTGGAACAGCCGCCTCGAATACCGGCGTGATACCGGTGCCGAGCAACGCCGCCAGTGGGTCGGTACAAACCGGCTGCTGTATAAAGTCAATGACGACCTGCGCATCGCCGCCCGCCTGAACTTCGGTGATACCGAAGACCGTTTGGATGCCCTCGATGATGCCAAATTCGTCGAAGCCAATGTCGGTTTTGCCTACCGTCCGGCCTCGGATGACCGCTTCAACGTGCTCGGCCGCTATACCTATCTGTATGATCTGAGCAGCTTCGGCCAGGACAGCCTGTCGGATTACGACCAGCGTTCGCATGTGTTCTCGCTGGAAGGCATTTACCGGATCAATACCGACTGGGAAATGGCCGCCAAACTGGCGCACCGCAGCGGTGAAGCCCGTGTCACCCGCAATGCCGGGCCGTGGTTCGACAGCGCCGCCGATCTGTGGGCACTGCAGGCACGCTATGAAACCGTATATGCCTGGGACGCGCTCATCGAGTACCGCCATCTTCGTACCGATTACGACGGCGGTACCCGCGAGGGCTGGCTGGTCGGCGTGGACCGGCACCTTAACAATAATCTGCGTCTGGGCATCGGATACAATTTCACCGATTTCAGCGATGATCTGACCCAGTTGGATTTCACCCATGAGGGCTGGTTCCTGAATTTCGTCGGCACCTACTGACCGGTTGGCACAGGGCCGGCGTCCGCAAGGGCGCCGGCTTTTTTCTTGCCTGCCGTTCGACGGGCTCTTATGCTAGGCTGAAGGTCTGCTCTTCACTTCACGAAAATCAATGAAATCACCGACCCTCGCCCGTATCGTTTTGGTTCTGGGTGCCGCATTCGGCACCGGAGTACAGGCCGCACCAGCCGATCAGGCCCATGTCCGTACCACCACCGATCTGCTCGGCCGTATCGTGGCGATGAAAACGGTCAAAGGGCAGGGCCAGGTTCCGGTCATGGCCGAATTCCTTGCCAAGACACTGATTGACGGCGGCTTCAGTCCGGACGATGTCAAGGTTGAACGCTTTGAAGATACCGCGACCTTGGTGGCGCGCTACCGCGGCAATGGCAGCAAGCGGCCGATGCTGGTGTCAAATCATATGGACGTGGTCGAAGCGGTGGCTTCCGACTGGACCCGCGACCCGTTCACCATGATTACTGAAAACGGTTACCACTACGGACGTGGCGTCTACGACAACAAGCTGGATGTGGCGCTGACGGTCAGTACCCTGCTGAAACTGAAAGCGGAAGGTTTTTCGCCTTCACGGGACATCATTCTGGTGTTTTCCGGCGATGAAGAAACCGACATGCGCAGCACGCAGGCCTTGAGCACCCGGTTCCCGGATGCCGAATTCCTGCTGAACGGCGATGGCGGCGGCGGCACCTTGGCCACTGACAGCAAGGCGGTGGTCTACGGATTGCAGACCGCCGAAAAGACCTTCGCTACCTTCGCCATTTCCGTCAGCAATCCGGGCGGCCACAGTTCAAGGCCGCGCAAGGACAATGCCATATATCAACTGGCTGCCGCGCTGCAGAAACTGTCCACCTATGAATTTCCGGCACAGAGCAGCGAACAGACGCGGGCCTCGTTCCGGTTCACCGGCCGGCAGATCGGCGGCGAGCTCGGCAAGGCCATGCTGCGCTTTGCCGACAATCCGAACGATGCCGCTGCCGTTGCGGTGATTGCGGCGGACCCTGAATACGTCGGCACCCTGCGCACGACCTGCGTGGCCACGCTATTGAGCGGCGGTCATGCCGAAAATGCGCTGCCGCAGTTGGCCACGGCCACCGTGAATTGCCGGATTTTCCCGGGGGTTTCTGTGGAAAGCGTCCGCGCCCGGATCGCGGAAGTCATTGCCGATCCGCAGGCCAAGGTCACGGAAGTGGGCAAAGCGTTTGCCAGCGATGCCTCGCCGCTTCGCGATGATGTCCTGCAGGCCGTGCGCAAGGCGGTGGATGCGAATTTCAAAGGGTTGCCGGTGGTGCCGGGGATGTCTAGCGGCGCGACCGACAGCCTGTATTTCAGAGCCGCCGGCATTCCCTCCTATGGCGTATCGGGCGCTTATGTCCGGCCGGAGGATGACTATTCCCACGGCCTCAATGAACGCGTTCCGGTATCGACCGTTGCACGCGGCCTGAAGCACTGGCACGTGCTGATGACGGAGTTGGCGAAGTAGGGCCTCAGACCGCTTCGAAGCGGTTCGCCGAGACGTTCTTCTTGACCTTGGCCGGATCCCAGATGCGGCCGTTCATGGCGATGTAAACGCCCGGTGGCAGGCTCTGCACCGCGCCGACCGCGGTGCCGATGTTGAATTCCGCATCGGAGCCCCGGAAGCTGGCCGGATTGAGTGCGCCGGTCAATACCATGGTTTTGCCGGGAATCGCCGAGAGCACTCGGGCGGTTTCCACCATGGTGTCGGTGCCGTGGGTAATCAGGATGTGGGATTCTTCTCGGCTTTCGATGGTGGTCTTCAGCAATTCGCGGTCGGTTTGATCGATGTGCAGGGAATCCTTGCGCATGACCGGAACCACGGTAAAGGGAATCACCACCCCGAGTTCCTTCAGAATCCGGCCGATCTGCGGTTCTCCGACCTGATAGTCGGATTTATCATCGAAATAGATTTTGTCGATGGTGCCGCCGGTGGTCAGGATTAGAAGGGATTGCATGGGAATCTCCAGGTTGCCGATATTTTACGCGTTTCCGGTGCCGCCGCGCTTGAACAGTTTGGCTTCGAGGCCGTCCCAGTTGCCGGCAAAGATGATCCAGAGCGCCAGCAGCAATTCCACCAGCGGCATGGGCCAGATTTCCGGCACCGTCCAAAGTTCGCTCACCGCATGGCAGAAATACAGCAGGGCCGCCACGCCGCCCCAGAACACCGCGGAAGGCCGTCGAAACAGGGCAAGCAGGGCGGCCGGCAGTATCGGCGCGATGGCCAGGCCGGTGGCGACTGGTTTCGGGAAGATCTCCGACGGTGACAGCCAGGACAGCCAGGCCGCCATCCAGACCAGCATGGCGAAAATGCCGAGGATGGCATAGCGTTTGCCCAGGCCCGGGCGCTTGCTTACCGCGCTCATGCGCCCAGCTTCAACGCGATGCCGCCCACACGACGGCCGAGCGCTTTGGCCAGTTCGGTTTCATCCTCGCTGAACGGTTGTTTGCCGTCGCCGCCGCTGACATGACTGGCGCCGTAGGGCGTGCCGCCGGTCCGCGTGCTGGACAGGCGTGATTCGGTGAAGGGAATGCCGACCAGCAGGCAGCCATGGTGCAGCAAGGGCAGCAGCATGCTGAGCAGCGTCGATTCCTGGCCGCCGTGCATCGTGGCCGTGGAGGTGAAGACCGCCGCGGGCTTGCCGGCCAGTGTCCCGCTGGCCCATTCGGCGCCGGTGCCGTCCCAGAAATATTTCATCGGGGCGGCCATATTGCCGAAGCGGGTCGGACTGCCGAGGATGATGCCGGCGCATTCGGCCAGATCCTGCTTGCTGACATAGGGGGCTCCCGAATCAGGAACCGCAGGTTCGGTGGCCAGATGATTGGCGGAAACCGCAGGAACGCAGCGCAGCCTGGCCGTGCAACCGCTTTCCCCGACGCCGCGGGCGATGTGGTTTGCGAGTTGTTCCACTGAGCCGTTGCGGCTGTAGTAGAGAATGAGGATTTCGGTCATGTCGGCGCCTGGCTGTGAGCATTGCTATACTTTAGCAATGCACAGGCTCAAAACAAAGCTGTTGGAAGGTCCGCATGCGCACAAAGCCGATAAAATCGGCAATTTTGCACGCCATCTTCTCAAGCGCTTCATCGACGACCGCTGTTTCGAGTCCGCCGGCTCGCTGTCCTACACCAGCATTCTGGCCGTAGTGCCGTTCGCAGCCGTGGTGTTCGCGGTGCTGGCCGCTTTCCCGATTTTCGATCAATGGACGCAGAATCTGGTCGATTTCATGTTCAGCAACTTCGTTCCCGGCGTTGCCGACAATCTCGAGCAGCGTCTGCGCACCTTCACCGACAGCACCCGGACCCTGCCGGCCAAAGGCGTTCTGGCCCTGCTGCTGTCGGTCGGGCTGACCATGTGGAGCGTGGAGAAGGCCTTCAACCGGATCTGGCGCGTGCCGGCGCCCAAGCCGAAACTCCTGCGTTTTCTAGCCTATTGGGGATTGCTGACGCTCGGATCGCTGTGCGTGGTTTCGCTGTTGGCGCTGAATTCGGCGCTGAGCGTGTACATCAATCTGGCCGATTACACGCCGGGATTTCTGGATGGCGCCGGGTTGATGCTGGCGCCGGCGGTGATTGAATTTTTCGGTTTCAGTGCGGCCTACTGGCTGATTCCGCACCGTTCCGTCCCGCTGCGTTACGCCCTTACCGGCGGCGCCATTGCCACGGTCCTGTTCGAACTGCTGAAATGGCTTTTTGCCATTTACCTGCAGTCCGTTTCATTCCGCCATATCTACGGAGCCATGGCGGTGGTGCCGATTACCCTGGTCTGGCTGTATGCGGTCTGGCTGGTCGTGCTGTTCGGAGCCTCTCTGACCGCCTCCTTCGCCTCTTTCCGGTACCGCCCGAAGGCAGTCCGTGCCGCCAAAGGCCTCGATTTCTACTGGGTGCTGCGCCTGGTGGCCCGCTTCCGGCAAGCGCAGGCAAGCAACGCGCACCTTCCGTTCAACACGCTGTCCCTGCTCGAGCCGAACATCGCCGAGCCCATGCTTCGCGGCTATCTGGCCGGAATGGCCGGGATCGGCCTGATCGAGAGCGACAGCCATGACCACTGGTGGCTCAGTGGCCCGCTGTCGATGCACACCTTGAAAGATCTGCATCAGGGGCTCGGACTGCGGATTCCGGTCGAGGACATCGCGCTGCCTTCGCAGGGTGATGACATCGATGCCCTTATACTGCCTATAATCGACGTTCTGCGTGGGTC
Source organism: Arenimonas sp. GDDSR-1 (assembly GCF_025980345.1). Classification (GTDB taxonomy): domain Bacteria; phylum Pseudomonadota; class Gammaproteobacteria; order Xanthomonadales; family Xanthomonadaceae; genus Arenimonas. The sequence continues at coordinate 12,990 of NZ_JAPDUI010000031.1, read as the reverse complement.
CTTGAAAACCCCGTTGGAACGACCGCTTTCCCAGTGCTTTCCCGAGGCTCCGATGCCATGATCAAAACATCCTTTATGACCGCATTGCTGGTCCTTGGCCTGGCCGCCTGCAGCGACAAGCCAGCTCCGGATCCGGCTTTCAAAGCGTCCAAGGAAACCCCGGCGCTGAGCGTGGATACCTTCCAAGGCGGAAAATTCGACCTGGCCGATCACCGTGACAAGTGGGTGGTGGTGAATTTCTGGGCCACCTGGTGCGCACCCTGCCTGAAGGAAATTCCCGACTTCAACGCCTTTTCCAAGACCCGGAAGGACGTGCAGTTCATCGGTCTGGCGTATGAGGAAATCGAGCGTGCCGACATGGAGGCCTTCCTGAAAGACCATCCGATTGATTATCCGTTCGCCATCATCGATGTCTACAATCCGCCGCAGTACTTCGAAACGCCGCGCGGGCTGCCGATGACCGTTCTGATCGCGCCCGGCGGAAAGGTGTCCAAGACGTTCCTGGGTCCGGTGACGCCATCAGAAATCGAAGAGGCAATGGACCTCAATTCGCGATAGTCTGGCGCCTGCCAAAAAGCAGAGTGATGTTTATACGGCGATTTTCATATCCTTCTTGGAAGCGAATTTCATCCGTGCTGTGGAAAAGGTCGGAATTGAACAGTACTGCGCGGTTTTGTCGATACGGAACGGTAATGCGTTCGGCTCCGCTGGATTTCAGGAATTCAGTTATGCGAGATTGACGGTCTCCGCTTCCGCTGTTGTAATCCTGGAACTGCCAGTCCTGCGGCGCTTCCTTGTTCCAGATTACGAGACCACCGCTTTCGGGCGCGAGGTTGGCCTCGTTAGGTGTAATCCAAAAATTGAGATTGACCGCCGCCACATCCGCATGCATCTGGATGCCCTGCAGGCTGCTGTCGTATTTGAATGCCCACATCTGGAAAAGCGGATAGTCCAGAAAAATTTCCGGAAGATGCCTGCGAAGATCCTCGGCTATTTGGAACAGCAGCGGCGCTGCAAAGCCATTTTCCATCAATGCGCCGAGATAGCCGTTCGGATGCCGGAAATCGAACCAGAATGTGTTTTCGAGGCAATACCTGCGCAGTGCCTGCAAAGTCTCGGGGCGCAGAAAATCATCAATCCATGTAATGCCTGGGCTGCGGCCATGGTAGTCCTGTTCGATCTGCTTGAAGTCACGTTCGGTATTGATGGCGGAGCCGGCTACGCGGGATGCTTCGGAAAAATAATGCAGTCGATTGTAGGCATGGCCGAGTTCGGCCATTGCAGCCGGGGTCAGCGTAATGATCTGGTCGCGAGGAATGTCCGGCGGCAAACGTCCGAGAAATTGCCGGTGGCTATTCGACAGGTTTAGAAATGCCGGATTTCCGGTCAGCTGGTGAAGATAGGCATACTGTTCGATATCGTGGCATAGTTTGGCCGGCGTTGTATTGATGAATTCAGGCCGCCATGGCGCGGAGGATCCTCCGAAGGCCGTTCGCATGCTGTCAGCGAAATCCCTGCTTGCCTCATCCGCACGATGCAGCATGAGGTTGGCATAAGCACGGTGTTTGAGTGCATCGCTGGTCGGTGAAAGCTTGACGGCATGTTCGGCTGCATCCAGCGCATTCTTGCCGTCGCCGATGCTGCGATAAGCCAGCGAAAGCTGCGCCCATGCCTCTGCGGCCCCGGGCATCAGGGCGACAGCATGACGAGCTTGAACCATCGCCATTTCCGGTTTTTGCCAGTCATTGTAGAGAAGTGCCAGACTGTGGTGGTAAAAAGCGACGCCTGTATATTTTCCCAGCAGGGATTTGAACAGTTTCTCAGACTCGGAATAATTGCCTAGTGCATGTCTGCACTGGGCACTGTAAAGCAATGCAGTCTCGTGGCCCGGATTGTTTTCCAATACATTATCCAAAGCCGCCAGCGCGCGCCTGAAATCATTGTCGCGGATTGCTGACTCTGCAGATTGCAGAAAATGCGAAATTTCTTCCGGTGTAATGGGATTCATGCTCAACCTTTATAGGGCTTGATCGGTTTGGGCGGAACCCGGTAGCGCTCTTTCTTCGGCTTGCCCGGCAGGGGCTTCCATTCGGGAGTGATGACCTTGACCGATTCATCGGGAAAATTCGCGATGAAGTGGCGGATCAGGTTCAGCCGCCCGAGTTTCTGGCTGTTGAAGTCGACCAGGGTCCAGGGGGCATGCTTGGTATGCGTGGCTTCGAGCATGGCTTCCCGTGCTGCGGTGTACTCATCGTATTTGGAGCGCGACAGCACATCGACCGGTGACAGTTTCCATTGCTTGAGCGGATCGTCCAGCCGCTCGCGGAAGCGTTTTTCCTGTTCATCCTGGTCCACGGAAAGCCAATACTTGAAGAGCAGGATGCCATCATCGACCAGCAGCTTTTCGAGTACCGGCGCCTGCTTGAGGAAAGCCTGGGTCTGCTGCGGCGTGCAGAAACCCATCACCATTTCCACGCCGGCCCGGTTGTACCAGCTGCGGTCGAAGAACACGAATTCGCCGGCTGCCGGCAGATGCGCGAGATAGCGCTGGAAATACCACTGGCTTGATTCGGCTTCGGTCGGTTTGCCCAGTGCCACGGTCCGGCAGGACCGGCTGTTCATGTGCGCTTTCATGGCGGCGATGACACCGCCTTTGCCGGCGGTATCGCGTCCTTCGACCAGCACGAGCACGCGCTTGCCGTTCTTCTGCACCCAATGCGCGATGCGGTTGAGTTCGATCTGCAGTTCCGCAAGCTCGGCCTCGTATTCTTTTTTGCCGATTTTCTTGGTCATGCGGCCTCCTGGGCTCAGTGTTCGCGCAGTCGTGGTTTGAGTGAGACCAGATTACAGGGCTTGGTGGCGGGGTTCAATTGATGGCGGATGATGCCGTTCCAGGCCAGGTTGCAGGCACCGGTCGAGCCCGGCAGGCAGAAGATGAATACGCCGTTGGCCAGTCCGGCAAACGCACGGGATTGCAGACTGGAGGTGCCGATGTCGGCATAACTTAGCTGCCGGAACAGCTCGCCGAAGCCGGGCATTTCCTTGTCGAGCAGGGGCTGCACCGCTTCGGGCGTACTGTCGCGGCCGGTAAAGCCGGTTCCGCCGGTACACAGGATGCCATCTACCGCCGGATCGGCAATCCACTGCGAGAGCAGGGCGCGGATCCGGTATTTGTCATCCGGCAACAGACCCCGTGCGTGCAGCCGGTGTCCGTCCACCTGCAGTGCCGTGCACAGGAACATGCCGGAGGCATCGTCGGCTTCGGTGCGGCTATCGCTAATAGTCAGAACGCAGAGATTGAGTGCGGTCGTCATGGGTTGCCCTCGGTCAGCATTTTCAGTTCGTCAGCCTGGTTTTCGACCGTCAGCCGTTCGATGAGTTCATCAAGATCGCCAGCGATGATTTCCGGCAGCCGGTAGAGCGTCAGTCCTTCCACACGGTGATCGGTAATCCGACCCTGCGGAAAATTATAGGTGCGGATACGCTGGCTGCGATCACCGCTGCCGACTTGCAGGCGACGCGATTCTGCCTGCACTGCATTCTGTTTGGCCCGTTGTTCGTCGAGCAGGCGGGCCTTCAGCAGGCTCATCGCCCGGGCGCGGTTCTTGTGCTGGCTGCGCTCATCCTGGCATTCGACCACGATGCCGGTTGGCAGATGGGTGATGCGGATGGCCGAGTCGGTTTTATTGACATGCTGGCCGCCGGCACCGGAGGCGCGGAAAGTATCGGTTTTGATGTCGTTCGGGGCGATGTCGATATCGGCAATTTCATCCATTTCCGGAAGGATAGCCACGGTCGCCGCCGAAGTGTGGATACGCCCCTGGGTTTCGGTGTCCGGTACGCGCTGTACACGGTGCGTACCCGATTCGAATTTGAATTTCGAGAAGGCGCCTTTGCCTTCGATGCGTGCGATGATTTCCCGGTAGCCGCCGTGTTCGCCCGGATTGCTCGATAGGATTTCCAGCGGCCAGCGTTTGCGTTCGGCATAGCGGGCATACATGCGGAACAGATCACCGGCGAATATGGCGGCTTCATCGCCGCCGGTACCGGCACGGATCTCCAGGAACAGATTGGCGTCATCGCGGGTGTCGGCCGGAATCAGCAGCAGGCCAAGCTGCGATTCCAGCTCGGCCAGTGCAGCTTTCAGCCGTGGCATTTCCTCTTCGGCCAGATCGCGCATTTCCGGATCCGAGCGCCAGGCTTCCGCCTGTAGCAAATCACGCTGGGCCTGATGATAGGCCGCCAGACCGGCAGTCACCGGACCCAGCTGCGCATACTCCTGGGACAGCTCGCGGTAGCGGGTGTTGTTGCCGATGACTCCTGGGTCGGACAGCAAGCGTCCGACTTCTTCATGCCGCTCCGCCAGGTGTTCGAGTTTCCGCAGCAGTTTAGGACTGAGCATCGGAATCAAGCTGGAAAATCTGTTCGGCGGCGCGGATCAGTGCGGTATCGCCGTCGCGGGCGGCCTGTTTCAACGCCGTGGTCGGCGCATGCAGGAATTTGTTGCTGAGCTGGTTGGCCAGAACTTCCAGCACCGCGGCGGGATCTTCGCCGCGCGCCAGCGCCTGCCGGGCCTTGTCCAGCTGCAGATCGCGTTCGCGTTCCGCGCGCTGCCGCAGTTTGAGCAGACCGCCCTGGTGTTCCATGGCTTTGAGTTCGGTGAAGAAGTGCTCCGCATGCAGGGCAATCAGGGTTTCGGCTTCCGCCGCGGCCTGCTGGCGGAAGGCGCGTCCTTCTTCGAGAACATGATCCAGATCATCCACCGTGTAGAGATAAACATCATCCAGATCCGCGGCTTCCGGTGCGATGTCGCGCGGAACCGCCAAATCGATCAGCAGCATGGGTTTATGCCGGCGGCGGGTGATGGCGGCGGCGATGTCGGCGGCCTGCAGGACCGGAACCGGGCTCGCTGTGGCACTGATGACGATATCGGCCTCGGCGAGGTGCTTGGCGGCATCCGACAGGGGCAGCGCGTAGGCCGAGAATCGGGAAGCGAGCGTCTGGGCATGCTCCAGCGTCCGGTTGGCGATGACCATTCGTTTGACATTCGCCTGTGCCAGATGCTGTGCGGCCAATTCGATGGTTTCGCCGGCGCCGATCAGCATCACGCTGGACTGATCGAGCTGGCTGAACAGCTGGCGGGCCAGTTTCACGCTGGCGTAAGCAACGGAAACCGGGTGGGCGCCGATGCGGGTTTCGGTACGTATCCGCTTGGCGGTAGCGAAGGTCTGCTGGAACAGCCGATCGAGCACGCCATGCACGCTTTGCTGTTGATGCGCCAGTGCCCAGGCCTGTTTGACCTGGCCGAGAATCTGCGGTTCGCCCATGATCAGCGAATCGAGCCCGGAGGCGACCCGGAACAGGTGTCTGACGGCCTGTTCGTCCTGATGCTGGTAAAGATAGCCGGCAAGCGCCTCGGGGGCGATGCCGTGGTGTTCGGCCAGCCAGCGCGCCAGCCCCGGTTCATGTTCGGGAGCGACATGGCTGTAGATTTCGGTCCGGTTGCAGGTGCTCAGCAACACCGCCTGCTCGACCCCGGGCACCCGCATCAGTGCCGCAAGGGCTTGTGCCTGCAGGCTTTCCGACACGCTCACGCGCTCGCGCAGTTCAACCGGCGCGGTCTGGTGATTCAAGCCAAGGACAAACAGGGACATAGAGGGGCTCGGACGATGACGGCTTATTTTAGCCTGTGTACACTGTGTTGTATGCGCCCATTTGCCCTCAGCGTCCTGTTTGCCGTGTTGTCGGTTTCATTGCCGGCAACGGTGCGTGCGGATGTTCCTGCAATTCCGGCGGCCCGGTTGCAGGCCCTGTTGGAAAGCGAGTTCCAGTTCCAGTCCGGCCATTTCAGGCGGTCGTTCGGTTATTACCAGTCGCTGCCCGCCGATCAACTCAGTGCCGAAGAGCTTTTGCGCGGCAGCCAATTGGCGACGGTGCTCGGTGAAAGTGCCTGGCTGGCGACGCTCGAGGGCGCACCGGCACTGGCGGACGCCACCCAGGTCGACCTGATCCGGCAGCGTTTCGATACGGCGTTGCGGGCGGATCAGGCCGCTGCGGCACAACAGGCCTGGCGCACGCTGCTCCGGCATTCCGATGAACGCGCGGTTTTCGCCGCGCGTGCCGCCGTGGATGCGAACACCGTGGCGCATCAGCCGGCGCTCAATACGGCATTGACCGGCTACGCGGACCGTCAGGATCTCACCACGGCGGAGCGCTTCGAATTATTCCAATACGCCTTCCAGTGGCGATTGGATCCGGTGGCAGACCGCTTGCAGCGCGGACTGCCGCCCAAAAGCACGGAGGCGGCTTTGGCCGTGACCATCCGCGAATGCCTGGATGGGACTGCAGAGGCCTGCAAACGGCGCCTGCAGGCGCTTGATCCTCTGGATTTGACCGAATGGCAAGGCCGAAGCATGCTGGTTCTGGCACAGAAAAACGGCGATGCCACCCAGCAGATGCGTTGGCTTGAGGCGCTTCCGCAGGACAGCGGGATCTATTATCAGCGGATCGTGCTGCTGAGTAGGGCGATGGATGACGCGCGGGCCCGCACCCTGATGGCGCAACTCCGCAAAGACACGGCTCTGGACGATTTCCAGCGGGCGTTGCTGCAGGGCTCGCTTTCGGAGCTGATCAAGGACTGGCCGGCCTCGGAAGCGTTCTACCGCGAGGCGCTGCTGGCCGGCGTGCCGACCACGGCAAGCATCCGTCTGGCGGTCGTTCTGTTCCGCCAGGGCCGGCGCGAGGCCGCATTCGCGCAGCTGCAGGCTGTTGCGGCCGATGCCGGACTGTCCGACGAAATACGCCGCGATGCCTTGCAGACGGAAATCCAGTTCCATCGCGTCCTGCGCAGCGATGAAAAGGATGCCGATACGCTCAACGCCGTTTACCGGCGTGGCCTCGGCTATTGGCCACATGCCAATCCGCTGCGCTATCAATACGCCATGCGTCTGTTCGGACAGGGACGGGTGGATGCCGCCATGGCGGAATTGCAGACCATCCTGCGGTCCGCGCCTGCCGATGCCGATGCGCTCAATGCCTACGGGTTCACCCTGGCCAAGGAGCTCGATAGACCGCGTGCGGCTTTCAAGCCGATAACGCAGGCTTTCCTTCTGGCGCCCGAGCAACCGGAAATCCTCGACAGTTACGGCTATGTCCTCTACCGGCTGGGCAGGCATCAGGAAGCGCTCGCTCCGCTTCAGAAGGCCTGGCAACTGACCCCCTCGGCGGTGACGGCCGGTCATCTGGGCCAAGTATTCCTTCGGCTGGGTAATCGGCAACAGGCCAACGACTACCTTGAAAAAGGCCTGAAGCTCGATGCGTCGGAGGCCGAACTGCTGGCCTTGCAGGAGCAGCTGCGTTGAAATTCCTTGTGTTACCGGCGCTTTTGATTCTGACGGGTTGCGCCTCCGTGGCCAATCGCCAGCATTCCAGTCACAGCGAGTCCGAGCGCACGGAATATCTGGCCGCGCATGAGGACTGGGCCTTTTCCGGCCGTTTGGCCTTTGCCCATGCCGGAAAGGGCGGTTCGGCAAGGATCCGCTGGCAGCAGACCGGTGGCACATCGGACGTCCGGATTAGCGGTCCACTGGCGATGGGCTCGGCGCATCTGCGTTTCGATGCGATTCAGGCCCAGATCCTCGATGCGGCAGGTCAGCCTGTGAAAACGGGAACGCCGGAAGCCCTGTTGGCCGAGTTGCTGCAGGTACCGGCGCCGCTGCCCTCGCTCCCGCAGGGCTTGCGGGCGTTTTGGCCGGGAATGCCCGAGCGCGATGCCGCCGCATCGGCCGGCGCGTTGCGCATTGCGCAGTGGTCCTGGCGGTACGCCGATTGGCGCTATGAACCGGTCCGCTTGCCCGGTCAAATCGAGATCGAGCGCGGCGAAACCCGGCTTCGGCTGGTCATCGATCAGTGGCAGGAGCTTCCCCGTGACTGAATCCGGATGGAGCAGTTGGCCGGCTCCGGCCAAAATCAACCTGTTTCTGCGCATTACCGGCCGTCGCAGCGACGGCTATCACACCCTGCAGACCGTATTCCAACTGCTGGACTGGGGCGATACCGTGCATCTTCGCCTGCGTCCGGAAGGCGGTATCATGCGTGCGGCTTCGGCCGGCTACGGAGTTGCGGAGGCCGAAGATATCGCCGTGCGTGCCGCGAAAGCCCTGCAGGCCGCGACCGGCTGCGCTTCCGGTGCGGACATTGCAATTGATAAGCGGATTCCTCTCGGCGGCGGATTCGGCGGTGGATCCAGCGATGCCGCTACCGTGCTTGTGGCCCTCAATCACCTCTGGGGCCTGAATCTGCCGGAAGCGCGTCTGGCTGAAATCGGCCTCGGGCTCGGGGCGGATGTGCCGGTTTTCGTGCACGGACAAAATGCCTGGGCGGAGGGGGTGGGTGAACAATTAACCCCGATTCAGCTTCCACAGGCTTGGTTTTTGCTGATTGACAGCGGTGTGCACGTGCCGACCGCTGAACTTTTTCAATCACCGCAATTGACGCGCGACCAAAAATTGGTGAAAATAGCGGGCTACGTAAGTGGTTCGTTGCTCGATAACGCATTTGAACCGGTAGTCCGCGCGCTGCAACCCCGGATCGATTCGGTGTTCACGGCCATGGCGGGCTTCGGCAAGGTTGCGCTTACCGGTACCGGAGGCGGGTGTTTCCTGCGTTTCGATTCGAAAGAAACGGCGCTGGACGCGCAGGCCGGATTGCCTGAAGGCTACCGCTCCTGGGTGGTGCCGTCAGCACCGGAGTCGACGCTGTTGCAGGCCTTGCGGTCGGCGCGGCACGAATCCATTACATGAAGAAATTGGGGCGTCGCCAAGAGGCCCAAGGCACCGGGTTTTGATCCCGGCATCCGTAGGTTCGAATCCTACCGCCCCAGCCAATTTCTGAACAATGCGTCAAGGGCCAACGATGAGTAAGCAAAACATGCTCGTTTTTTCGGGTAATGCGAATCGCCCCTTGGCGCAAGCGGTATGCCGGGAGCTCGGCGTGCCCATGGGCAAAGCCCTGGTCGGCAAGTTCTCCGACGGGGAAGTGCAGGTTGAGATCGAGGAAAACGTCCGCGCCCAGGATGTATTCGTCATCCAGCCGACCAACGCCCCTTCCGCCGAACACCTGATGGAGCTGCTGGCGCTGATCGATGCCCTGAACCGCGCCGCTGCCAACAGCGTGACTGCCGTGGTGCCGTATTTCGGCTATGCCCGCCAGGACCGCCGTCCGCGTTCGGCCCGGGTGCCGATCACCGCCAAGGTGGCCGCCAAGATGTTCAGCGTGGTCAATACCGACCGTGTGATTACCATGGACCTGCATGCCGAGCAGATCCAGGGTTTTTTCGACTGCCACGTCGACAACGTTTACGCTTCGCCGTTGCTGCTTGCCGATATCTGGCGCAATCACGGCACCGACAACGTAATCGTGGTCTCGCCGGACGTTGGCGGCGTGGTGCGTGCACGCGCCATCGCCAAACGTCTGGATGATGCCGATCTGGCCATCATCGACAAACGCCGGCCGCGCGCCAATGTGGCCACGGTGATGAACATCATCGGCGATGTCTCCGGCAAGACCTGCGTCATGGTCGATGACATCGTGGATACCGCCGGTACACTGTGCGCCGCCGCCAACGCCCTCAAGGCGCAGGGCGCGGTCAAGGTCGTGGCCTACTGTACCCATGCCGTGCTGTCCGGTGCCGCCATTGCCAACGTCACCAATTCGGCGCTTGACGAGCTGGTGGTGACCGACACCATTCCGCTCAGTGACGCGGCCAAGGCCTGTGGCCGCATCCGCCAGCTGAGCGTGGCTGAAGTGCTGGCCGAAACCATCCGGCGCATCGCGCTGGGCGAGTCGGTCAGTTCGCTGTACGTCGATTGATTCATTTTGTGGGTGGGGGCCGGTCGCACGCGGACGGCAAAAACCCAAACTCTGCTCATTTGGTCGCGAATGAGCACATTCCCCGCCGCGAGGCGGTTTAACGCTAGTCAATAAGGTGATTTTTATGTCAGAACATCAACTCAATGCAAGTGCCCGCAAGGATGAAGGCAAAGGTGCGAGCCGCCGCCTCCGTCATGCCGGCCAGGTGCCCGCCATCGTGTACGGCGGCAGCGCCGCTCCGGAATCGATCCAGGTCGAACACAACCACCTCTGGCACATCAGCCAGAACGAATGGTTCTATGCCTCGATTCTCACCCTGAACGTCGATGGCAAGGGCCAGCGCGTCCTGCTGCGCGATATGCAGCGCCATCCGTTCAAGCAGCAGATCATGCACCTGGATTTCCAACGCGTCGATGAAAACGAAGCCATCCGTTTCAACGTGCCGCTGCACTTCCTGAACCAGGAAAAATCCCCGGCCGGAAAAACCGCCGGCGTGATCGTCACCCACGAGCTAAACGAAATCACCATCGTCTGCCTGCCGCGCAATCTGCCGGAATTCATCGAGGTCGATCTGTCGGCTCTGACCGCCGGCGACATCGTGCACATGTCGGCGCTGAAACTGCCGGAAGGCGTCTCGCTGCCTGCGCTGAAGCTCGGTAAAGAGCATGATCTGGCGGTCGTCATCGCCAAGCATGCCCGTGGCCAGGAAGAAGACACCGCGGCACCGGAAGCCGGCGCCGAAGTGCCGTCGACCAAAGCCGCCAAAGCTGCCGCTGCGCCGGCCGCTGCGCCTGCCAAGAAGAAGTAACGGGTTTTGCCGCCGTTGTCGGGATTCCGGCAAGGGCGGCATCTGGTTATGGAAGCGATTTCGCTTATCGTCGGTCTGGGCAATCCCGGCTCCGAATACGCCCGAACCCGGCACAATGCCGGGTTTTGGTTTATTGATGCGCTGGCCGAGAAATACCACGCGCGCTGGAATACTGAGAAAAAACTGCAGGCCGAGGCCGCCAAAATCACGGTGGCGGGGCGCGCCATCCATCTGCTGAAACCGCAGACGTTCATGAATGTTTCCGGCCGTCCGGTGGTTGCCGGCCTGCATTACTGGAAAATCGATCCGGCCGCCTGCCTGCTGGCCCACGATGAGCTCGATCTGGCGCCAGGCACCGCGCGTCTGAAATTCGATGGCGGTCACGGTGGTCAGAACGGTCTGCGCGATACCATGGCGCAGCTCGGCCACGGCGGATTCCATCGCCTGCGTCTGGGTATCGGCCATCCGGGACATAAAGACAAGGTCACCCCCTGGGTCTTGGGTCGGCCTGCTGCCGACGATGCGGCCGCCATCGCGCAGGCCGTGGAAGCAGCCATCGGCATCGTGCCGTTGCTGGCCGAGGGGCGTTTCAACGACGCCATGAAACAGTTGCATACACCGGCCGCGAAATGACGCGGACGGTCACTCACAGAGGTTAATTATGGGCATCAAATGCGGTATCGTCGGCTTGCCGAATGTCGGAAAATCCACACTTTTCAATGCCTTGACCAAGGCGGGTATTGCTGCGGCGAACTTTCCGTTCTGCACCATTGAGCCCAATACGGGCGTCGTTCCGGTGCCCGATCCGCGTTTGGCCCAACTTGCGGAGATCGTCAAACCGCAACGCGTGCTGCCAACGTCCTTCGAATTCGTCGATATCGCCGGTCTGGTTGCCGGCGCTTCGAAAGGCGAGGGCCTGGGCAACAAATTTCTGGCCCATATCCGTGAAGTGGATGCCATAGCGCATGTCGTCCGCTGTTTCGAACACGGTGAAATCGTGCATGTGAACGGCAAAGTGGACCCGATCTCGGACATCGAAACCATCGATACCGAGCTGGCGCTGGCGGACCTGGACTCGGTCGAGAAGGCCTTGCTGCGCACCGAAAAGCTGGCCAAGGCCGGCGACAAGGATGCCATGGCCCGCAAGCCGGTGCTGCAGCTGCTCCGCGACGGTCTGGATGCGGGTAAAACCGCCCGCGCGCTGGGTCTGGACGCCGAACAGAAGGCCTTGGTCCGCGACCTGTTCCTGCTGACCCTGAAACCGGTCATGTATGTGGCCAACGTGCTCGAAGACGGTTTCGAGAACAATCCGCATCTGGACAAGGTCCGCGCCCGGGCCGAAGCCGAGGGGGCCCAGGTGGTTCCGGTCTGTGCGGCCATCGAAGAGGAGCTGTCCCAGCTCGAGGACGATGAGCGCCAGGAATTCCTGACCGATCTGGGCCTGGACGAGCCGGGTCTGAACCGGGTCATCCGTGCCGGCTACACGCTTCTGGGCATGCAGACCTATTTCACGGCGGGCGTCAAAGAAGTGCGGGCTTGGCAGGTCCATAAGGGCGCCACCGCTCCTCAGGCCGCCGCCGTCATCCATACCGATTTCGAAAAGGGCTTCATCCGGGCCGAAACCATCGCTTTCGCCGATTTCATCCAGTTCAAGGGCGAGGCCGGCGCCAAAGAGGCCGGACGCCTGCGTCTGGAGGGCAAGGACTACCTCGTGCAGGAAGGCGACGTCCTTCACTTCCGGTTTAACGTCTGAGCCATTTAGGCGTTGACAAAGCCCGAATATCGAGCGAAAATAACGGGCTAACTCTGGAGGGATACCCAAGCGGCCAACGGGGGCAGACTGTAAATCTGCTGGCTTACGCCTTCGGTGGTTCGAATCCACCTCCCTCCACCAGTGTTTGATGCGTTTCCAGCTTTGATGCAAAGGCGGGATTAGTTTAATGGTAGAACCTCAGTTTTCCAAACTGATCGCAGGAGTTCGATTCTCCTATCCCGCTCCATTAAACCGCGTTTGATTTTGTTGTTTGTGTTGCCGCTCACGTAGCTCAGTCGGTAGAGCACTTCCTTGGTAAGGAAGAGGTCGAAGGTTCGATTCCTTTCGTGAGCACCAGTTTCACCCGGTCCGTCCGCGGATTGGCCTCCATTCCACAATTTGCTTGAGAGATCACCATGTCAAAAGGTAAGTTCGAACGTACCAAGCCCCACGTGAACGTGGGTACCATCGGCCACGTGGATCATGGCAAGACCACGCTGACTGCGGCCCTGACGAAGGTCGGCGCGGAGCGTTTCGGCGGCGAATTCAAGGGTTACGA
>NZ_JAPDUI010000075.1 GCF_025980345.1 Arenimonas sp. GDDSR-1 | reverse complement strand
CGCTGGGCGATATTTCCACCCTGGCCGATCCGGCCGTGGTCGCGCATCTGGTCGAACACCGCCTGATCCGCTGAATCAGTCCAGCAGCACCAGTTCAATCTGGAAGCCCTGGCTGTAGAGCCGGGCGGCGAAGGTGTTGAGCGCCTCGAAGCGGCCCTGCCGCACCAGCACCCGCCGGCGCTGCAGCAGATTCAGCAGAATCGCGTCCTCGTCGCCGGGCAGGATGCCGCGCAGCGCCTGCCGCGTGCGCTCCGGATGGTCATCCAGATGCAGGTGGTCCAGCACATAGATGCCGTACAGACGGTTCTGCGCCGCTCCGGCAATGGGGTGGATATTGCTGTTCATGGCTCAAGCCTACCCGCGGCCTCTGGGGGCCGCCATAAGAATAATTCTTGGATGCGCCGCCGCCGGGCGGGGCGGTTAGAATGAATCAAACCCCGTTCCGGCAGCGCCATGACCGACTACAGTGAAATCTTCGCCCAACGGGCGCATCAGTACCATGACGCCATGCAGCGCGATCCGCGCGCGCGCGACGGTGAGTTTCTCGCGCTGCTGGAGGACTTGCCGTCATCGGCCATCGACCTGCTTGATGTGCCTTCCGGCGGCGGCTATCTGGGCGTTTATCTGGAGGCCCATCGCCGTCTGGAAAGCTGCGACTTCAGCATCGGCTTTGCCGGCAGCCGTATTCCTTTGGGAAGCCCGGACGCTTTGCCGTTTGCCGATGCCGCCTTCGATGCGGTACTTTCCCTGACCGGTCTGCACCATGTGTCGTTCGAGCGACAAGATGCGTTCTTCGCCGAATGCCGGCGCCTGCTGCGCCCCGGCGGACAGCTGCTGATCGGCGAAGTGCTGGCCGGCTCGGACGTGGCGGCATTCCTCAACGACTTCGTGCACCGTCACAACAGCCAGGGCCATGTCGGCGTGTTTTTCGATGACGCCTTCCTGCCGCGCCTGCAGGCCGCCGGGTTCGAGGCGGCGCGGATGACGGTACGTCATTACCCCTGGCGATTCGCCGATGAAGCCGCGATGGTGTTTTACTGCCGCAACATGTTCGGCATCGACCGCGCCTCGGATGCCGAAATTCTGGCCGGCCTGCGCGATTATCTGGGTTACCGCGGCACCGACGATGGCCGGATCGAACTGCCCTGGCAGCTGGTGTTTTATCAGGCGGTAAAACGGTAGGCCAGAAGAATCGCGGCCAATCCGCAGGCCACGCTGGCCAGCACGTAAGCGCCGGCGATCAGCACATCGCCGCGCTTGAGCAGGTGCGCGGTTTCCAGGCCGAAAGCCGAAAAGGTGGTGAAGCCGCCGAGCACGCCGGTAAACAGGAACAGGCGCATGGGCGGCGAGAGCATGTCGTGTTTGGCCGCCAGCGCGAACAGGATGCCGGCAACCAGGCAGCCCGAAACATTGACCGCGAAAGTGGGCCAGGGAAATTTCTGCTGCGCGGTGTACTGCAGCAGCCAGCCCGAAAGGCCGTAGCGTGCCAACGCACCCAAACCGCCGCCCAATGCGACCCAGAACCCGTTCATCGTTTGCTTCTCCTTATTTTCGGCGCGGCTTTTTCGGCTGCCGCGCGTACGGCGCATTGATAGGCTTTGTCCGACCACCGCGCCATCTGCTCGGCCTCCTCAAAGACCGCTTCCGGCGCCAGATGGTATTTCAGGGCGGTGCTTCCGTTTTTTCCGGTATATACGAACGGCGGCAGGTCCATCGCGGTGAATTCCTGCGCCAGCATTTCATCGGCTTTGAAATACAGCTGCTCGTTGGCAATCAGCGCGAACATCAGGCCGCTGCGGTAAATGCCGAAGCCGCCGAACATCGAACGCTTCGCCACATCCGGGACATCGGCCATCTGTTCGAGGACGAAATCGGCGAAAGCGGATTGACGGTGCCGGTCGGCCATCGGATGGAACTCCTCGGAATCCAGTCCTCACTTTACGGCGACGGCCGGATACGGGCAAGAAAAAAGGCGCCGAAGCGCCCTTTTCCATGCAAGAACCTTGGCTCAGTCTTCTTTGCCGATGAACTTGTAGATGGTGGCGCCGAGCAGGGCTCCGACGATCGGTGCGGCCCAGAACACCCACAGCTGCTGGACAGCCCAGGCATCCGCGAACAGGGCAACGCCGGTGCTGCGCGCCGGATTGACCGAGGTGTTGGTGACCGGAATGGAAATCAAATGGATCAGCGTCAGGCACAGGCCGATGGCGATCGGTGCGAAGCCGGCCGGAGCGCGCTTGTCGGTGGCGCCGAGAATCACGATCAGGAAGAAGGCCGTCAACACCACTTCGGTAATCACCGCGGCCTGCATCGAGAACCCGCCCGGGGAATGCTCGCCGAAGCCGTTCGAAGCAAAGCCGCCGGCACCTGCAAAATCGGCTTTACCCGAGGCAATCAGATACAAGACGCCGCCCGCGGCAATGGCGCCGAGCACCTGCGCCACGATGTAGGGCCCGAGATCCTTGGCCGGGAAGCGGCCGCCGGCCCACAGGCCGATGGAAACCGCCGGGTTGAGATGGCAGCCCGAGATATGGCCGATGGCAAAGGCCATGGTCAATACGGTCAGGCCGAAAGCCAGCGCCACGCCGACAAAGCCGATTCCCAGTTCAGGGAATGCCGCCGCCAGCACGGCACTGCCGCAGCCGCCAAGTACGAGCCAGAAGGTGCCGAAAAATTCCGCGCCGAGTTTTTTCATGTTCCTCTCCAAAAAGGTCGTGTTGCAATTTATGGGTTGTTATTTGGGTGCGTCATTCGCAGGGTGAACAAGCGGGGCATCCGCCCCGTGCCTACAATAAACCGATGCCGGGGATTTGTATAGAAAACCACGTACGAACCGCTATCGCTTGCCTTTGACGGTCAGTCATTTGTCTTTATCGGCCAGCCGTCTATGCGACGGCCGGAACATGCTTGCGCCGGTCACAGGGCAGGGGCATCATAGCGGGAACGGAGGTGTCTATGCTGGCTTGGATGAAATCGAAGTGGCTGCTGCTGATCGGATTGCTGGTGCTGGCGGTCGGTGCCTATGCCTTGATCGGCTTCAAAGTGGTGCCGAAGCTGATCCGTAACCAGGCCATGGATTATGCGCAGACCGAGCTGAAAAAACCGCTCGCCCTCGGAGAAATCCGTTTCAATCCGTTTACCTTCGAACTCGATATGCGCGACATCGTGCTGCAGGACGGCGGGAAACCCCTTCTCTCGCTGAAGCGCCTGTTCGTGGATTTCCAGGCCTCTTCGCTGTTCAAGCGCGCCTTCGTGTTCAACACCGTCCTGCTCGACAAGCCATTCGCCCGCGCCATCATCAAACCCGATGGTTCGCTCAATCTGGCCGACCTGCTGCCCAAGGAAAGAAACGACGATCCGTTGCCGAATGTCTGGATCGGCGATCTCGGCGTCAATGCCGGCCAGGTCAATTTCGCCGACCAGAGCCGCGCGCTGAAACCGGAAAAAGTGCTGGCACCGATTACCTTCAGCCTGAAGGACTTCAAAACCCGCGATGACGGCGGCGGCTTCGTGCTGGCTGCGACCAGTGACGACGGCGAACGCTTCGAGTGGCGCGGCAGCCTGTCGCTGGAGCCGGTGGCGTCCAAGGGCAATTTCAAAGTCGAAGCCTTCAAGGCGGTCAGCGCCTATGAGTTCCTGAGCGAAGAGCTGCCGTTCCAGCTCAGCGACGGCAGCTTCAGCCTGTCGGGCGATTACGACTTCAGCATCCTCGGCAAAAGCGGTCCGCGCCTGCTGGTGAATCTGCCCAGCATCCGCGCCGACAAGCTCGCCATCCGCCCGAAAAACGGACCCGAAGATTGGCTGCGCCTGCCTTCGGTGGTGCTCAGCGAAACCCGCATCGATCTCAATAAACAGAGCGCCAGCGTTGCCGCCATCAATCTGCAGGGCGTACAGGCGAAAGTCTGGCTGAATCCGGACGGCTCGCTCAACATCGAACGCCTGTTTGCCGAAGAGGGCGCGCCCGCGCCGCCACCCGCGTCTGCCGGCGCGCCGGCGTGGAAGGCCACCATCGGCAAGATCAGCGTCAGTGCCGCCACCCTCGACGTCGAAGACCGGACGGTCAAGCCGGCCGGCAAATTCCAGCTGACGCCCACCGAGTTCACCGCCAGCGGCCTGAGTCTGGATCTGGACAAGCCGGTGCCGATTGCAATCACCAGCACCATCAACGGCAAGGCGCCGCTGCGCATCGAAGGCACGGTGGTGCCTTCGGTGGTCACCGCCGATCTGGCGCTGGAGCTCAGCGGCATGCCGATGAACCAGCTGCTGATGTATCTTCCGGATTTCCCGGGCACCACTTTCAAGTCCGGCACGGTCGCGGCCAAAGGGCGCCTGAGCATGGATGAGAAAGCCAACATCGCCTACCAGGGCGATGGCGTGGTCGACAATCTGGTGCTGCTTGATATCAAGAACCGTTCGGAAGTCATTTCCTTGGCCAAAACCACGGCGAAGGGCATCGATTACCGGCAGGGTCCGGAAAAAATCCGCATCGACAGCGTCACACTCGACCGGCCGTCCATGGAAGTGGTGGTGACCGAGCAGGGCAGCATCAATCTGGTGGAGATGCTCACCGAAGATACCGCAAGTACGGCGCAGTCCGGCAGCAAGGACGCGGTCGCCGAAACCCCGATCGACATCGGCAAGCTGGTGTTCAACAAGGGCACCATGCGGTTCGCCGACTATTCCATCCAACCGAACTTCCGGGCCCGCATCGAAGGCCTGGACGGCCGCATCCTCGGCATTTCCACGCGGCCCGATGCCGTCGCCGATATCGATCTGAACGGTTACGTGATCAACAAATACTCGCCGGTGGTGATCAAGGGCAAAACCAGCATCTTTGATTACGAGAAGCAGACCGATGTGCAGATGGCCTTCCGCAATATCGAGCTGCCGGTGTTCAATCCGTATTCCGGCCGTTTCGCCGGCTATGCCATCGCCAAGGGCAAGCTCACCACCGAGCTGCATTACCGCATCAACGACAAGAAACTGCAGGCCGACCATCACGTGGTGCTCGACCAGCTGACCTGGGGCCAGGCCACCGGCAGCAAGGAAGCGGTGTCCTTGCCGATCCGCTTGGCCACCGCGCTGCTGAAAGACAGGAACGGCGTCATTGATCTGAACGTGCCGGTCACCGGCACGCTCGATGATCCGAAATTCCGGATCGGGCCGATTGTCTGGCAGATCATCAAGAACATCGTGGTCAAGGTCGTGACCGCACCGTTCTCGTTCATCGGCGGCCTGTTTGCCGGTGCCGAGGAAGCGCAATTCATCGATTTTGCGCCCGGCTCCGCGGAGCTTCCGGCCGCGGCGGCTACCAATCTGCCGCAGTTGGCCAAGGCACTGGTCGACAAGCCGGAGCTGAACCTCGATATACCCGCCGGCGTATTGGATGAACTGGACCGTGATGCGCTGGCCGAGCGCAAAATGCAGGCTGCCGCCGCGGCCCAGATCGGCAAACCCGGAAAAAACATGCCAGCCTATGCCGAATGGGAACCGAAGCAGCAGCTCGATGCGCTGGAGTCCCTCTATAAAGCGCAGTTCGGCAGCAAGCCCGATATCCCGAAAGCCGAGGCCGTGACTGAGTCCGCCGATGATGCCGGCTGGCGGGAAAAGCGGGCCGCCAAGAAATCGCATGAAGTGGACTGGCTGGAAACGCAGCTGATGGCCAAATTCCAGCCCACGGCCGCCGAGCTGGCCGCGCTGGGCGCCGCCCGTGGCGAAGCGGTGCAGGATGCCCTGCTCAAGGACGGCACGCTCGATCCGACGCGGGTGTTCCTGTCCACCAATGCCCAGCTGAAGGCCCAGGACGGCAAGGTGCGCATGGAACTGCAGATGAAGTAAGGCGCTGGGCTTTCACCCCTAGCGCTTTAGCAGCTGCATACGGACTTTGCTCGGTGATACCTCAAACCAACGGTGTGCGGCCCGTGTGAAGCTGCTCTGGTCCGAAAAGCCGAGCAGGGACCCTGCGACCGTCCGGTCAAGTAAATCTATAGCGACCTGAACTGGTGGGCGACAAAACGCTGGAAGTTCGGCATCGGTTGGGGCCGGACCTGGCACGATAAAAACGGCATGACCGGCGTTACCGATGCTGTGCTAAGCCGCATTCAATGGGTATACTGAGCGCGATTTTCCAAACCAAAAACTGACAAGGATTCAACATGAAACTCCGCAACACGCTCGCCGCTGCCATTGTTCTCGCCTGCTCTCCGCTGGCCAATGCATCCGCCGATGAAGGCTGGGATTGGGGTCTGACACCGTATCTGTGGGCGTCGTCCATTTCCACCGATCTGCGCGAAGATGCACCGCCGGTCGGCAATGAAACCGACTTCAACAGCATCATCAGCAAAATCGATATGGGATTCCTGGGGCATGTGGAAGGCCAAGGCGATGATTTCGGCGTTTTCGCCGACGTCGTCTACCTGTCGCTCGCCGACAGCCGCGATGGCCGCTTTGCCCAAACGGATGCCGATCTCGATACCCTGGTGTTCGAACTGGCCGGCGTCTGGGCGCCGGGCGAAGTCCGCAACCAGGGCATTGAAGTGTTCGGCGGTCTGCGCCATATCGTGGTCGACCTGAATGTCGACATCGATCCGAATGCGGCTCTGCTCAACACCTGGAATACCGGTTTCGACCAGTCCTTCAGCGATGTGATGATCGGCGCCCGCTACAAAGGCGCGATCAACGACAAGTGGGGCTATGCCCTGCGCGCCGATGGTTCCTGGGGCGACACCGAAGGCACCTACAGCACCAGTATCATCTTCGCTTATAAAACCGATGGCGGCGGCGCTTGGAACTTCGGCTACCGTTACATGGACACCGATCTGGCGGTGAAAACCACCTCGGTCGCCCTGCAGCTGCATGGCCCGGTGGTCGGTTACACCTTCAACTTCTGATTGTTCTGAAAGCTTGCCTCAAGACGGCGCTCCGGCGCCGTTTTTTTTATGGAATTAACACACGCTGCGAGGCCACGAAGCAATCGCCACAAATGCGGAAATACACAGCTATACTAGCCAAAAGCTGAGTGTGTTCAATACAAGGGGATGCTGATATATGGCAAGTCGGCAAACGATGATGGCAGTTATGTTTCTTTGCGCGGGCCTAGGCTGTCCTGAGATGCGTGCGCAGGAGACTGAAGCACCCAAAGCAGTCGACAACGGCACCGATCCGTCCAAACTGCAGACCGTAGCCGAAGCCAAGTATGAATATCTGGATCTGCAGAACGGATTCACCAGCGGAACTCTCCGCCTCAGCTACATCACCCCGCTCGATGATGCCCAGACATACGCGCTGCGCGTGCGCGTGCCGGTGACCTATGTCGATGCGCTCGGTAACGACGGCTACGACATCGGCGATGCTTCCTTGGAAATTTCCCATGTGTTCGGACTGACCAAGGAACATGCCTTTGTCGCCAAGGGCGAACTGGTTTTCGATACCGCCGGCCGGCCCGAGCTGGGCACCGGGCAGAACGTGTTCAAGGGCAGCTTCATCTATGCCAAGTTCCTGCAAAACGGCAGTATCTTTGCCCCGGCTTTGGTACAGAGCAACAGTCTGTGGGGCGACGTCAACCGCGCCGATGTCAATTCCACCACCATCGATTTCTATTACGTGCCCAAGCTGGCGGATCCGCGGAATCTGATCACCTATGATCCGGCATTGAACTTCGATTGGGAAAACGACAAGCAGTTCGCCAGCTTCGCGGTCACTTTC
>NZ_JAPDUI010000074.1 GCF_025980345.1 Arenimonas sp. GDDSR-1 | reverse complement strand
TTTCTGGGCGGGCGAAGCCGGCTCCAGGCCGTGTCTCCCGATATCCGCAGTCTGGCGGTGTATTGAATACGGCATCATCACCCCAGCATGCGATAATACGGGGCTGGAACAGGAACGCCCCGCCATGCTTTTGATGATCGACAATTACGACAGCTTCACCTACAACCTGGTGCATTATTTCGCCGAGTTGGGTCAGGTGGTTGATGTCGTCCGCAACGATGCGCTGACCGTCGATCAGGCCGCGGCGCTGGCGCCGGAGTACATCGTGCTTTCGCCCGGCCCCTGCACGCCGAACGAGGCCGGCATCTGTCTGAAGGTGCTTGAACAGATGGCCGGCCGGTTTCCGATTTTCGGCGTCTCTGGGCCATCAGAGCATCGGCCAGGCCTTCGGCGGCAACGTGATCCGTGCCAAAACCATCATGCACGGCAAGACCTCGATGATCCACCACAAAGGTCAGGGTGTCTTCGCCGGCCTGCCATCGCCGTTCGAAGCCACCCGTTACCACTCGCTGGTGGTGGAACACGCGACCCTGCCGGATTGCCTGGAAGTCACCGCCTGGACCGAAAACCCGGACGGCAGCTTCGACGAGATCATGGGCCTGCGCCACCGGAGCCTGCCGGTCGAAGGCGTGCAGTTCCACCCCGAATCCATCCTGACCCAACACGGCCACGCCATGCTGCGCAACTTCCTGCAGCAGCATGCCCCGGAGACGCGCGCATGAATCCGCAAGAAGCCCTGCAACGCATTATCGATCACCGCGAAATCTTCCACGACGAGATGGTGGCCTTGATGCGCCTGGTCATGCGCGGTGAAGTCTCCGACGTGATGACCGCCGCCATCCTGACCGGTCTGCGCGTCAAGAAGGAAACCATCGGCGAGATCACCGGCGCGGCCCAGGTCATGCGCGAGTTCGCGGTCAAGGTGCCGACCCCGCCCGGCGTCGGCCTGGTCGACATCGTCGGCACCGGAGGCGATGGCGCGCACACCTTCAACATTTCCACGGCCTCGATGTTCGTGGCTGCCGCGGCCGGCGCGCAGATCGCCAAGCATGGCAACCGCAGCGTGTCCTCCAAATCCGGCAGCGCCGATGTACTTGAGGCGCTCGGCGCCGATATCGAACTGACCCCGGAGCAAGTCGGCCAGTGCCTGAACCGTACCGGCATCGGCTTCATGTTCGCGCCCAACCACCATCCGGCCATGAAGCATGTGGCCGCGGTGCGCCGCGAGATGGGCGTACGCACCATCTTCAACATCCTCGGTCCGCTGACCAATCCGGCGAATGCGCCGAACGTGCTGATGGGTGTGTTCCATCCCGATCTGGTCGGCATCCAGATTCGCGTGCTGCAGCGCCTCGGTGCCGAACGCGCACTGGTGGTCTACGGCCGCGACGGGCTCGATGAAATCTCCTTGGGCGCGGCGACCCTGGTCGGCGAGCTGCGCGGCGGCCAGATCCGCGAGTACGAAATCCATCCGGAGGATTTCGGGCTGGCCATGGCCTCCACGCGCAATCTGCGCGTGGAAAATGCGGTCGAATCCAAAACCATGCTGGAAGCCGCTTTCGCGGCCGAAGCCGGTGTCGCGCATGACATCGTGACGCTGAACGCCGGCGCGGCCCTGTATGTGTCCGGCCAGGCCAAGAGCATTGCCGATGGCATCGAGAAGGCCCGCGCGGTGATGCATTCCGGCGCCGCGTCCGCCAAAATGCGTCAGTTCATCGATGCCACCCGGTCGCTGGGCGGGCACTGATGGCCGATATCCTGCAGCGCATTCTGGCCCGCAAGCATGAAGAAGTCGCGCTTCGACGCAGATACGCCTCGCAGGCGCAGCTGATTGCACGCTGCAACGATCTGCCGGAGACCCGTGGCTTCACCCGTGCGCTTCAGGCCAAACGGGATGCCGGCTTGCCGGCGGTCATCGCCGAAATCAAGAAAGCCAGTCCGAGCAAGGGCGTCATCCGCGCGCAGTTCGATCCCGAGGCCATCGCCCGCAGCTATGCCGTTGCCGGTGCAGCCTGTCTGTCGGTGCTGACCGATGTCGATTTCTTCCAGGGCAGCGATATCTACCTGCAGCAGGCCCGCGAGGCCTGCCTGCTGCCGGTGCTGCGCAAGGATTTCATCGTCGATGAATACCAGATCTATGAGGCGCGCGCGCTCGGTGCCGATTGCGTGCTGCTGATCGTGGCGGCCTTGTCCGATGCGCAGCTGCAGAGCTATGCGCAGCTGGCCCGGATGCTGCAGATGGATGCGTTGCTGGAAGTGCATGATGCCGATGAAATGGCGCGTGCGCTTCGCGCGGATTCTCCGCTGGTCGGCATCAACAACCGCAATCTGCGTACCTTCGAGGTGGATCTGCAGACCACGCTGACGCTCAAAGACGCCGTACCGGCCGACCGCATGGTGGTGACCGAGAGCGGCATCCTGAATCGTGACGATGTGGCGCGCATGCGCAGCCAGGGCGTGGATGTGTTCCTCGTCGGCGAAGCGATGATGCGTGCCGCCGATCCGGGCACGGAGCTGCGGAGTCTGTTCGCCTAGCGGCTGCCGAACAGGACGATGGTCTTTCCGCGGGCGGTCAGCAGATTCTTCTGCTGCAGCTGTTTCAGCACACGTCCGGCCATTTCACGCGAACACCCGGTAATACGAGCCAGTTCCTGACGCGATACCTTGAGCTGCATGCCGTCGGGATGCCGGATCGCATCCGGTTCACGGCTAAGATCATGCAAGGTGCGCAGAATGCGGTTGGCCACATCCAGATGGGCCAGGCGGCTGGCTTTGCGGCTGGTTTCCAGCAGGCGCTTGGAAATCTGCGCGCCGATGGCGAACATGATTTTCGGACCTTCCAGCGAAAGCTGGCCGGTGAACAGCTGGCGCAGCGGCTCATAGCCGATTTCGGCCAGTTCGCAGGGGCCTTTGGTGCGCAGCACGACTTCCCGGCGGTGGACTTTGAAGAACAGGCCCATTTCACCGATGAATTCCCCCGGATTGACATAACCCAGCACCAGCTCGCGGCCGTCCGGCTCTTCGGTATTGATGGTCAGTGATCCGCTGATCACATAAAACAGGGTGCTGGCCGGATCGCCGGGACGGAAAACATCGGTTTTCGCCGGGAAGCGGTGCTTGTGGGTGTGGCTCAGGAACGCCTTGAGGGCAACATCATCCATCGCCAATTCGGTCTTAACCGGTTCAAAAGGGGCTGCGGAGGGGGTGATGTTGAGCTCGGTCATGGGGTGCCAGAAATGCGGATTACTGGCATCAGAATACCCCCGGAGTGCCGTTCAGCTCAAGTGCCACGCGCTTTTCGGGGAGAAAATGCTTGCATTTGGGGGCAGATATCCGATAATTGCGCCTCACCGCCACTCATATCCAAGGAATACTGCGTTGGTCAAGCCACTGCCCCGGTTGCGCCTTCAAGGATTCAACAATCTGACGAAATCCTTGAGTTTCAATATCTACGACATCTGCTACGCCGCGTCGGAAGACCAGCGTCAGCGGTATATCGAGTATATCGATGAGGTCTACAACGCCGAGCGTCTGACCCAGATCCTGACTGAAGTGGCCAACATCATCGGCGCAAACATCCTCAACGTGGCGCGCCAGGATTACGACCCGCAGGGCGCCTCGGTGACCATCCTGATTTCCGAAGAACCGGTCATCGACAAGAAGGCGGCCGGCCGCGAGCTGATTTCGGATGCCGTGGTCGCGCATCTGGACAAGTCGCACATCACCGTGCACACCTATCCGGAAACCCACCCGCATAACGGCATCGCCACCTTCCGTGCCGATATCGACGTGGCGACCTGTGGCGTGATTTCGCCGTTGAAGGCGCTGAACTACCTGATCGAGAGCTTCGATTCCGACATCGTGGTCACCGACTACCGCGTGCGCGGCTTCACCCGCGACATCAAGGGCAAGAAGCACTACATCGACCACAAGATCAACTCCATCCAGGATTTCCTGACCAAGGACATCAAGGCGCATTACGAGATGATGGACGTCAACGTGTACCAGGAGAACCTGTTCCACACCAAGATGCACGTCAAGGAATTCGATCTCGACACCTACCTGTTCGAAGGCAAGGCCAAGAGCCTGAGCTTCAAGGAGCGCCAGCGCATCGAAGCGCAGGTCCGCCGCGAAATCGAAGAGCTGTATCACGGCCGCAATCTGGCCGATTGAGTCCGGCCATCGCTTGAACTGAAACCCCCGCAATGGCGGGGGTTTTTGTTTTCAGAACCGGTAGGCGACGGCCTTCATCAGCCGCGAAGACAGCGCCATCAGCCCGGGGATGGGTTGCGGCAGTTTGCGCGCGCCATGGTTTTCCGCGTGTTCGGCATGGCGGATTTCATCGTCCTTCATCACCGCCAGAATGGCCCGGCTTCGCAGGTCTTCCGCCGGCAGGGTGTCCAGATGCTCGGCCAAATGCGCTTCCACCTGCCGTTCGGTTTCGGACACGAAGCCCAGATTCCAGCCGTCGCCCTTCAGGCCGGCACCCAGACCGATCGCATAGCTGCCCAGATACCAGAGCGGATTGAGCAGGCTGGGCCGGCTGTCGAGTTCTTTCAGGCGGGCATCGCACCAGGCCAGATGATCGGCTTCTTCATCGGCGGCATGCAGCAGCTGCGCCCGCGTCTGCGCGCTTTCGGCGACCCGCGCCTGGCCCAGATACAGGGCCTGGGCACAGACCTCGCCCGTGTGGTTGATGCGCATCAGTCCGGCGCTGTGCCGGATCTGCGCCGGCGACATCTCCAGATCGTGGGTATCTGCGGCCGGGTTGGCACGCGGCGCCGGGCCATCGGCCGAGCGGGTGACCACGCCGGCGGTGGTGTTCAGGGCGTGCTGAAATTCACCCAGAATGCGGTCGAGCGGGGAGGTGTGGCGTTGGAAAGTCATGCCAGATAGTGTGCCATGAATTCGAGCGGGTGCTGTACCGGGAGCGTGCCGGCCAGATGCAGTCGGCATCCGATATTGGACGACAGCAGCAGATCCGCATCGCCCGGAACGGCGGCAAGCACCGGTGTCTTCAGGGCCTGGGCGCGGGCCGGGTTGCTGAGGGGATGCAGCCCGGCCCCGCCACAACACCCGGTATCGGGCAAGACGGTAATGTGCAGGTCCGGAATGCGGGACAGGAGCGCGTGTACGACCTTGCCTGAGCCGTGGAAAGACGCCGTGCAGGGGGTGTGCAGGGTCACATGCCGGCCTTCGGCGGAACGGAATTGCAGTTTTTCCGCACGCCCGGCCAGATACGCCAGGGCATCCACGACCGGAACCCCGGCACTGTCTTCCAAAGCACTGCGGCATCCGCTGGCCAGAACCAGCACGCGTGCAAAGCCGGAGAACGCGGCGTGGTTGGCGGCAGCCAGTGCGGCGGCGCGTCCGGACTGTCCGGCATGACGGGCGGCCTGGCCGCAACAGCCCTGCGCGGCCGGAAACGCCGCGTCATCGCCTGTGGCCCGCAACAGCTGCAGGAAAGCATGGCGTGCATTGTGTTCGTAGATGTCGGCCACGCATCCGATGAAGACAGCGTTCTCGCGGGCTGTCGAAGCCGGCTCGGCGGCCGTTGGCGCCGGACGGGGCAGGGGACGCCATGACGGCGAAAGCAGGGGATGGACTGCCCGATAGAAGCCCAGTGCGCCGTTCAGCAGCGATTTATGCGCCAGCAGCCACAGCACGGCTTTTTCACGCCAGGTCAGTGTCGGCGGATGCAGGGCCCGGGTCTGCACCAGCAGGGGCTCATAGGCCACATCGGCCGGGCAGGCCGTCTCGCAGCGCCGGCAGCCCAGACAGGCGTCCAAGTGCCTGAAAACGCCTGTTTGGCCGGGGTTTTCGGCCAAGTCGGCCATCAGCGCAATGCGCCCGCGGGGGGACTCGGCTTCCATGCCCGCCAAGGCGTAGGTCGGGCAATGCGGCAGGCAAAGGCCGCATTTCACGCACTGTCGGGCCAGATCGGCGCGGGACGGGGTTTTCTGGGGGGGAAGCATGGCTCAAATCCTAACACGGGACGCACAAGGGCTTGCGCAGGGCCGGAATTCGGGTTATCATTCCGCTTCTTATTCACTTGATTTTGTTGGAGCCCGTCATGAAAGCCATGACCGTCAGCGCCAAACCCGAAACCGTTCAGCAAGACTGGTACATCGTAGATGCCAGCGGCAAGACTCTCGGTCGTTTGTCCTCGGAACTCGCCCGTCGCCTTCGCGGCAAGCACAAGCCTGTGTACACCCCGCACGTGGACACCGGTGATTACATCGTCGTGATCAACGCCGAGAAGATCGCCGTCACCGGCAAGAAGCTTCAGGACAAGATGTACTACCGTTTCACCGGTTACATCGGCAACATGAAGTCGGAAAACCTGTCGCAGGCTCTGGCCGCCCACCCGGAACGCGTGATTGAAACCGCGGTCAAGGGCATGCTGCCGAAGAACCCGCTCGGCCGCGCCATGTTCAAGAAGCTGAAAGTCTACAAAGGCTCCGAGCATCCCCACACCGCCCAGCAGCCGCAAGCGCTGGACATCTGAAAGACCTACAGGTAAATCATCATGGCTGTTCAGCAAAACTACGGCACCGGTCGCCGCAAATCCTCCACCGCCCGCGTGTTCCTGCGCAAGGGTTCGGGCAACATCGTAATCAACGGTCGCGGCGAAGGCGGCGGTATCACCGGCCAGGCCGGCGCCATCCGCCTGGGCATCGCCCGCGCTCTGGTGGAATACAACGACACCCTGAAATCCGATCTGCGCAAAGCCGGCCTGATGACCCGCGATGCCCGTGAAGTGGAACGTAAGAAAGTCGGTCTGCGCAAAGCACGTCGCGCAACCCAGTTCTCGAAACGTTAATCGGTTTCACGCATCAAACGAAAAACCCGCCGGAAGGCGGGTTTTTTTGTCAGATCATTTGCTGCGCTCTTGTTTCAGGCGTCTGTCCAGACGCTCTTCCGCAGCATCCGCGTATTTCCGGCAATTCGTTGCATCGATCAGCGAGTGGGTTTTGGTGCGTTCGAACAGATTCGAAAATTCCGGGTGGGCGGAAACCAGAATGTCGCAGTCGAGCACACGGATCTTGTCGATGCTTTGCCGGAATGCGGTGAGATAATCCGGATGATCACTGAACCGGTAATCCGGTTCGCTCACCGCAGTCAGGCTGTCGGCATAGACAATTGTCAGGCAATGGCCGGAATCACAACTGTGCCAGCTCCAACTGTTGCCGCCGGGCGCATGTCCGGGCGTGTCGTGCGCAGTGACATGCACATCGGCCAAAGTGATTTGTTGACGGTCTTTGACCGATTGTACATTCCCGATGACGGGAAACGGCATGGTGTTGTCGGGCGCGTATTGCGGATCTTCCGGCGACGCACGCCCACTGCGAAGTGCTTCCGCGGATTTCGCGGCTGCCAGCACCGGGGCGCCGCTCATCCGCTGCAGTGCGGCCAGCCCGCCGGCATGGTCGAAGTGCGCATGCGAACTGAGCAGCCACTTTACGTCCTTGATATCGAAGCCAAGTGCGTTGACGTTGGCCGCAATCGCTTTCGCCGACTGCGGCAGGCCGCCGTCAATCAGGAAATGCCCTTTCGGCGTGGTGATCAATACCGCGCTCAGGCCCTCGGTGCCGACGTAGTAACTGTTGCCATGCAGTTTAAACGGTGCATGCGGTGCATTCCAGCCCGCGCAATTGCCGCAATGGATCGGTTTTTCATCCGAAGCCGCCGCCGGCGATAAAGCCAGCATCAGCAAGGCGCCGATCATGCCCGGATTTCGCCGCCGGCGATGACCAGATCGGCGCCGCGCGCCGCGAACAGGCCGTTGCAGACCACACCGACGATGGCGTTCAGATCGCTTTCCAGTTTCACCGGATCGGTGATCGACCAGCCGTGAACATCGAGGATCCAATTGCCGTTGTCGGTCACCACGCCTTCGCGCCAGATCGGCTGGCCGCCGAGTTTGACGATTTCGCGGGCGACATGCGAGCGCGCCATCGGAATCACTTCCACCGGCACCGGAAAGCGGCCCAGCACCGGGACCAGTTTCGAGGGGTCCACGATGCAGATGAACTGCGTGCTGGCCGCCGCGATGATTTTCTCGCGGGTCAGCGCCGCGCCGCCACCTTTGATCAGGCGGTTATGCGGATCGCATTCGTCGGCCCCGTCGACATAAAGGCCGAGCGGGCCGGATGCGTTCAGATCGAGCACCGGAATGCCGAGATCCTGCAGTTGCTTCGTGCTCTGCTCCGAGCTCGAGACCGCACCTTCGATGCGATGCTTGATGCGGCCGAGGCCCTGGATGAAATAAGCCACCGTGGAGCCGGTGCCGACACCGACGATGCTGCCGTCCTGTACGTAGTCGAGCGCGCGTTCGGCCGAAGCCTGTTTGCCTTGTTCGGGAGTCATTTGATTTTTTCCAGTTTGAGAATGGTCTGCCATTGCGCTTTGCTGACCGGCACGATGGACAGCCGGTTGCCGCGGTTGAGCAGGGCGAAATCGCCGAGCGCCAGCGTATGTGTTTTCAGTTCTTCCAGACTCAGCTCGCGCTTGAGACGCCGTTCGAAGGCGACATCGACCAGATACCAGCGCGGATTGTCCGGCGTGGCTTTGGGGTCGAAGTAGTCCGAGTCCGGATCGAACTGGGTCGGATCCGGATAGGCCGTGCTGGCCACTTTGGCCAGACCGACGATGCCGGGCACCTTGGCATTGGAATGATAGAAAAATACGCCGTCGCCGACGCGCATGTCCTTCCACATGAAGTTGCGCGCCTGGTAATTGCGCACGCCGCTCCAGGGTTCCTGCCCGACCTTGGCCAGATCGTCGATGGAGAAGGCATCGGGTTCGGATTTCATCAGCCAATAACGCATTACGGGGTTTCCTCGGGAATGCAGTCGATCCAGCCGCGCTCGGTGGCGACGGCGTCCATGCGCACGTCCCAGTCTTGGGCATCGAGGCTGTCGATTTCCTGTGCGGTATAGGCGGCGCCGATCAGCAGCGGCGGGGCCGTGGCCTGTTTGCGGAAGGCAAAGCTGCGGTCATAGTAGCCGCCGCCCATGCCCAGACGGAGACCGTCGGCGGTGAAGCCCAGAACCGGCAGGATCACGGCGTGCATCTCTTCCGGTTCCAGGCAGGCATCGGCCGACAGCATCGGCTCGGGAATGCCGTAACGGTTGCTGCCGAGCGGATCGCCGCCACGCCAGGGCGCGAAGCCGAGTTGCTTATCCGGCAGGACCACCGGCAGACACCAGATCCAGTTCGCCGGCAGGCGCATTTGCAAAACGTGCAGGGGAAGCTCGCCGCCGGTCGCCCAGTAGCCGGCCAGATAGCCGCCGGAAGCGGGCAGGTGTTCGAGAACGGTGACGGCGACCGCCTCGGCTGCGGCCATGCGCGCGGTCGGCGCAATGCGCAGACGTTCGGCTTTGAGATGCTGTCGCAGTGCTTGGCGCATGCCCGGTCCCGGAATAAGGAGTCCTCCACCATGCCGATGCCTGCCAACGACCTTGATCCCTAGGATCAAGTGGGTGTCGCCTTGCCGTCTTCAGGCTTTCCGCAACTCAGGCGGACATGCACACCGACGGTTCGAGCGACTCCCGGGTCGTGTTTATGGGTCAAGGGCTAATGTTGAGCACGCTGTCGAACACGGCAGAGGACGCACCGCCATTATAGCGCGAAGGCGTGACGGCGAGGTCAGCGCGGCAGGCTGTCGAACAGATCGTCGAGCTTGCGGTTCATGTCGCCGAGGTTGCGGCCGATGACGGCATCGGACTTGGCGCGCCCGTCTTTCAGGATCTGCAGATCGTGTGCGATATTGAGCGCCGCCAGCACGGCCACGCGCTCCAGACTGACGGTTTTGTTGCCGCCCTGGATTTCCCGCATCTGGGCATCCAGAAGTTTGGCGGCGGCCTGCAGGCTTTCGGCCTGATCCGGCGGACAGCCGACGCTGTAATCACGGTCCAGCACCTTGATGGTCACGATATTAGGGGTCATCGCTGCGCTCCATGTCGTTGAGACGGCCGAGCATGCTTTCAACCCGGGTACGGACCAGTTCGTTCTTGCCCTGCAGGGCATTGCGTTCGCCGGTCAGCAGCTCGAGCTGCT
The DNA here is from genome assembly GCF_025980345.1 of Arenimonas sp. GDDSR-1. GTDB lineage: Bacteria > Pseudomonadota > Gammaproteobacteria > Xanthomonadales > Xanthomonadaceae > Arenimonas. The sequence continues at coordinate 5,032 of NZ_JAPDUI010000074.1, read as the reverse complement.
GTTTCAGCCCGGTGTTTTCGGCGCTCAGGCGCGCGGTTGCCTCAAGCAGCCGGTCGAGGCGTTGTGCCAAATCCTGGATTTGCCGAGCGTGATCGGGAAATAAACTCATGACCATACCCTAGAGGGCATTGCGGCCTTCGTCAAGCCGCAGGGGTCGAAAGGGTCCGGCGCCGCTTCTCGTGTTCCTGGATGAAAGCAAGGCATTGTTCGGCCGGCAGCGGCCGCGACAGCCAGTAGCCCTGGATCTCGTCGCAGCCGAACTGCTTGAGCATCTGCAGGTGTTCCTCGCTCTCGACGCCCTCGGCGATCATCACCATGCCGAGCGAATGGCCGAGCGCGATGATGGTTTCCACCAGGGTGTTGTCGTTGGCGTTCGGTCCTATTTCGCGGATGAAGCTCTTGTCGATCTTCAGGGTGTCGATCGGCAGCTGCTTCAGATAGGACAGCGAGGAATAACCGGTGCCGAAATCGTCCAGCGACAGGGTCACGCCGAGATCCTTCAGCGCCCACAGGTTCGACAGCGGCTGGCTGTTCTGGCTGAGCACCATCGACTCGGTGATCTCCAGCTCGATGCAGTATTCGGGGATGGCGTATTTCTCGATCAGGATGCTGATCTGGCCCGCCAGTTTCGAGCGCAGCAGCTGCAGCGCCGAGACATTGATGGACATGCTCAGGTGATTGAGGCCGAAACCGTGCCAGCGCGACAGCGTGCTGATGGCCTCCTTCAGCACCCACTCGCCGATTTCGATGATCTGGCCGGATTCCTCGGCCAGCGGAATGAACACGTCGGGGCCGATGCTGCCCATGTCCGCGCTGTTCCAGCGCAGCAGTGCTTCCACGCTGGTGATGTTGCCGGTTTCCAGACTCATGCGCGGCTGGAAGTGCAGCTGGAATTCATCGCGCAGCAGCGCCATCTTGAGCGCGCCGAGCAGCTGCGCGCGGTGCCGCGATTTGGCGTCCATTTCCTCGCTGAAGTACTGCACGGTATTGCGGCCTTCGGTCTTGGCCTGGTACATGGCGATGTCGGCGAACTTCAGCAGATCGGACGGCGTCTGCGCATGATCGGGGAATACGCTGACGCCGATCGATCCGGTCAGGTTGGCGGCATGGTTCTCGCTGAGCAGGATCGGATTGTTGAACTGCGCCAGCACCCGCGATGCCACGTCGCCGATCTGCCGGTCGCTTTCCGGCGACTCCACCAGAATGACGAACTCGTCGCCGGACAGCCGCGCCACCATGCCCAGATCGCGCGTGGCCGCCAGAAGACGCTGCGCCACCACCACCAGCAGGCGGTCGCCGGCGGTGTGGCCGAGCGAATCGTTGATGTTCTTGAAGTTGTCGAGGTCGAGGAACAGCACCGCGACCCGGCCCTGGCTGCGGCGCGCCTTGATGATGGCCTTGCTCAGGCGCTCGATCAGCAGACCGCGGCTGGGCAGGCCGGTCAGCGCATCGTATTTGGCGAGCTGGATCAGTTCCTGTTCGATGCGTTTGCGGTCGGTGATGTCGGTGACCACCGCCACGAAATGGCTGCGTTGTCCGCGGCTGTCGAGCACTTCCGAGACGTCGACCTGCGACAGGAATTCGCCTTCGTCCTTGCGCTTCTGCCAGAGTTCGCCCGACCAGTGTCCGGTGTCCTGCAGTTGCTGCTGCACGGCGTCGTAGAATTCCGGGTCATGCTGGTCGGAGTTCAGCAGCCGGCGGCCCTTGCCGATGATTTCCTCGCGGCCGTAGCCGGTGATTTTCGAGAATGCCGGATTGACCGAAACGAACTGGAAGTGCAGATCGACCACGGCCACCGCTTCGGCCATGCTGCGCACGACCTCGAGCGCGATCCGGCTTTCGCTTTCCGAGTCCCGGCTGTGGCTGATGTCCTTGCTGGCGCCGGCGATGCGCAGCGGCTGCCGGTGCGGGCCGTGTTCGACCACGCGTCCGCGGCTGTTGATCCAGATCCAGCCCTTGCGGTAATGGCGCAGGCGGTAGCTGACATCGAAGGCCGAGGTGTCGCCGCGCAGATGTTCGTCGATGGCCTGCTGGAAGTCGGGCGCGTCTTCCGGATGGATGAACACCTGGATGAATTCGATGGCATTGATGCGTTTCGGGAATTCGCCTTCCACCAGCGGTTCGAAGCCGACCTGGGTGATTTCCTGGGTATCCAGATGCCAGATCCAGATGGCTTCGCCGGTGCCGCGCAGGGCCAGACCGAGATCACGGCGCTGGCTGTCGATCTGCTCCTGCAGGGCCGTGGCGCGGCGTTTCACCAGCCAGGCGAAGACCAGCAGCACGAGGGTGAATCCGAGACTGACCAGCAGCAGGCCCATCAGTGCTCCCGTTCCGCATTGGCGGAATATGCGTCACACCCGTTACCGGCCGCTTTCGAGGTCTCTCTATCCATGATTCCCGCTGGGTTTCTAATTTTAACTGCCGCGTCCAGTTTAGGAGCCTTTTCCCGATTCGACAAGCCCGTTCCGACGCCCTGTCGTTTGCTACACTAGGCGCAAAAAGGAGCGCTCGGATGACCACTGCCATGCCCGATTACGATGCCATCCAATCCGCGCTCGGTGATCTGCGCATACCGATTTCCGCGGCGGAATTGCACGGTGCCCTGTCCGGTTGCCTGTGCGCCGGCGCGGAACTGACACCGCGCAACTGGCTCGCCTACGCCTTGACCGATGCCGAGCTGGACGGCCAGGCCGAAGCCGATTCGGTGCTCGCCGCGTTCTTCGATGCGGTCAGCGAACAGCTGGCCGGCGATGTCATGGATTTCGAATTCGATCTGCTGCTGCCGGACGATGACAAGCCGGTGTCCGAACGCGGCCCGGCCATGGTCGACTGGTGCCAGGGCTTTCTCGGCGGTTTCGGCGTGGTGCCCACACCGACCCAGCCGCTGTCGGACGAAGCCGACGAAGCCCTGCAGGATCTGGCCAAGATCGCCGCGTCCGACCTCAATTACGAGGACTCCGACGCCGATGAAGAGGCGCTCATCGAGGTCTGCGAATACATCCGCGTGGCGGCCGTGCTGCTGTACAACGAGCGGGTGGTGAACCGCCGGGCGCGTCAACGGCTCAATTGATGATTACCGTTCCGGAGTTCGTCAAACGCCGCCGCCGGCTGATGGCCCTGGCCGATGACGGCGCCATCCTGATCATTCCGGCCGCCAAGGAGCGCCTGCGCAGCAAGGACACCGCCTATCCGTTCCGCCAGGATTCCGATTTCTGGTACCTGACCGGCTGCAACGAACCCGAAGCGGTGCTGGTGCTGGTGCCCGGCCGCCGGCAGGGCGAGTGCCTGCTGTTCTGCCGCGAACGCGATGCCGAAAAAGAAGCCTGGGACGGCCCGCGCCTGGGTCCGGAGGGCGCGGTCGATGCCCTCAAACTGGATGATGCCTATCCGATCGCCGATCTGGACGACATCCTGCCCGGCCTGCTCGAAGGCCGTTCGCGGGTGTATTACCACTACGGCCGTGATGCCGATTTCGATCTGGCGCTGATGGGCTGGTTGAACCGGGTGCGTGCGCAGAAGCGCCTGGGCGCCGAGCCGCCGCACGAGTTCCTCGAGCTTGGCCATCTGCTCGACGAACTGCGGCTGTTCAAAAGCGCCGGTGAAATCGCCTTGATGCGCAGAAGCGCCGATATCGCGGTCGAGGCGCAGATCGCCGCAATGCGGGCCAGCCGCAGTGCCCGCTTCGAATACGAAGTGGAAGCGGCCTTGCAGCAGGTGTACCGGCGCAACAATGCCGTAGCCGCCTACGAGCCGATCGTCGGTAGCGGTCCGAATGCCTGCGTGCTCCATTACCGCGCCAACAATGCGCCGGTCAGAAAAAACGATTTGCTGCTGTGCGATGCCGGCGCCGAATACGCGCTGTACGCCTCCGACATCACCCGCACCTGGCCGGTGTCCGGAACCTTCAGCGCCGCCCAGCGCGCGCTGTACGCGGTGGTGCTGGCGGCGCAGACCGAATGCATCCGCAAGGCTCGCGTCGGCGTGCCGTACGACACCATCCATGCGACCGCTGTCGAGGTGCTGACCGACGGCCTGCTGTCACTCGGTCTGCTGAAAGGCACGCTCAAGAAAAACATCGACAGCGAAGCCTACAAAAAATTCTACATGCACAAGACCGGGCATTGGATCGGACTGGACGTGCACGGTTCACCGTCGAACCGGGCCTGTACATCGCGCCGGGAACGCCGGGCGTGCCGGCCAAATACCAGGGCATCGGCATCCGCATCGAAGACGACATCCTGATGACCAAATCCGGTCCGGAGAACCTGACCGAAGGCGTGCCGAAAGCGCCGGATGCGATTGAATCAGTACTTAATTCTTCAATTTATTAAAAATTTCTTCAATATTGCCTGAAACTAAAGAAATTGCATTCTTGATTTCATCGCAATTATTCCAGCCCGTCTCATACCAGTAGTGGCTCCTGCCATCATGCATTTCCTTAAAACCTAAAGCTTCAAGTGAATTGGCAATCTGTACAGAGTTAATTACACCACTGGCAATGTAGGCGCAGCCGCCTCTGTGTATTCGATTAATTCCGCCAACTTTTATTTCTCGATACAAGATAACAGTTTGCATTTTCAGTGAGTAAATACGAAAATTCTCAGCTTCTTCTAAGGCCGCCAAATATTTACGTATGCATTCGGGCATAGCTAGATAAGCATCGGCATTTAAAACACTGCCAGCCTGTAATCTTCTTGTTTGACCTCCATACAATATTCCCTGAATCTTTCGCTTTCCAATCAGAATGGAATCATCTATATCGAATTCCTGTCGAATCTGGTCTATTTGCTGCATTGGTAGCTCAATGCATGTAATGCCCATTTGATTTGCTTTTCTACGAACAGATTCTGGGATTGAATTTGCGAGAATGGATGCCAGCACATTTTTTTTGGGGAATGAATTTTCAAGGTCCAGCTTATAGCGAGCCACTTGTTCGAGCGCCGAAATATTTGCAGAACCTTTTTTTAATTCAACTACTTGAATAGAGTCAGCGTTATCTGTAAGCAATATGTCGAGCCGCCCTGATGGAAGG
>NZ_JAPDUI010000073.1 GCF_025980345.1 Arenimonas sp. GDDSR-1 | reverse complement strand
GGAATGCTGCCCTGATGCTCGATGGTCAGATAGCTGATGCAACGCCGAGCATCCAGCCGGTTCGGCGCGATGATGGCACCGGTGGGACAGATGTCGATGCAGCGCGTGCAGGTTCCGCAGTGTCCCTGTGGCGTTAGAGCCGTGCCTGGTAAGGCCAGATCGGTATAGATTTCACCCAGGAAGAACCAGGAGCCTTCGTCTTTGTCGATCAGGCAGGTGTGTTTGCCGATCCAGCCTAGACCCGCATTACGGGCCAGAGCGCGTTCCAGCGAGGGTGCCGAATCCACCAGAACTCGGTAGCCGAAGTGGCCGATTTCGGATTCGATGAACTGTGCCAGCTGCTTCAGGCGTTGGCGCATCAGCTTGTGGTAATCGCGGCCGAGTGCATAGCGCGCGACGTAGGCCCTGTCGGAGGATTCCAGTGTGGCCCAGGCCTGATCCGGATCGGTACCGTAATCCATGCGCACCGAAATCACCGAAAGCGTCCCAGGCTGGAGCAACTCAGGGCGTGCCCGCATCTCGCCATGGCGTGCCATGTAGTCCATCTGCCCGTGCTGGCCTTTTTCCAGCCAGTCCTGCAGATAGGCTTGATCGGCATCTAAATCCGCCTTTGCGATGCCCAAGCCGGTGAATCCGAGCGTGCGGCTGTGTGCCCTGATTTTATCCAGCAATGCCGAGGAATCCATTGGCTCAGTATAATGCCTGCATGACCAGCCCGGATTCCGACGCCATTCTTCTGCACAGCACGACGCCTGAAGCCACCGAGGCAGTCGCCGAGCGGTTGGCGGCTTGCTGCCCCGATCTGGCCGTGGTTTATCTCGTGGGCGATCTGGGTGCCGGAAAGTCCGTATTCGCAAGGGCTTTTCTGCAGGCATTGGGCGTCACCGGCCCGATCAAAAGCCCGACCTATACCTTGATAGAAACCTACACCCTTCACGATGGACGTGACGCCGTACACATGGATCTTTACCGCATTGCCGATCCCGAAGAGTTGGATTATCTGGCTCTGGACGGCGTCCTGGAACATCTCAGGGTGATGCTGGTGGAGTGGCCGCAGCGTGGAGCAGGACGTTTGCCGCCTGCGGATGTCACCGTTGCGCTCGCCATCGACGGTGATGGCAGGAGCGTTAGTGTCCATGCCGCCACCGAGCGCGGCATGCGATGGCTGCAGGCGCTCGCCCCGGCGCAATCGCCGTAAGCATGCGTTTGAACGGCGGTTAAACCGCGCATCGGCTGTGTATAATCAAATCTTGATTAAACCCCACAGCGGTGCTTCAATTCCAGAATGACCATTTTCCTGAATCGACTGCTGAGTCTGGCCCTGTTGGCCGGCGCCGGAATCGCCTCTGCGGGTTCCGCCACTCAAGTATCCCAGATCCTTCTGCTGCAGGACGATACCGCCACCCGTGCTTTCGTTGAAATCAGCCAGCAGAGTGCCTACAAGGCGTTCCTGCTGAAAACGCCGGATCGTGCGGTACTGGATATCGAGGGCGCCGAATTCGCGCCGCAGTTCAAGCTGCCGGGTGCCAACGGCGTGGTCCTGGCCGTTCGGCAGGGCAAGACACCGACCGGACTGCGCGTGGTGTTCGATCTTGCCCAGGGCGCCCAGCTCAAAGACCGGCTCGATCTGAGCGGCGCAAAGCCGCGCCTGATTCTCGAGCTGATTTCGTCGGGCGCACCCGTTGCGCCGGCAATCGCCAAGGCCTCCCCGGTCCCTGAAACCAATACGCCAGCGACCAAGCCGGATCCGGTGACAACCGTACCGTCGCCGAAGACCGCGCCTGCCCCCGTTCAGGCCACAGGCAAGGCAGGGGCCCCAAGCCCGGGCGTGCCCGGCCGAAGCAACGTCGGTTACGCGTTGATGGATGATGAGATCGTCCAGATTGACATCGACAGCCGCGGCGAGAAACCGCGCACCACGGTCCAGCCCGCTGGCGAAAAAGTCACACCGCCGCTGCCGAACATCAAGCCGACGCTGAATCCGACGCCGGCACAGGGCAAGGCCGCGCCGAAGAAAGGCAAAACGGTGAATGATGTCCTCGGCGCTTCCGCACGGAAACTGGTCATCGCCATCGATGCCGGGCACGGGGGCAAGGACGAAAGACATCACACTGCGTGTGGCCAAGGAGCTGGCGGCGGCGATCAATGCTGACCCGGGCATGCGTGCCGTGCTGATCCGGGATGACGATACCTTCGTGCAACTGCAGGAGCGCTACCAGCGCGCGCGCCGCGCGCAGGCCGATCTGTTTATCTCCGTCCATGCTGATGCCGCCGGAAACAATGCCGCCAATGGTTCTTCGGTATATGTTTTGTCAACCAAAGGCGCGTCTTCACAAGCTGCGCGCTGGTTAGCAGACAAGGAAAATGCTGCTGACTTAATCAGTGATGGTGGTAAATCCCTCAGTCTTGATGACAAAGAGCGGAATCTGTCAGTTACTCTATTAGACATGGTTCAAAGCGCGACATTCCGTATGAGCGAAGATGCGGCCAGTAATGTGCTGCGTTCGCTGAAAGAGCTCGGAAAAGCCCATAAAAAAAAAAAAGAAGTCGAGCACGCCAACTTCGTGGTACTGCGTTCGCCGGATGTGCCCTCGATGCTGGTGGAAACCGGATTCATCACCAACCCCGAAGAAGAGCGCAAGCTGTCCGATCCGCAGCACCGCAAGCGTCTGGCCTTCGCCATCGCCCAGGGTGTCCGTGCCTTTTTCATCGAGCAACCGCTTCCGGGTACCTACTACGCACGCAAAGGCACCAATCCGGGCGAGGGTGTCGCCGCCGCAGGCTCCGGAATCATCCCCTGAGGATACCGCCGGACGGCTTGGCATTCGGTACAATGAACGGCCATGCGCATCCAGAAACTGCCCGATGTCCTGATCAACCAGATTGCCGCCGGCGAGGTGGTCGAACGCCCGTTCTCGGTGGTCAAGGAACTGGTCGAAAACGCGCTCGATGCCGGTTCGACCCGGGTCGATATCGATCTGGAAGAGGGCGGCATCCGCCTGATCCGCATCCGGGATGATGGCGATGGCATCGGTCCGGAGGATCTGCCCCTTGCCGTGCAACGGCATGCCACCAGCAAAATCGCCAGTCTGGATGATCTTGAACAGGTCGCGACGCTGGGATTCCGGGGCGAGGCCTTGCCCTCGATCGCATCAGTGTCCCGTTTCAGCATCCGGTCCCGGACAGCCGATGGGCAGCACGGCGCGATGCTGGCCATCGAGGGCGGCAAGTTGGGCGACGTCCGCCCCGAAGCCCATCCGGTCGGCAGCACCATCGAAGTGCGTGATCTGTTCTACAACGTACCGGCCCGCCGCAAATTCCTGAAAACCGAGCGCACCGAGCTCAACCACATCGATGAGTGGCTCGGCGCACTGGCGCTGGCCAAGCCACAGGTCGAATTGCGGGTCCGTCACAATGGCAAGGCCTTCAAGACCTACCGGGCGGTTCCGCAAGGGCAACGCATCCAGCGGATTGCCCAGGTTCTGGGCGAAGCGTTCGCCGGACAGTGCCTTGAAGTCTCTGCCGAACATCCGGAGATGGCCCTGAGCGGTTGGGTCGGTCTGCCGACCGCGGCACGGTCCAGTCCGGACCAGCAGTATTTCTTCGTCAACGGACGTGCCGTACGCGACAAGACGGTGGTGCATGCGGTCAAGCAGGCCTATGCCGATGTGCTTTATCACGGCCGTCATCCGGCATTCGTGCTGTTCCTCGACATTGATCCGGCGCGGGTGGATGTCAATGTGCATCCGGCCAAGCACGAGGTGCGTTTCCGGGACGGCCGAAGCATCCATGACTTCATTTTCCGCAGTCTGCACCGGCTGATGGCCGATACACGCGCCGGCGCGCCTTCAGCGGCGATAGCCGCGGCCGAAGGATTTTCCCCGGCGCCGACCTATCTGCCGCCTGTGCAGGGTGCCATGTCCTTGCCGGTGCACGAGCAGCTGGCCCACTACCGTACGATTTACGGCCACCATGAGACACCGCTCCATTCCGTGCCGATGCCGGATACCGACCCGGAGCGCGCGCCGCCGCTGGGCTTCGCGCTGGCGCAGTTGCATGGCGTGTTCATCCTGGCCCAGAATGAAGCCGGTCTGGTGCTGGTCGACATGCACGCCGCGCATGAACGCATCACTTATGAACAATTGAAGGAAGCGCAGAGCGGCGGCGGCATCCGCAGCCAGCCTTTGCTGGTTCCCGTGTCGGTGCCGTTGAGCGAAGCCGAGGCCGCCGCCAGCGAAACCCTGTCCGAAGCGCTTCAAGCGCTCGGTTTCGATGTCGTTCGTTCGGGGCCGCAATCGGTCAGCGTGCGTGCGGTGCCTTCACTCCTGGCGGACGTGGATGCCCGCCAGCTGTTTCTGGACGTGCTCTCCGAATTCCGCCAGTTCGGCGCTTCACGCCGACTGCAGGAAGCACAGAATGAATTGCTGTCCACCATGGCCTGCCATGGCTCGGTGCGCGCCAACCGGCGTCTGAGCGTGCCGGAAATGAACGCGCTTCTGCGCGCCATGGAAGCCACCGAGCGTTCCGGACAATGCAATCACGGCCGCCCGACCTGGGTGCAGTTGAGCCGATCCGAATTAGACCGTTTATTCCTGAGGGGACGATGATGCGTACATACACCATGGTGCTGGCCGCGCTGTTGCTGGCCGGTTGCCAGCAGGGCCCGAGTCCGGAGCAGTTGGCCAGGGAAAAGGCCGAAAAGATGAAACATTACAGTGAAGTCATGCAATGGCGCACCGGGCGCATTGAACGGCTGACCAAACCGGATGGCTGGCTGTCGCTGGTCGGCATGCACTGGTTGCCGAAATCGGGAATTACTCGGATCGGTTCGGGTGAAGCCAATGGCACGCGTCTTGCCACCGGTCCGGACAAGCTCGGCCTGATCACCGTCGATGAAGCAAAACAAGTCTGGCTGCAACCGGAAAACGGTGTCGCCATCACCATCGATGGCAAGCCGGCCGCCGGGCGGACCAAACTGGTACCGGACAGCCAAGGTACGGCCACGGTCGTCGGTTTCAATGAAGGCAAAGCCAGCTTCATCGTCATCGAGCGTGGTGGCCGCCTGGCATTGCGGGTGCGCGATGCCGAGGCACAGACACGGGTCAAGTTCACCGGCATCGATTATTTCCCGGTAGACTCCGTCTTCCGTTACACCGCTACCTTCACGCCGCATGATGCCGGACGCACCATCGATATCGTCAATATCCTCGGCATCGTCGAACCGATGATGAATCCCGGAACCGTGACATTCAGCGCCGGAGAAAAGAAGTTCACCTTGGAAGCCATCGATGAGGGCGATCACCGCCTGTTTCTGGTGTTCGCTGACCGCACCTCCGGCAAGGAAAGTTACGCCGCGGCCCGCTTCCTTTACGCCGAATATCCGGGCCCCGACGGCAAGACCGTGGTCGATTTCAACAAAGCCTACAATCCGCCCTGCGCGTTCACGCCGTTCTCGACCTGTCCGATGCCGCCGCCGGAAAACCGGATGGATATGGCCGTGACGGCGGGTGAGAAAAAACCGCGCAAGATCACGCCATGAATAAAGCGGCGGTCTGGCTCTCGGCCTGCTGTCTGGCCGCCGGTTGCGCATCGGGCACACCGAGCACGCCGGCGATCTGGAAAGTCAGCGATGCCGACAACAGCGTCTACCTGCTCGGATCTTTCCATGCCCTGAAAGCCGAAGACTATCCCTTGTCGGACCAGGTCATGGCAGCGTATGCCGATGCCGAACGGCTGGCATTCGAAATTGCGCCCGACGAGCTGCAGTCTCCGGATCTGCCGGCCATTATGCAGCAGGCGGCGCGGTTGCCGGCCGGACAGAATCTGCAGGCCCTCTTGCCGGAGGCCGCCTGGCGGCAGCTGCAGGACTGGAGTCAGGCCAATCCGTCCTATCCGATCGCCGGCCTGAACCGGCTGGAGCCCTGGTATGTGGCCATTCTGGTGTCGAATTCGCGGGCACAGGCTGAGGGTTTCGAGCCCGCCCGCGGCGTCGACCAGCATTTCATGAATGCCGCCAGGCCTTCGGCCAAACCGAGTATCGGCCTGGAAAAAGCCAGTCAGCAGATCGCCCTGTTTGACGGCATGCCGCCCGCGGCGCAACGGCAGCTTCTGCAAGAGGCGCTGGACGGCAATGCGGCGGAGGATGCCCGCGATCTGGAAACCCTGCGCCGTCTGTGGAAAGCCGGCGATGCCGCCGGTCTGCAGCGGGAAACCATCGAACGCATGCGCCGGGAATATCCGGATCTTTACCGGAGCGTCAATGTCGATCGCAACCACGCGTGGCTGCCGCAGGTCCAGGCCATGCTCGATGCTGAAACCAAGGATGACACGTTGGTCGTTGTCGGCGCCCTGCATCTGCTCGGCGATGACGGTCTGGTCCAGCTGCTCCGCGATAAAGGCTATCGCGTTGAACGCCTGAAGTAGGGATTCAGCGCGGCACGATGTCGATGCAGTCGACCGGGCAGGGCGGAATGCACAGGTTGCAGCCGGTGCACCATTCCGCCAATACGGTATGCATCCGTTTCGAAGCACCGATGATGGCATCCACCGGACAGGCCTGGATGCATTTGGTGCAGCCGATGCACTCGGCTTCACGGATGATCACCACGCTTTCCGGCAATGCCGCGCCATGTTCCGGGTTCAGGGGTTTCGGGGCGACCCCGAGCAGCACTGCCAGGGCGCGGATGCCTTGATCGCCGCCGGGCGGACACTGGTTGATGTCGGCACGGCCTTCGGCGATGGCTTCTGCATAGGGCCGGCAACCGGCATAATCGCATTGACCGCATTGGGTCTGCGGCAGCAGCGCATTGATGTCGTCGGCCGTCGGCCTGTTCGGCATGTTTATTTGACCGGATGTCCGGGTTGCGCGCCGGAATCGGCATCGAGCAGGTACAGTCCGTCATCTCCGCCGGCCGAAAGGATCATGCCTTCGGACACGCCGAAACGCATCTTGCGCGGCGCCAGATTGGCGATGAACACCACCTTGCGGCCGATCAGTTTCTCCGGTTCGCCGTAACTGCCGCGGATGCCGGAGAAGATCTGACGCTGACCGAGCGGGCCGGCATCGAGCAGGAAGCGCAGCAGTTTGTCAGAACCGTCCACGAATCCGCATTCCAGCACGCTGCCGATGCGCAGGTCGAGCTTAGCGAAATCGTCGATGCCAATCGTACCTGGCGCGGTTTCGGCGGAAGCTGGCTTTTTGGATTCTGCGGCTTTGGCCGGTTTTGCATCACCAGCAGGCGCTGCGGCGGTGGTGTCTTTGGAGGCGTCTATCATGGTTTGGATGTTCTTGGGATCGATACGGGTGAACAAGGGGCTGTAAGCGGCGATGCGGTGACCAAGCAGAGGCGCTTTGAAATCCGCCCACTGCACGATGGGGGCGTTGAGGAATGCCTCGGCCTGTGCAGCGACCTGCGGCAGAATCGGCTTCAGCGCTACGGCCAGTACGCGGAACAGATTGAGCGCCTGCGTACAGACGCCATGCAGCGCCGCGCTCTGGTCCGGATCCTTGGCCAGTACCCACGGTTTCTGCTCGTCGATGTAGCGGTTTGCGATATCGGCCAACGCCATGGTCTGGCGCAGGGCCTGTGCGGTTTCGCCGTCCAGATAGCTTTGCCGGATCGCGCTGAATTCGCTTTCGAACAGTGCGTAGGTGGCGGTATCGGGCAGGTTGTCCGCCAGCATGCCGTCGAAACGGGTGTTGATGAAACCGGCGCAGCGGCTGGCGATATTGACGAACTTGCCGACGATATCGGCATTGACCTTGGCTACGAAATCATCGAGATTGAGGTCGAGGTCGGCCACGCCGGAACCGGATTTTCCGGCGAAATAATAACGCAGGGCTTCCGGTTGAAGGCCGGCTTCCAGATAGCTGCGTGCCATCACGAAGGTGCCGCGTGATTTCGACATCTTGGCGCCGTTGACGGTCAGGTAGCCATTCACATGCAGTTTGGTGGGTGCGCGCAGGCCGGCGCCATGCAACACCGCCGGCCAGAACAGGCCGTGGAAGTTGACGATGTCCTTGCCCAGAAAATGGTGCAGCTCGGTTTCGTTTTTGGCGTTGCGGCTTGCGTCCAGATAGGCGTCGAAATCGAGGCCTTCGCGCTGGCACAGCGCCTGGAAACTCGAGAGATAGCCGATCGGCGCGTCCAGCCAGACATAAAAATATTTGCCCGGAGCGCCGGGGATCGGGAAACCGAAATAGGGCGCATCGCGCGAGATGTCCCAGTCGCGCAGACCGCCTTCGGCGTCCAGCCATTCGCGCAGCTTGGTCTTGATGCCCTCGTGCGCGACATCGCCCTGCAGCCAGTCGTTCAGGAATTTCGTGTAATCGCCGAGCTTGAAGAAATAGTGTTCGGATTCCCTCAGGACCGGTTTGGCGCCGGACACCACTGAAACCGGATCGATCAGCTCGGTCGGGGCGTAGGTCGCGCCGCAGTTTTCACAGTTGTCGCCGTACTGGTCGGCCGTTTTGCAGTTCGGACAGCTGCCTTTGATGTAGCGGTCGGGCAGGAACATCTGCTTTTCCGGATCGAACATCTGGTTGATGGTCCGCACTGCGATGCTGCCGCGGGCCTGCAACGCAGCATAAACGCGCTCGGTGAAGGCGCGGTTGTGCGGTGAGTGGGTCGAGTCGTAGTGGTCGAACGCGACGCCGAATGCCGCGAAATCGGCTTCGTGCCCGGCCTGGATGCCGGCGATGAACTGTTCGGGGCTCAGTCCGGCTTTTTCCGCGGCCAGCATGATCGGCGTGCCGTGGGTGTCGTCGGCGCAGACGAAATGGGCGGTGCCGCCGGCCAGACGGCGGGCCCGGACCCAGATATCGGCCTGGATGTAGCCGACCAGATGCCCCAGATGAAGGGGGCCATTGGCATAGGGAAGGGCGGTGGTGACGAGTGCGGGCGTGATAGACATAATTGAATTATAAGGCTTTGGCGTATCGCTGTGGCTTTCCAGTACAATACCGTTTTGCCCCGAAGTACCCCCGCATGTCCCTCACCGAAGCCGCCATCCGCGCCGAATTGGCCCATATTTCCGATCCCGACACCGGCCTGGACCTGATTGCGGGCAACCATGTGCAGGCCATCGGGGTGGACGGCAACAATGCGGCCATCGCCCTGCAATGGCGCTATCCGGCGCGTTCCGCGCATCCGGCCTTGATCGCCGCCATCGAAAACCGGCTGAAAAGCGCGCTCGGCGCCGCCGCCGTAGCGGTCAGCATCGACACCCGCATTCCGGCCCACAAAGTACAGAATGCGCTGTCACCGTTGCCGGGCGTGAAGAACATCATCGCCGTGGCTTCGGGCAAGGGCGGTGTCGGCAAATCCACCACGGCAGTCAATCTGGCGCTGGCGCTGGCGGCTGAAGGTGCGGCCGTCGGTATTCTCGATGCCGATATCCACGGCCCCTCGATTCCAATGATGCTCGGCATCACCGGCAAACCCGACAGCCTGGACGGCAAGACCGTGGAGCCGAAAATCGCTCACGGCCTGCAAGCCATGTCGATCGGTTTGTTTCTGGGTGAAGACACGCCGACCATCTGGCGCGGGCCGATGACCACCCAGTACCTGCAACAGCTGCTGACCACCACACGCTGGCAGGATCTGGATTATCTGATCATCGATCTGCCACCGGGCACCGGCGATATCCAGCTGACCTTGGCCCAGCGCGTGCCGGTTTCGGCGGCAATCATCGTCACCACGCCGCAAGACATTGCTTTAATTGACGCCAAGAAAGCATTGAAAATGTTCGAAAAAGTGGAAGTTCCCGTGCTCGGCATCATCGAAAACATGGCGACCCACATCTGCAGCAACTGCGGTCATGCCGAAGCCATTTTCGGCGAGGGCGGCGGCGCGCGCATGGCCGAACAATACGGCGTGGAACTGCTCGGTCAACTGCCCTTGGCGCGCCACATCCGTGAGCAGATGGATTCCGGCCGACCGACCGTAGCCGCCGACCCCGATTCCCCGGCCGCCGCGGCATACCGTGGCATCGCCCGTAAGGCAGCCGCCCGTCTGTCGCAGCAGGCCCGCAACAAAAGCATTGGCATTCCCAACATCGTCATCCAAAATACCTGAACCCTTTCCGAGACCCGATATGAGCATCAAATCCGACCGCTGGATCCGTCGCATGGCCGAACAACAGGGCATGATTGAACCGTTCGAACCCGGCCAGGTCAAGACCGCTGCCGACGGCCACCGGATTGTCTCTTACGGCACTTCCAGCTACGGTTACGACGTGCGCTGCGCCCGCGAGTTCAAAATATTCACCAACATCAACTCGACCATCGTCGACCCCAAGGCCTTCGATCCGACCAGCTTCGTCGACATTGAGGCCGATGTCTGCATCATTCCGCCGAATTCCTTCGCGCTGGCGCGAACGGTCGAGTTCTTCCGCATCCCGCGCGACACCCTGGTGGTCTGCCTGGGCAAGAGCACCTACGCGCGCTGCGGCATCATCGTGAACGTGACACCGTTGGAGCCGGAATGGGAAGGCCACGTGACGCTTGAATTCAGCAACAC
>NZ_JAPDUI010000030.1 GCF_025980345.1 Arenimonas sp. GDDSR-1 | reverse complement strand
GCTGCGATCATTGGCGCTCGCCACGCTCGGTTCGGCACCGAAGGCTGCTGCCGGCCTGGTTTCCGGCGCCATGGGCTACCGGGGTTCCAGCCGTTTCGAGGAGGTCCTGTGAAACCCTTGGATGTCGTGGTCATCGGCGGCGGCATGGTTGGCCTGAGCGCCGCCCTGATGGCGGCCCGGCAGGGCCTGCAGGTGGCCTTGGTGGAAGCGCATCTACCGAAACCCTGGCGGCAGGAAAGTCCCGATCTGCGGGTGGTAGCCTTGGCACTGGATAACCAGACGCTGATCGAGTCCTTCGGGCTTTGGCCGGAAGTGCTTGCCCGCCGGGCCTATCCCTATGGCGCAATGACGGTATTCGATGCGGTCCATTCCAGGCCGCTGCGCTTTGATGCCGGTGAGCTGGGCCGGCCGCATCTGGGACACATCCTGGAAAACGATGTCCTGGTTGACGTACTCTGGCAGGCGGTGGTTCGCGAGCCCAATATCCATCTGCACTGCCCCGATAAAATCGTCAGCCTGGATGAAACCGAATCGGAAGTCCGCATCGGCTTGCAAAGCGGCGTCGAATGGAGTGCTCGGCTTGCCATCGGTGCCGATGGTGCCGCCTCCCGCGTGCGCGACCTGCTCGGCATCGGCGTCGATGAACGGGATTATGGCCAGAAGGGCGTGGTGGCTTTCGTAAGCACCGAGCTTGATCATCAGAATACGGCCTGGCAGCGCTTTCTGGACACCGGCCCATTGGCGTTCCTGCCCTTCGGCAATCACTGCTGTTCCATTGTCTGGAGCCTGCCCAATACCGAAGCCGACAGGCTGCTGCAAACCGGTCCGGAGGCCTTCTGCCATGCGCTGGACTCGGCTTTCGCCGGCACGCTCGGAAAGACCCGCCTGGTTTCGGATCGGGCTGCATTTCCTCTGCGCCGCAGGCTGGCCAAAACCATGATCCAGGGGCGCACGTTATTGCTCGGCGATGCGGCGCATGCCGTGCATCCGCTGGCCGGGCAGGGCGTCAATCTGGGCCTTCGGGATGTCTCGGCGCTGCGTGAGGCCTTCACGGTAGCCCGCCTGAAAACCGGCGATGCCCTGGATGCTCCCCAACTTGCGCGCTGGGCGCGGACACGCTATTCGGAAAACACCGTCGCGGCCATGGCGTTTGAAAACATCAACCGCGTGTTTTCGAACGACAATATGGCGCTGTCCCTGCTGCGCGGCCATGCGCTGGGAATCGGTGATCGCATCATCCCTTTGAAAAACGCAATGGCGCGTTACGCGGCAGGGCTTTAGCTTGCTTTCCTGCCTTTTGCCAGAAGGGCCAAACTATCCCTTCCGAGTCGTTTCAGGCTGCGGCTGACTTCGGTCGGCGAGACATCCAGACGCTCGACCAGACCGGTGGTGAAAATCTGGATACTGCCGGATTTGAAGTCGGGTGCGTCGGGCACAAAAACCGTACACAGACCGTCCGCTTCCTCGACCAGGAATCCGAACGCAAGAGCTTCGTCTTGGGGCACCAGCACCGGATTGAACGCACTGCCGTCCTTGTAGTTGAGTTTGTCGGCCACCATGCTGGTGATTAAGGTGTAGCCCGGAATCATCGATAGAAAATCATCTTCCAGTTTCTCGATGAACCCCCTGAGCCTTGTTGAGCGAAACAAAAGTCCGGACATGAAACAGATGACCACCAGCACCAAAAACGCCATGACCTGATGCCCATCGAATCCCATCATGTCGTCCGGCAGGCGTGTCGTCACCGGTTTGAGAATCAGCATCATTACTTCGTGGACTTTTTTAAGAATGATCAGCACGACGGCAATGGGCAGCAAGAAGAACAGGCCGCCGGTCAAGGTGTTGATGATGAATTTGCGCAAGCTGTTCATGGCCGGATTCCGGAGAAAGGTATTGCCATTACATCGGATGCCGGTCATCGGGTCAATGCATGGGCTTGCATTGGCCCCGGCTATCGGCTTTAATCGCGGGAATCCCTTTTTCAGGACCGGCGATGAGCAATATCCAGAATCTGCTGCTGATCTCCCTTCTGGTGGGTTTTGTCCTGCTGGAATACCTGCTCGGCCGGGTGAAAACCTTCAAGACCGGCAAGGGCGATAAGGTCATCGATCTGCTCAGCATGGTGCTGCTTGCCGGACTGACCCAGCCGTTCATCTTCTTCGTAGTCGGATCCCTGGGCGACTATGCCTTTCCCGGCTACCGCAACGCCCTGGCCACGCTGCCCTGGTACGCCATGGCCGCGATGCTGCTGGTCGGCGATGACATGACCCAGTACTGGTGGCACCGGATTTCGCATTCACCGCTGCTCTGGCCGCTGCACCGGGCGCACCATTCGCCGCAGTACATGAGCGCACGCATCATCTACCGGAATAATTTCTTCTACTATCTGTGCATGCCCGGACTGTGGATTTCCGGCGTTCTGATTTTCCTCGGATTCGCCGAGGTCTATCTGGTCTACATCGTGGTCAAGCTGGCGGTAATCACCGGCGCGCATTCAGCCGTCAAGTGGGATGCCCCGCTATACCGGATCAGAGCCCTGAGACCGCTGATGTGGCTGGTGCAGCGTACGGTCTCGACGCCAAGCACGCATTATGCCCATCACGCGATGTATGACAATGACGGCATCGGCTATTACAAAGGCAATTTCGGCAACCTGCTGTTCTTCTGGGATGTGCTGTTCGGTACTGCGCACATTACCCAGCAGTATCCGGCCGAAGTCGGACTGCGTGACGATCAGCTGTTCGGCCGTGAATCCTGGTGGGTGCAGCTGTTCTATCCGCTGTTCCGCTCGCGCCGCGCGCATTCAGCGCTGATTCCCGGCGGCAGACCTTACGAAGAACCAAGGTCAGCCTGAGCCTCAGATTTCGACGCACCAGTTCAGCGCATCGGGGATGTCGCCGTGTTTGATGGCGTCCAGATAAGTCTTGATGCGTTTTGAAACCACCCGGTCGGCTACCGGCGGAAGATCGAAAACCTCGCCGCGGAAGCCGATGCGTGCGATCGGTGCGATGGTAGCCGCCGTACCGGCGCCGAAGGCATCCTCCAGCCGGCCTTCGCGGATGGCGGCAATCACTTCTTCCACGGAAATGCGGCGTTCCTGCACCGGAATGCCCCAGTGTTTGGCCAGATCGACCACCGAGCGTTTGACCACGCTGCGCAGGATGGTGTCGGAGTCTTCCGAGGGCGTGATGATGGTGCCGTCGATGACGAACACCACGTTCATGGTGCCGGATTCCTCGATGTAACGGTGTTCCTTGCCGTCGGTCCAGATCAGTTGCTGGAAGCCTTCATCGTTCGCGAGTTTGGTCGGCAGCAGCGATGCGGCGTAATTGCCGGCGGTCTTGGCCCGGCCAACGCCGCCTTCGGCCGCGCGCGTGTAGCGTTCCTCGATCTTCACCGACAGCGGTTCGGCATAGTAGGCCCCGGCCGGGCAGGACAGGATCATGAACTTGTAGGTTTCCGAGGGCCTTACGCCGAGCGCCTCATCCGTGGCGAAGATGAACGGGCGCAGGTACAGCGCGGCATTGTCGTTGGCCGGCACCCAGTCGCGCTCGAAGCGGGCATGCGCCTTGACCAGCGCGATGAAGGTGTCTTCGGGAATGCCCGGCATGCACAGGCGTTGGCAGGATTCATTGAAGCGGCGGGCATTCAGCTCCGGCCGGAACAGGGTGATTCGCCCGTCATGGCCGCGGATGGCTTTCATGCCCTCGAAGATGCTCTGCCCGTAATGCAGGGTCGCGTTTCCCGGGTGCAGACTGACCGGACCGAAAGGCACGATGGCCGGTTTCTGCCAGGCGCCGCCGCGGTAGTCCATCACCATCATGTGGTCGCTGTAGATGCGTCCGAACGGCAGATGGTTCCAGTCGATCTCGGCGATGCGGGAGTGTTCGGTGCGTTGGGTGTCGATGTCGATGCTCATGGTCATACCGTTATTTGAGGGCGTGCGCGAATACGGTGATTTCTTCGCGGTCATGATACAGCTGCCGGGCCCGGATCAGCACCGGGCGGCCGCATTGGCTCTGGAAAAGATCCAGGCACAGCGCGGTTTCCTCCCAGCGTTTCTTCATCGGCAGCTTGAGGTTGAAGATGGCGTTGCGGCACCAGCCGTTGGCGAACCACTGGGCCATGCGTTTGGCGACCTTGCTCGGGGTTTCCACCATGTCGCAGACCATCCAGTCGATCGGCCGCTGCGGCTGCCAATGGAAGCCGTCGGCGCGGATGTGTTCAATCAGGCCGGTGGCCAAGGCATCGGGATTCATCGGGCCGTTGTCGATGGCGCTGACCTGCAACTGGTGCTTGGCCAGAACCCAGCTCCAGCCGCCCGGCGCCGCGCCCAGATCGGCGGCTTTCATGCCGGCGGCAATCAGATTCAGCCGTTCCGCCGGAGTCATCAGGCACAGAATGGCTTCATCCAGTTTCATCGCCGATCGGCTCGGTGCCCGCGAATCCTGCTTCAGGCGCGGAATGCCCATCGGCCAGGGCGAGCGGTCGTCTTCGGTGGAGCTGGCCAGAAGCACATGCCGGTTGCTCAGGAAAATCACATGCAGCTGCGGCAGTTTCGGATTCGGTTTGTCGGTCAACAGGCCGCGCTTGCGCAACGCCGGCCGCAGGGCATTGCCGAAAGACTTCGCCAGTCCGGCCAAAGGCCGCGCGCCATCGGAGTCGGGGGTTTCCATCGACAGGTCGCCATAGCGGCCCTTGCCCCCCAGGGCATCGATGACCGGGCTGATGCGATCGGTGATGTCGAGATCGTTCAGTTCGTCGATCAGTGCGTATTTCTGACGGGCAAAAATGAGTTGTTCAAGACGGATGGCCTGCGTCAAGGTTTCGCGGGGTGCGCCAAGCAGCATCACATAGGCGCTGCCGCGTTCGGTTTTGGCGTAGACCGGAAGCCCGAGTGCACCGGCATGGTGCGTGAGCTCCGCGGCCAGATCCGGCTCGAAGCCGGGCCGGCAATAGGCCAGCAAGCCTTCAGTAGACAAGGCCGGATTCCCCATAAGTCTTCAACACGGCGCAGGCTTCTTCACGCAGAATGTCGCGGTGCACGGCGATGCCGCGCTTTTGCCATTCGCCGAGCCAGTCGGCCGGCAGCGGACCTTCATCAAAACCGGCCAGGGACTGCACGTCATCGGCGCGGGCGCCGATCAGGACGGCATCGATGCCGGCCCAGAACGAGGCGCCATAGCACATGGCACAGGGCTGGGAGGAGGTGGCGAGCACGATCTTTTCGCCGGTTTGATTCAGACGGAATTGACTCAGACTCTGTTGCGCTGTGGCAAAGGCCATCATCTCGGCATGCGCCAGCGAACAGCTCTGGCTGACGACCCGGTTGACGCCGACGCCCAGAAGGCGTCCGGATTCGGTGAACAGTGCCGCACCGAACGGCCCGCCGCTGGCTTCGCGCACGTTGCGCGCCGACAGCCGGATGGCCAAGGCCATTTTGGTCAGGTCATCCGGATAAACGGCATCGGGCTCGATGTCATCAGCGATCCATGCCGGCAGCATCAGATGGACATGATCATGCAGCACGGACTATTTCACGGCCCAGGTGTCACGCAGGGTCACGCTGCGGTTGAATACCGGTTGCTCGGAATGATGCTCATGGCGGTCGGCGACGAAATAGCCCTGGCGCTCGAACTGGAAGCTCTGTTCGGCAACCGCCGCGGCGGCTGCCGGTTCCACGAAACCGTGCGCCACCTGTGCCGAATCCGGATTCAGGAAATCCTGATAGCTGCCGCCCTCGTCGCTGTCGGGATTCTCGACCGTGAACAGACGATCGAACAGGCGGAATTCGGCAGCAACGGCGTGTTTGGCGCAGACCCAATGGATGGTGCCCTTCACTTTGCGCTTGGAGCCTTCCATGCCCGGGCGCGACTCCAGATCGAGACGGCAACGCAGCTCGCTGACCGTACCGCCGGCGCTGACGACCTCATCGCAGGTCACGATGCCGACGCCGCGCAGGCGCACATCGGCGCCGCGGGTCAGGCGGTGGTAGCCGGGAACCGGCGTCTCCATGAAGTCTTCGGCGTCGATCCAGAGTTCGTTGGAGAACGGAACCTGCCGCTTGCCGCAATCCTCGTTTTTCGGATGATTGGCCATCGACAGCATTTCGACATGATCCGCCGGCAGATTGGTGATGACCAGTTTGATCGGATGGATCACGGCCATGCGTCGTTCGGCGCTTTCGTCGAGGGTTTCTCGCACGCAGTTTTCCAGCACCGAGAAATCGATGACCGAATTCTGCTTGCTGATGCCGATGCGGTCGGCGAACAGGCGAAGGGCGGCCGCCGGGGTCCCTCGCCGGCGCAGACCGGACAATGTCGGCATGCGCGGATCATCCCAGCCCGAGACCAATCCGTCGTTGACCAGGGCCAGCAGCTTGCGTTTGCTCATCACCGTGTAATTGATGTTCAGGCGCGAGAACTCGATCTGGCGGGGTTTGGCTACCGGGGTGTCGAAACCGGCATCGACCAGCGGTTGCCAGAGCTGCGGATGATTGGGAAGGTCGATGTTGTCCACGCACCAGTCGTACAGCGGGCGATGGTCTTCGAATTCCAGCGTGCACAGGGAATGGGTGATGCCTTCCAGCGCGTCCGAGATGCAGTGTGCATAGTCGTACATCGGATAGATCGGCCAGGCATCGCCGGTGTTCTGGTGCGGGATCTTGCGGATGCGGTAAAGCGCCGGATCGCGCATGTTGATATTGCCGCTGGCCATGTCGATTTTCGCGCGCAGTGTGCGCGAACCGTCGGCGAACTCGCCGGCGCGCATGCGTTCGAACAGATTCCGGTTTTCGCTGATGCTGCGATCGCGGTAGGGCGAGTTGCGGCCGGGTTGGGTCAGGGTGCCGCGGTATTCGCGTACTTCGTCGGCGTTGAGATCGCAGACATAGGCTTTGCCGTCATCGATCAGTTTCAACGCGCTGCGGTAGAACACTTCGAAATAGTCCGAAGCATGACGAAGCTCATTCCATTCGAACCCGAGCCAGCGCACGTCTTCCTGGATCGAGGCCACGAATTCAAGATCTTCTTTCGAAGGATTGGTGTCATCGAAACGCAGATTCACCAGGCCGTCGAATTCCCGTCCGATGCCGAAGTTCAGACAGATGCTCTTGGCATGCCCGATATGCAGATAACCGTTGGGTTCCGGCGGAAAGCGGGTCCGGATCCGCTGGTGTTTGCCCGTGGCCAGATCGTCGCGGATGATCTGGCGGATGAAGTCGTTTTTTTCGGGCGGGGAATTCGGGTCTGGGGCGTTCATGTCCGCTATCGGAAGGCGAAAGCGGACATTTTACCCTGTTCGGAGCCCCCGCGTGCCCCGCCGCTGCGGATCAGGCCGGTTTACGCGGCTTCAAGGCGAACAGGGACTTCGGCAACCGGGTGATCTGTTGTCCGAGGTCGCCGAGGAATCCGGCTCGAACGGAACTTTTGCGCCAGTAAAGGGCGATCCGCCGTGTCGGTGCCGGATCGCGGAACGGCATCAGCCGGATGTGCGGGGATTCCGGAACCGGCGGCTGTACCGCAAGCATGGGCAGCAGCGTGATGCCGACTCCGGCAGCCACCATCTGGCGCAGGGTTTCCAGGCTGGTGGCGCGGAAACCCTCCTTCTCGGCGGCGCCGGACAGCGTACATACCTCCAAGGCCTGGTCGCGCAGGCAGTGGCCATCTTCCAGCAACAGCAGGTGCTGCTGTTCCAGTTCGCCCATGCCGAGGGTGCGTTGCCGGGTGAGCGGATGATTTTCAGGCAGTGCCAGAACGAACGGCTCGGTGAACAGATGCATGCTCTCGAAATGCTCGTCCGGCACCGGCTCGGCCAGAATGGCGGCATCGATCATGCCGCTGCGCAGCTGCTGGATGAGCGCCTCGGTTTTCTCTTCGACCAGAAGCAGTTCCAGATTGGGAAAACGCTTGCGGATGTTGGGCACTACATGCGGCAGCAGATACGGCGCCAGTGTCGGGAAGATGCCAAGACGGACCGAGGCGGCCTCCGGATCCCGGATATGCTTGGCGACTTCGTGCATCAGGCCGACTTGCGCCAGCGCCTGCCGTGCGTGCTTGAGAATCTGTTCGCCTGCCGGGGTGAGCAGGATGTTGCGCGGAGCACGTTCGAACAGGCTCACGCCGAGCTCATCTTCCAGTTTCCTGAGCTGGGTGGACAGCGTCGGCTGACTGACAAAACAGACTTCCGCAGCGCGGCCGAAGTGCCGGGTGTCTGCAAGTGCCACGAAATAACGCAGGTCACGCAGATTCATGGTTCCTCGATTAATCAGAATTTCCGATATTTATTATAAATTCCATTGACCTCTTATATCAATAATCGCGCCAAGACGGCGCGTTGCGTTAAGCTAAAGGCATGATTACCCTTGCCGCCGCCCTTCGTGAGACCACAGGTACCGGGACTTCGGGCCTGGACCGCATCGATGCCGAGTTTCTGCTGGCGCACGTGCTGGCCAAGCCACGCGCCTGGCTCTACGCCCATGCCGATGACCTGCTTGCGCCGGAACAGCTGGCGGCGTTCCGGGCCTTGCTGAAACGGCGCGAGGGTGGTGAGCCGGTGGCCTATTTGACCGGACAGCGCGGGTTCTGGTCGCTGGATCTGCAGGTCACCGCCGACACCCTGATTCCGCGTCCTGAAACTGAACGTCTGGTCGAGCTGGCCTTGGCATTTGTGCATCCCGGCAGACCGGCGGCGGTTCTTGATCTGGGAACCGGCTCCGGCGCCGTGGCTTTGGCGATCGCCAGCGAACGGCCACTGAGTCAGGTCACAGCGATCGACATTTCGCCGGCAGCGCTCGCCGTTGCGGCAGCCAATGGCCGGCGCCTGCACCTCGGCAATGTGATTTTCGAACACGGCGATTGGTTCAGCAGCCTCGGCAGCCGCCGGTTCGACATCATCGTCAGCAATCCGCCTTACATCGCAGATGGCGACACGCATCTGGGTCAGGGTGATCTGCGCTTCGAGCCGCGTTCGGCACTGGCTGCCGGTGCCGACGGTCTGGACGACATCCGCATCATCGTTGGTGACGCGCCACGGCACCTGCTGCCGGGTGCTTGGCTTCTGCTGGAGCACGGCTGGAATCAGGGCGCATCGGTCCGGGGGCTGTTGGAAGCGGGCGGATTCACCGAAATAATGACCGAACCCGATCTGGAAGGACGCGATCGCGTCACTCTGGGGCGAATGGTTTAAGGCCAGCGCGCGGTAATGGCGTTCAGGATGCCGTTGCTGTCGATGCCGGCCTCGGCCAGCAACTGTTCGCGGCTGGCGTGTTCCTGATAGCGGTCCGGAAGGCCCAGCTGAAGCAGATCGGCAACAATCCCTTCATGCCGGAAGAATTCACTGACTGCACTGCCGGCGCCGCCCATGACGGCGTTGTCCTCGACGGTGACGAAGCGCGGATGGCTTGCCGCCAGTTCGCGCAACAGGGTTTCATCCAAGGGTTTGACGAAACGCATGTCGATCAGTGTTGCATCGAGGGTTTCGGCAATCTTTGCCGCAGCCGGCAGTACGCTGCCGAAGGAAAGTATCGCCAGTGTCTTGCCGCGGCGCACGGTATGCGCTTTGCCGACGGGCAGGGTTTGCAGATCGCTGCCGGCGGCAATGCCGGTACCGGATCCACGCGGATAGCGCACGGCGGCCGGCCCCGGATAATGGAATCCGGTGCTGAGCATCATCCGGCACTCGCGTTCATCGGAGGGCGCCATGATGACCATGTTCGGGATGCAGCGCAGGAAGCTGAGGTCGAAACTGCCGGCGTGGGTGGCGCCATCCGGACCGACCAGACCGGCGCGGTCGATCGCAAACAGTACATCCAGATTCTGCAGCGCCACGTCATGGATCAGCTGGTCATATGCGCGCTGCAGGAAACTTGAATAGATCGCCACTACCGGTTTCGCGCCTTCGCAGGCCAGGCCGGCAGCAAAGGTCACCGCATGCTGTTCGGCAATGGCGGTATCGAAATAGCGCAGCGGGAATTCCTGGGAGAAACGCACCAATCCGGAGCCTTCGCGCATCGCAGGCGTAATGCCCATCAGCTTCGGATCGGCAGCGGCCATGTCGCACAGCCAGTCGCCGAATACCGAAGTGTAGGTCGGTTGCCCCGGCGCCTTCTTCTGAATGCCGATGCTGGGATCGAAGGGTGAAACCGCGTGATATTCGATCTGGTCGCCTTCGGCCGGATTGTAGCCTTTGCCCTTGGTGGTCAGCACATGCAGCAATTGCGGCCCTTTCAGTTCCCTGCAGGTCTTCAGCGCGTTCAGCAGCGCCGGCAGATCATGGCCGTCAATCGGTCCGTTGTAGTGGAAGCCCATTTCCTCGAACAGGGTGGAGGGCACGAACATGCCTTTCCAGTGTTCTTCCCAGCGCCGGACGAATTTCGCGGCCGGCTTGTTCTTGTCGCCGAGGATTTTTTTGCCGCCCTCGCGTACCGCATTCAAGGTCCGGCTGGCCATCATCTTGCCCAGCATTTTGGTCATGCCGCCGACGTTTTCGGAAATCGACATCTGGTTGTCGTTGAGGATGACCAGCACATCCGGTTCGGGATCCATGCCGCCGGCGTGATTGAGGGCTTCGAAGGCCATTCCGGCGGTCATCGCGCCGTCACCGATCACGGCCACGAAGCGGCGGCTGTCGCCGGCGCGCTGCGCCGCCACGGCCATGCCGAGCGCGGCGGAGATGGAGGTGGAGGAGTGTCCGACGCCGAAAGTATCGTAAGGGCTTTCTTCGCGGCGCGGAAACGGGGCCACGCCGTCTTTTTTCTTGACGGTGTGGATGGTTCCGGCGCGGCCGGTCAGGATTTTATGCGGATAGCATTGATGGCCGACATCCCAGACCAGCTTGTCGTCGGGGGTTTCATACAGGTAATGCAGCGCCACGGTCAGTTCGACCACGCCGAGACCGGCCCCGAAATGCCCGCCGACTTGGCTGACGGTTTCGATCAGGTAGGCACGCAATTCATCAGCCACAGCCGGCAGATCGCTTTCCGGCAGCTTGCGCAGATGATCGGGAGTGGGCAGCTGGGAAAGCAGCGGGTAGCGGTCGCGGTCCATCGTCTCGGCTCGAAGTCAGTGCGTTATTGTCTTGCACTTGGCCCTTGACGGCAAGGCTTGTCGATCCCTTGCGCACCTAACTCATTGAATGGCGAAGGTCTCGCCGCGCGGATGTTTGGGCAGATGCTGTTTCAGGAAAGCCATTTGATCGGCCAGAATGTTGCGGTTGGACAGTATCAAATGCTCGACCCAGCTCGGACGGTAGGGAATCGCCAACAGCGGCATGTTGGCCTGCTGCGGGGTGCGTCCGCCTTTTTTGGAGTTGCAGCGGAAGCAGGAGCTGACCACGTTTTCCCAGGTGTCGCGTCCGCCCTGCGAAATCGGATGGACATGGTCGCGGGTCAGGATGTGTTTGGAAAATTCCTTGCCGCAGTACAGGCAAAGCTGCTTGTCGCGGGCGAACAGGGCGGGATTGGTCAGCGCCGGCGAGGGCAGATGGCTGCGGAAATTGGCATGGCCGCGTGCCGCGACGATGGGGTGCAGTTCCACGATGCTCTGTTCACCGGTCAGCCGGTTGCGGCCGCCATGCACGGTCATGCACGGTTCGCCCAAGGTCCAGGACACCGCGCCGCGCACATACAGACAGACGGCATCCTGCCAATGCATCCAGTTCAGGATATGACCATGGGCGTCGAGGGACAGGACGCGCGGTATTCGGGAATCGTTGGGGGGTAGTTGCCCTGCCGGGGGGCTGATCATCCCAGCGCCCACTAGTGCCAGATTTGGCGTGGGCGAATCCATGCCTTGAGCATAGCGCAAGTTTCGGGAAGTGCAAGCCTCTTTGCGCTAAACTGGGGCGAAATCCGTCACGAGACCGTCATGCGCACACTGTATCCGCCGATCGAACCCTACCGGACCGGGTCTTTGGCCGTCGACGACCGGCATACCCTGTATTACGAAGAATGCGGCAATCCGGACGGCAAACCGGCGGTGTTCCTGCATGGCGGCCCCGGTGCCGGCTGCAACGCCAACATGCGCCGCTTCCATGACCCGTCCGCCTACCGCATCATCCTGTTCGACCAGCGCGGATCGGGGCGGTCCACTCCGCACGCCGATCTAACCGACAACAGCACCTGGGATCTGGTGGCCGATATCGAAAAACTGCGCAGGCATCTGGGCATCGCGCGTTGGCAGGTGTTCGGCGGCAGCTGGGGATCGACGCTGGCACTGGCTTATGCGCAGAAATATCCGGAGCAGGTCACCGAGCTGGTGTTGCGCGGCATCTTCATGCTCCGCCGCTGGGAACTGGCGTGGTTTTACCAGAGCGGCGCCCACCGATTGTTTCCGGAAGCCTGGCAACCTTACCGCGACCTCATTCCCGAGGCCGAGCGCGGCGATTTCATCGCGGCCTACCACCGGCGCCTGACCTCGCCGGATGAAACCGTGCGGCTGGCGGCAGCCAAGGCCTGGTCGGTGTGGGAAGGGGCGACCAGTACGCTGATTCCCGAACCGGCATCGATCGATACCTTCGAAGATCCGCACTTCGCACTCAGCTTCGCGCGCATCGAAAACCATTACTTCGTCAACAAGGGCTTTTTCGAAGTCGATGACCAGCTGCTGCGCGATGCCCACCGCATCCGTCACATCCCCGGCGTCATCGTGCACGGCCGCTATGATGTGGTCTGCCCGGTGCAGAACGCCATCGATCTGCACGCGGTCTGGCCGGAAGCTAAATTGGTGATTTCGCCGGCATCCGGACATGCGGCATTCGAGGCCGAGAATACTGCGGCGCTGGTGGAAGCAACCGATTCGTTCCGTTAAGCCGGCGATCCGTCCGGGTTTTTATCGAGCAGCCACAGACCGGCCCACAGTTTCGGGTCCATCGAATAGCCTTCGGCCATTTTCTGCGTCAGCCAGGCGGCCGCTTCGGCTGCCGGCACTTCATGCACGGTGATGTTCTCGGTGTCGTCGCCGCCGCCGGCATGGATGCGGGTGAGGCCGGTGGCGCGTACGAAGGCGATCATTTCGTTGCTCAGGCCGGCCGAGGTCGGCCCGATCATCAGCACCTGCACGGCATCGGCCTGCCAGCCGGTTTCCTCCAGCAGTTCGCGCTTTGCGGCCAGTTCGAGGGTATCGGAAGCGTCCAGATCGCCGACCAGTCCGGCCGGCATTTCGATGGTGTTGCGGCCCATCGGAATGCGGTACTGTTCGACGAACAGCAGCTTGTCTTCAGGGGTTTTGGCAATGATGATCACCGCCGAGCCGGCATTGGTGCGCTCGGCGTACTCCCAATGATTCTCGACACAGAAGCGCAGGTACTTGCCTTCATGGATGATTGTTTTTCCGCTCATCTTGGCATTATAGGGACAACAGGCGCCGCCGCGTCAGCGGGCCGAGCCGCAGCTGTTCAATCAGGGCCATCAGGCCGTCTTCGTCCTTGGACCGGCGGGCACCGAGCACGGCGTCGTCCGGCAGCGGAATGTCGCAGCGGATGGTGGCCAGTTTGCGGCTGAGCAGCGCCATCTCCCGGTGTTCACGCAGCTTGGCCGCATGCATCGCGGCCGAACGCAGCCGAAGGTAGGGGATTTCATCGAGTTTCTCGAGCAAGGCATCGAGCGTGCCGAAATGGCCGAGCAGGGTGGCTGCGGTCTTCGGTCCGATGCCGGGCACGCCGGGAATGTTATCCACCGCATCGCCGGTCAGTCCGAGGTAATCCGCGAGCTGGTGCGCATGCACGCCATGTTTGGCTTTGACCCCGGCCAGCTGCCAGCGTTCGTTCTTGGCGTAGTCCCACTGCACATCGTGTTCGCCAAGCAGTTGCGAAAGGTCCTTGTCGGCGGAAAGGATCAGACTCGGGCGGCCTTCGGCGCGGGCCCGGGTCAAGGCGCTGCCGATCAGGTCATCGGCCTCGAAATAGCCGTCGGCCAGGACCTGGAAGCCCAGTGCCCTGCACAGGCGTTTGCAGTAGTCGAACTGCTTTTTCAGTTCTTCGGGCGCCGGATCGCGGTTGGCTTTGTAGGCAGGGTACAGTTCATTGCGGAAATTGCTGTCGAGCGATTCATCGAAGGCAAAAATGATGTGTTCGGGCTTTTCGCGTTCCACCAGCTCGCAGACGAAGCGGGTGAATCCCTGTACGGCATTGGTCGGATTCTGTTCAACGTCGAAGAATTCGCGCGGCATCGAAAACCAGGCGCGGAACACATACATGCTGGAATCGACCAGATACAGCGGCCTCATGGGGCGGCCACGGTCAACAGCTCGGCCGGATCGGGGCGCTCGCGTTCGGGCGGTGATTCCCTGCGGGTGCCGATGTGGATGTAACCGAGCAGGTTTTCTTCCTCGGCAACGCCGACCGCGGCCAGGACTTCGCGGTCATAGGCGGCAAAGCCGGTCAGCCATTGGGCGCCGAAACCGGCCTGATGCGCGGCGTGCAGCAAGTTCATGCACAGCGCGCCGCCCGAAAGCAGCTGTTCGATTTCGGGGACTTTATGCCCTTTGACCGGCGTGAGCACCACCGCCACGATGCAGGGCGCGAATGAAAACCGGGTCTGCTCCTTTTCCAGCCGGGTGGCAGAAGCCTGCGGAACGGCCTCTTGAACCCGCCGGAACAGGGTTTCGCCGATCCGTGCCCGTGCCTCACCTTCGATCAGGATGAACCGCCAGGGCCGCAGGCGCCCGTGATCGGGCACATGGACGGCTTCGGCCAACAAGGACAGCAGCAGCTGCCGGTCCGGCCCCGGATCGCCAAGATGCTTGCAGGGGGTTGAAATTCTTGAAATTAGAGGTAATGTGGAAGTCATTCTGAACAGTTTACCATCGGTGTCCTTATATTGTTCAGCCGAGTGTGACAGGAGTCACAGACCGTTAACCGAGGTTCCGCTATGATTTCAATCAGTAAAGCAGGAGAAAAACGTGATTGATGAAACCGGAATTTCGATGCCGACCATCGCCTCCCCCGATGCGGAGATGGTTTACGGACGTGTCCATGCCGCTGCCAAGAGCCGGCTTGTGCGCATCATCGCCAATGCCGTTTCCAATACCGATTCCTTCCTCTACGACATCTGCCAGCAGGATCAATCGACCATCGGTTCGCCCAACATCGAAAACCTGCGCCTGTTCCGTACCGCCAGCCAGATCATCGAGCACCAGTTTTCGCGCAGCGTCGACGCGGCGTTCGCTGGATTCCACGGCAAACCGAAAGTAGGCGGGCATTCAGCGGATCTGGCGCTGGTCGATATCGAAGACATCGATGATGTGGTCAACAGTGAACTGGTTTCGGAGGCCGTCGTGCGCTCGGCCAGCGACGGCATCACCATCACCTGTCTGCGCCTGTGCGCCATTTTCGGATTTCCGGCAGCCAAGAAAATAGATGCGCCGCTGTCCGAAAAGCAATTGGCCGAATTTCTGAAGCAGGCCATGAGCGGCGTTGAATTGCCGACCAAGATCCGCTTCATGCTGTTCCGCAATTTCGAGACCGCGCTGTTGTCGGCGCTTCCCGAGCTGCTGGACGAATGCAATGAGCCGATGGTCCAGTACGGCGTGCTTCCGCACCTGCAGTCGCTGCGCTCGACCCGCGCCGGATCAGACCGTTCCGCGCCGGCCGTCGAACGCGTGGTGCATACCGAGCGTGCCGCCGTGCCGCCGCAAAATGCCGCGACCGCCCAGCATTACCGTCATTTCGAAGACGCCCCGGATATCGGCGAGGGTGCGACCGAACAGGCGCTGTTCCGTGAACTTTGCAGCCACCTGCACAGCTGGCGTCCGCAGCACGGGTACTACCAGGATCCGGCAATGGCCGGTTCGCCTGCCAATGGGTCCTCGCGCCGCAAGCTCCAGAAGAACGAAACCATCGCGTTGCTGTCTTCCATGCAGCGCATCCTGCCGGAGGCGGTTGCGCTGGCGCTGAACAACAACGAACTGTCGTTGTCGGCCATGCTGAAGTCGGCCATGCTCGGCAATACCCGCAAGATCGGATTGGCGCCGGATGTCGTCGAAATCAATCAGGACGACGAAGATGCGGTCGATCTGGTCGGCATGCTGTTCGATGTCTTGATGACCGAGCGTGATTTCCAGGAAGAAGCCAAAAGCCTGATGTCGCGGTTGATTGTGCCGTATGCCAAGGCCGCCGTGCTCGACCGCCGCCTGTTCCTGACCAAAGCCCATCCGGCCCGCAAGCTGCTGAATGCACTCGCCGAAGCGGTTGAAGGAAATCAGGGCGACGGCGCGCAGGAACGCGATCTGCTGAACCGCGCCGAAGTCACCGTCGACCGGCTGGTTGCCGGCTTCAATGAAGACATCGCCATTTTCGAAACGCTCGAGGTGGAAATGCGGTCGTACCTCGACCAGCACCGCCGCCGCATCGAGCTCGCCGAGAAGCGCGCCAAGGAAGCCCAGCGCGGACAGGAACGTCTCGAAAATGCCCGTATGCTGGCGGCAAGGGAGCTGCAGCATCGTTCGGTCAACAGCGGCCTGCCGGGTACCATCTCTGAATTCTTCAGCCGTTACTGGACCCATCACCTGTCGATGATCGCCCTGCGTGAAGGCGAAGAAAGCCAGTCCTGGGCCTTGGCCCTGCAATTGGCGGATGACATCCTTGCCATGCTTGCCACCCAGCCGCCTTCGGCACGGCTGGAGCCGATGCATCGGCACCGCACCGCCATCGAGGCGGTACTGTCCAGCTCGGGCGTGATGGCCGATACGTCTTCGGCATTCATCCAGAAAATGACCGATGAGGTCTGCCAGTACCAACCCTCCGCCGCCATTCCGGTTGCGGAACCGGCACCTGTTGTTGAAGCGCCCGCACCCAAACCGGCTTTCGGCCTGCATCTGGCCTATGACAAGAACGCCATCGAATTCGACGAGAGCGATGTCGAGTACTTCCGCAGCCTGCCTATCGGCGGTTGGTTGCAGCTTGAGGGCAGCAACGGCAGTTTCTCGCCGATCAAACTGGCCTGGATCAGTCCGATTTCTTCGCGGTTGATGTTCGTCAACCGCCGCGGCGTCCGCGTGCTGGTGGTGTCGGTGGAAGAGCTGGCCCAGATGAAGAAACAGGGCAAGCTGATCATTCATGCCGAAGAAAATGTTTTCGAGCAGACCCTCGATCGCGTCCTGCACCGCCTGAAAGCCGATTTCAGCTGACGGCTGTTGGCCAATCCAGTAGGATAGGGCTGTGCCGGGGAGGGCACAGCCATGACCATTGCCGCCATCATTCGAGAACATGCCGCCGGTGAGCGCCGCATCGCGCTGACCCCGGAAACCGCACGTAAGTTGGCCGCCAAAGGCATACGCATCGCCATCGAAAGCGGCGCTGGACTTTCCGCCGGCTTTGCCGATTCGGACTATGCCGACGCCCTGGTTGCCGATCGCGATTCGGTGCTGGCCCAAGCCGATGTGCTGCTCTGCGTGCAGCCACCGGATTCCGGAGCACTGAATATCCTCAAACCGGGCGCGATTCTCATCGGCGCGCTGGCACCGCACCGCAGTGATTCGCCGCTGCCGTTTTATCTGCAACGCCGGATTTCGGCATTCGCGCTCGAGAAACTGCCGCGCACCACCCGGGCGCAGGCCATGGACATCCTCAGCTCGCAGGCCGGCATGGCCGGCTACAAGGCGGTGTTGATCGCCGCGCAGCTGGCCCCCCGGTTTTTCCCGATGCTGACCACGGCCGCGGGCACCATCCGTCCGTCGAAAGTCCTGATCGTCGGTGCCGGTGTCGCCGGTCTGCAGGCCATTGCCACGGCACGCCGCCTCGGCGCACAGGTCGAAGGCTTCGATGTCCGTCCGGAGACGCGTGAACAGATCGAATCGCTCGGCGGCAAATTCCTCGATCTCGGCGTCAGCGCATCCGGTGAAGGCGGTTATGCCCGTGCGCTTACCGATGAAGAACGCGCATTGCAGCAGGAGCGCCTGGCTGAGCACCTCAAGCAGGTCGATGTCATTGTGACCACCGCCGCCGTGCCGGGTCGTCCGGCGCCCAAGATCATCACCGAAGCCATGGTGGCCGGTATGCGGCGCGGCAGCGTGATCGTTGATCTGGCCGCCGAAACCGGCGGCAACTGCAGCCTGACCGAGCCCGGCAGGGAAATAGACTGCAATGGCGTGCTGGTTGCCGGCCCGCTCAATCTGGCCAGCATGGGCGCCGTCCATGCCAGCGAGATGTACGCCCGCAATCTGCTGAATTTCCTCTCGCTGATGGTCGGCGAAGACGGCGCCCTCAGCATTCCATTCGATGATGAACTGGTCGCCAAGACCTGCATCGCCCATGCCGGCGCCGAACCGGTACAAGGAGTTTGATGATGGACGGTTTCCTGTATCTGTATGTATTCATTCTGGCGGCATTCACCGGCTATGAAATCATCGGCCGGGTACCGGTAATCCTGCATACGCCATTGATGTCCGGCTCCAATTTCGTGCATGGCATCGTTCTGGTCGGCGCGATTGTCGTGCTTGGCCATGCCGACAGCACGCTCGAGAAGGTGATCGGCTTCATCGCCGTTGTACTCGGGGCCGGAAACGCTGCCGGCGGCTATGTGGTGACCGAACGCATGCTCGAGATGTTCAAACCGTCCGGACCGAGGGAGGGCTGAACATGGATATTTCCGCATTGCTGGTCCGCACTGCATTTCTGGCGGCGGCGGTATTGTTCATCCTCGGCATCAAGCGCATGGCGTCCCCGCTCAGTGCCCGGAGCGGGATCCAGTGGGCCGGTGCCGGCATGGTGCTGGCGACCGTCGCCAGTTTTTTCTACCGGGACGATTCCGGCCAGGCCCTGCATAATCTGCCGCTGATTCTCGCGGCTCTCGCTCTGGGTACCATTGCGGCATGGGTGTCCGGCAAGAAAGTCGCGATGACCGACATGCCTCAGATGGTCGCGCTTTACAACGGCATGGGCGGCGGCTCCGCCGCAGCCATCGGCCTTGTCGAGCTATTGAAATTTTCGGCCGCGCCTGCGAGCGCACCCAAGGCTGCCATCGTTTTTGCCATCATCGGCTCCCTGATCGGTTCCATTTCGCTGACGGGATCCCTGATTGCCTGGGCGAAGCTCGACGGACGCATGGACAAGCGATTCACTTTTCCCGGCCAACAGGCATTCAATCTGCTGGTCTTCATCGGTGCGCTGGTCCTGGGCGTGATGGCCGCGCTTTGGTTGCAGCAGCCGGTCATTCTCGGCTTTTTCGTGCTGGCGCTTGCCGTCGGACTGCTGATGACGCTGCCGATCGGCGGTGCCGACATGCCGGTGGTGATTTCACTGTACAACGCATTGACCGGACTGGCCGTGGCTTTCGAAGGCTATGTGCTCGGCATCGAGGCGCTGATCATCGCCGGCATGGTGGTCGGCGCCGCCGGCACCATGCTCACGCAGTTGATGGCCAAGGCGATGAACCGCTCCATTTCCAGCGTGTTGTTCGGTAGTTTCGGCCAGCAGGGTGAAGCGGCGGAAATCAGTGGCGCGCAGAAACCGATCGATGCCGCCGATGTTGCCGCGATGATGGCCTATGCCGAGCGTGTGGTCATTGTGCCGGGCTACGGTCTGGCCGTTGCGCAGGCCCAGCACAAGGTCTGGGAGCTGACCCAGCTGCTGCAGAAACGCGGGGTCAAGGTCCGCTTCGCCATCCACCCGGTCGCCGGCCGCATGCCGGGTCATATGAATGTGCTGTTGGCCGAGGCCGGGGTTCCCTACGATCTGATCGCGGACATGGACGACATCAATCCCGAGTTCGCGGTGACCGACGTGTCGCTGGTCATCGGCGCCAACGATGTGGTCAATCCGGTGGCCAAGACCGACCCGGCTTCACCGATTTTCGGCATGCCGATTCTGGATGTGGTGAATTCGAAGAATACGGTGGTGATCAAGCGAGGCAAAGGCACCGGTTTTGCCGGAATCGAGAATGCCCTGTTCTATGCCGACAATACCCGCATGCTCTATGGGGACGGCGCCAAGGCAGTGGCAGAGCTGGTCGCTGAAATCAAGGCGATTGACGGCGGTCACTGATTCCGGCATTCGCCAGAACCAGCGCAAGCAGCGGTGATGCCGCCAGAAGCAGCCAATCCAGCGGCTGCAGGCGCATTGCAAGCAAGGCGCGAAACAGACCCGAACCCATGCCGCCCGCACTTTCGTGCAGCCCGAAGCCGGTGGCATAACTCACGTTCAGGGCGGTAATCAGCCAAAGGCTGGCAATGCAGCACAGAAGGGTCAGTGCCGGTGCGATCCAAGCCGGGCTACGCTGATCCCGCGAACGCAGCCAGCGCTCCAGTAGCGCGATATCCGACGCGGCCACCAGGGCAAACCAGCACAGGGCGTCATCGGCACCGGCCGACAGCGTGAACCAGACGGCCATCATGGCCAGTGCGGCCAGCAGGCTGATGATCAATGGTTTGAACAGGGATTGCTGCGCTGTTGACACGGTATCGGAGGGATTCCAGTAAACTAAGCACCAGTTTACCCCCTGGATACATGATTGTGTCGTACTCACGCACCAGCGAGCCCATCAAATTCGAACGTGATTGCGAAGTCGTACTGGTTCCGCAGGGCGATCAGGTTACGCTGCCTGCGGGTACGGTCGGTTACATCACCCAAGCCCTCGGAGGGTCCTTCACGGTCTTCGTCGAGGGCAATCTGTTCCGTGTTGCCGGTGAAAATGCCGATGCCATCGGCAAAACCGCCCCGAAACCGCTGGAATTGGCTGATACCGAAGACGATGAAGCTGTCGAAAAACTGGTCTGGCAGCAGCTTCGGACCTGTTTCGACCCGGAAATACCGATCAATGTCGTTGAATTGGGGCTGATTTACGATTGTCAGATCGAGCGGCTCCCCGATGGCCAGCGCAAGGCGGCCATCCAGATGACCCTGACCGCCCCGGCCTGCGGAATGGGGGATGTCCTTGTTGACGATGTCCGGACCAAGGTGGAGCGGGTTCCCACCATCGTCGAGGCGGACGTTGATCTGGTATTTGACCCGCCATGGGGCCGCCACATGATGAGTGAAGCCGCCCAGCTTGAAACGGGAATGTTATAAATTAACATCAATAAAAAGTAAAACTGCCCAATAGCGTCACATTATGACGCTATAAGTAACTTATTGTTAAAGTTCATAAAAAAGTTACAAAGCCCTCTGCTTTTGTCTATAATCGCAATCTAGAATCTGTGATGTAGTCCACAGATGCGTTCGCATTTCGGGGCGTGGGGAGTCGTTATCAAGCGTGACCCAATAGGCATTTTGCCGATACGATCATGCTGCATTAACGCGTAATCTGTTTATTTTTGATTCACACG
>NZ_JAPDUI010000072.1 GCF_025980345.1 Arenimonas sp. GDDSR-1 | reverse complement strand
ATAAGGCACGCCAAGATGGCTGCATACCGCCTGCAGGTCTTCATGAAGGCATTCATAGCGGATGAATCGGTCCATCGCCGCTTCGCCGTCGATGCAGTAGACATCGCGGTCATCGGCGAAGCGTTTCGTGCCGGCAAGAAGAAAGTTCCGGAAACGTGCGGTCACGGTGGCGAACGGCGCGGCAAGCAGCGCCAGGCGTTCGTCTTCGGAATGGCGCGGATCGCCCCAGAAGCGTGACACCATCTTGTCGTAAGGGTTCCGGATGACGCAGAATTTGAAGTAGGACTCGAATATTTCATGGCCGATGCGTTCGCGTACCAGCGCCGCCGGCATGTGGTTGAACCAGGCGTCGGTGCCGCTGCGGCCGCGCATCCGGCTTCCGATGATGCCATAGGCGCTCACGGTTTCGGCGCGGGCATGTTCGGGCCGCCAACTGCCCGGCGGCAGGCAATGCGGTTCGAAATAGATCTCGACCGAGGTGCCGGCGGTCTTCTTGGTCTTGAAGTACAGGAAGCGTTTACTGTGGCTGCAGAGCATGCCCGGTCCGGTGCCGTGTGTTGGGAAAAACGATGGCGATGGCTTATTATGGACGAATTCGCCATCAAGGATCATCGATGCTGCAGACCGTCGAACATCTCACCTCGAAATACCCCGCCTGGAGCATCATCTGGCTGCACGGTCTGGGCGCCGACGGCAACGACTTCGCGCCGATTGTGCCCGAACTGGTGCGTGAGGGCTGGCCGGGCATCCGCTTCGTGTTCCCGCATGCGCCGGTGCGGCCGGTCACCATCAACGGCGGCATGGCCATGCGCGCCTGGTACGACATCGTCGGCGTGGAAATCGACAAACGCGCCGATGAAGCCGGCATCCGCGAATCGATGGCGGAATTGGATGCGCTGATCGGCCGTGAACGCGACCGCGGCATTCCGCTGTCGCGCATCATCCTGGCAGGCTTCTCGCAGGGCGGTGCCGTCGTTCTCGCGCACGCATTGCGTCTACGCCTGCCGATCGCCGGCGTGGCCGCACTGTCCACCTACCTGCCGCTCGGCCCGGCCAATGCCGCCGAGCTGACCGAAGCCGGCAGGACGGTTCCGGTGTTCATGGCGCACGGCCGGCAGGATCCGGTGGTGCCCTTGGCGCTGGGCGAGCGCAGCAGCCAGCAGCTGCAGGCGCTCGGTCTCGCGGTCGAATTCAAAACCTATGCCATGCCGCACAGCGTCTGTGCCGAGGAAATCCGTGATCTCGGTGACTGGTTGGACAAGCGCTTCAGTCTGCGATGACGGCCGACAGTCGCTCCCTGCTGCCTGATTTCTGCCGACTGCCGCGCATCGCGGCGGTCTGCGGCATCACCCAGCTGGCGGTGATCCTGCTGTTCCTGTCCCCGCTGGGGGTTTATCCGGCCAGCCTGACCAGCTTTCTGGCAGCGTCGGCATTCGCACAGTGGCTGGCCTTGGCCTCGGCACTGCTGCTGTGTAAAGCCGGTCCGGTATTGTCGCGTTTCAGCTCGCCGCTGTCGTACGCGCTGGCGGCCACGCTCAGCGGCATGCTCTCGGCGCTGGCGGCCTGGCTGGTGTATGTTCTCGACCGCGAACTGCAGTACCGCGCGCTGCAGCATCTGCATCCGGCGCAGTTCTGCCTGGGCACCGCCTTGATGATGGCGCTGCTCTCGGCGGTGATGCTGCGCTATTTCTATATCCGCGACCAGTGGCGCGATCAGGTCCGCGCCAATGCCAAGGCTTCGCTACAGGCCCTGCAGGCCCGCATCAATCCGCACTTCCTGTTCAATTCGATGAATACCATCGCCGCCCTGGTACGGCGCGATCCGCAGACCGCGGAAACCGCCATCGAGGATCTGTCCGATCTGTTCCGCGCCGCCCTCGGTGATGAAAATGCCGAAGCGACGCTGGCCGAAGAGCTGCAGATTGCTCGGCAGTATCTCGCCATCGAGCAGCTCCGGCTCGGTTCGCGGCTGCGCATCGACTGGCAATTGCCGGCCGATCTTCCGTTGCATATCCGCATGCCGCGCCTGACCCTGCAGCCGCTGTTCGAGAATGCAGTCATCCACGGCATCGCCCTGCTGCCGGTGGGCGGTGAAATCCGGGTCACGGCCGAGTCCGGTCCGGCATTGCTGCAGCTGAGCGTCTGCAATCCCGTCGCCGAAGGCCAGACCATCGCGGGCCACGGCCATGCGCTGGCCTCGATCCGCCGCCGTCTGGCGCTTTACTACGGCAATAGCGCCCACCTCACCACGGACGGCAACGAAGGCCTGTTCTGCATCCGGATCGGGATTCCGCATGAACAGGCCGCTTGAGATCGTCGTAGTCGATGATGAGGCGCTGGCTGCCGAGCGGCTGGCCGGTTTTCTGGCCGACATGCCCGACTGCCGGGTGTTGGCCACCGCCGCGAATGCCCATCAGGCGTTCAGTCTCGCCCAATCGCAGCAGCCGGATCTGCTCCTGCTCGATATCGCCATGCCGGGCGAATCCGGACTGGACCTGGCCAGACGCCTGCAGAGCCTGCCGAATCCGCCGTTGGTGGTGTTCTGCACGGCTTTCGACCAGCATGCGGTGGCGGCGTTCGAAGCCCAGGCCGTCGATTACCTGCTCAAACCGGTACGCCGCGAGCGTCTGCGCGAAAGCATCGAACGCGTCATCCGTCTGAAGCGGTCACCGGCCAGCGAAGAAGCCCGGGATTTCGTGGCCGCCTCCTTCGGCGGCGTCATCCGCCGCATCGCACTGGCCGATATCCACTACCTGCATGCCGATGACAAATACACCATCGTCCATCACCGCGGCGGCGAGCATGTGCTCGACCAGTCGCTGAAGGATCTGGAGCAGCAGCATCCCGCACGCCTGCTGCGCATCCACCGCAATTGCCTGGTCAACCGCGCGCAGCTGGCCGAACTGCGCCGCGACGGCGAGGGCCGGATCTGGGCGCTGCTGAAGGACAGCGCGACGCCACTGGAAGTCAGCCGCCGCTGCGCCGGCGAACTCAAGGACTGGTTCAAGGGAAATTGATGCCGGCCGGCGCCGGCAATGCGATAATGCACCGATGAAGATACTCCGCCTCGCCACCCGTGAAAGCACGCTCGCACTCTGGCAGACCAACCATGTCGCCGCGCTGCTGCGCGCGGCGCATCCCGGCCTGCAGGTCGAACCGGTGCCGATGACCACCCGCGGCGATCAGATCCTCGATGTCTCGCTGTCGAAGATCGGCGGCAAGGGCCTATTCCTGAAGGAGCTGGAAGTGGCCATGCTGGAAGGCCGCGCCGATGCCGCCGTGCATTCGCTGAAGGATGTGCCGATGCAGCTCGAGCCGGAATTCGCGCTGGCCGCGGTACTCGCGCGTGACAATCCCTTCGATGCTTTCATTTCGGATCAGTACGCGACGCTCGCGGAATTGCCGGCCGGCGCGGTGGTCGGTACGTCGTCCCAGCGCCGGCAGGTGCAGCTGAAGCAGCTACGCCCTGATCTGCAGCTACGTGATCTGCGCGGCAACATCAACACGCGTCTGGCCAAATGCGCGGCCGGTGAGTACGATGCCATCATTCTGGCCTGTGCCGGTCTTGAACGGCTCGGTCTGCACTCCCGCATCCGTTCGCAGCTGGCGGCGCCGCAGTGGTGGCCGGCAGTGGCGCAGGGCGCCATCGCCGTGGAGTGCCGCAGCGGCGATCCGGAAACCGCCGCCCTGTTCGCCGCATTGAACCATCGCCCGACCGAGTTGCGCGTGCGCGCCGAGCGCGCCATGAACCGCGCCCTGCACGGATCCTGTCAGGTGCCGGTGGCGGCCTATGCCGAACTGACCGACGGCCGGATGCGGCTTACCGGATGGGTCGGTGATGCCGAAAACGTGCGTTCCATACAAGCCGATGCCGATGGCGACGCCGCCGATCCCGAGGCTATCGGTGGTGCCGTTGCCGAAAAGCTGTTCGCGCTCGGTGCGGCCGACCTGCTGCGCCTCTGACCGGCGCGGCCCCGGCAATGGCCAGCATTGCGCTCAATCTGATCATGAAAGACGAAGCCGCCGTGTTGCCGCGGTTGCTGGAAAGCGTGGTTCCGCTGCTGGACCGTTACACCGTGGTCGATACCGGCAGCCGCGATGACAGCATCCGCATCGTGCGCGAGTTCTTCGCCGCCCGCGGCATACCCGGAGAAATCCGGGAGCATCCGTTCCGGGATTTCGCCGATGCCCGAAACGCCGCGCTCGACCTGCTTTCCGGGCAGGCGGATTACGGCTTCTGGATCGACTGCGATGAACAGCTGTTGCTCCCGCCGGCATTCGATGGCGCCGCTTTCCGCGCCGGTCTGGGTGAACACGATCTTTATACGCTGACCGTCAGGGTTGAACAGATCGCTTATCCGCGTGCCTGCATTTTCCGCTGCGGCAAACCCTTCCACTGGCAGGGCGTGGTGCATGAGCGCCTGCAATGCAGCGAAGCGATTTCCATCGGTTCACTCGAGCAGCCTGTTGTGCAGGTCCATTCCGACGGCAATTCCTGGGCGGAAGGTCTCCGCGCCAAATATCTCCGGCATGCGCAGCTACTGGAAGCGGCCTATGCGCACGGGGACGATCCGCGTGACCTGTTCTATCTGGCGCAGAGTTACCGCGATGCCGGCGACCACGGCAGGGCACTGATTGCCTACCGCGAGCGTGCCGGACGCAATGACGGCTACCACGAGGAGCGCTACTACGCGCAGTTCATGGCCGGCCTGATGTGCGAGCGGCTGCGCCTTCCGGCGCAGGCGGTCATCGCGGAATATCTGAAAGCATCGGCATTTGAACCCGAGCGTGCCGAGCACCTGCTGAACGTTCTGCTGCTGCTTCAGGGCGCCGGGCAGTGGCAGGCCGCGTTGAATCTCGGTACCGAACTCCTGCAGCGCTATCACCGGCGCAGCCCGTACCCGAAGTGTTCGCTGTTCGTCGATGAGAGCGTGTATGCGTGGAAAATCCAGCAGGCGCATCAGGCGACGCTGCAGTACTTGTCCGGGGCTCAGTAATACAGACTCACCACATGTTTGGCCTCGGCGAAGAACAGCCAGCGCCCGATGAACACGCCGAGCATGCCGGAAACCGCCGCCACGCTGTACAGCCAGGGCAGATTCAGCGTCCAGGCACCGAGGCAGGCGATCAGCGGCAATGCGAAGCCGAAGCCGCGGCAGCATTCACGGAAAACCGCGCTGTGCTTGCGGGCCAGCACATGCACCATTTCGCGGGTGATGTAGTTCGCCTCGGTGTGCGGATGTTCGAACACACGCACGCTGCGTTCCTGCGGCAGGCCCAGCGCGCTGCTGCGCGACACCGCCAGCGGCAGGTCGTTGTTGCGCCAGTAGCGGGTCATCAGCCAGAGAATCAGCATCGCGAAAATCGCAAGCACCGGCGCGAAAGTCCAGATCGCATAGATGCTGGCCAGCCACAGGCCGCCGGTATAGATACTGCTCATCAGGTAAATGGGAACCACGGTGGCATGCCGCCAGGCCGGCACGGTTTTCAGGCAGCGGTAGATCATTACGGTGCAGACCACGGTGCCCATGCTGAGTGTCATCAGCATGGCGGCCAGGATCTTCTGGACCGCGCCGTGCTGCGGAAAGAACACCAATGCCAATGCGGGCAGGTAGCACAGCACCGCAAGAATGCCTTCGCGAGACAGCCATGAACTGCGCCATTGCGAGAACGCACGCCAGGCGCGCTCGCGCCGGCCCAGATGCAGGGTCGAACTGAGCAGTCCGGCGGTCACGAACAGGGCGCCCATGGCGAGCGTGACGTAATCCCGGATGCCGAAGTCACGGTCGTGGCCGAGCAGGGAGGCGCCGAACCAGAACCACAGGCCGTAACCGGTGCCGGACAAGGTGCTGAAGAATATGACGGACAGGGCGGGATGCATCAGCGGCTCAGGATTTTGTCGAGCCAGCGCAGGGCGCCGGGCAGTTGGGCGGGATCGAGGCGCTCGGTTTCCGCCTCGGCGCAGACCGGTTGTTTGCTGCGCGCCGGCAGATAGCGGTTGACCGGCTGGTAACCGAGCTCCGGCATCAAGGCCATGCCGCCGCGTTCGCGTGAACGGACCGACACCTCGGAGTCCGGGTCGTTGAAGTCGCCGAAACCGCGGGCCCGTGTCGGGCAGGCCTGCACGCAGGCCGGTTGCCGCTGTGCCTCGGGAATGCGTTCGTTGTAGATGCGGTCCACGCACAGCGTGCATTTCTTCATGATGCCTTCGCTCGGCGAATATTCGCGGGCACCGTACGGGCAGGCCCAGGAGCACAGCTTGCAGCCGATGCAGGTGTCCGGGTTGATCAGCACGATGCCGTCTTCGGCGCGCTTGTAACTGGCACCGGTCGGGCACACGCTGACGCAGGCCGGTGTTTCGCAATGCAGGCAGGAACGCGGGAAGTGCAGGGTGCTGGCGGGCTGGGCGTCGAGCGCTTCCAGCTCGTAACTGTGCACGCGGTTGAACCAGACACCGTCCGGTGCGGCGCCGTAGGCATCGCTGTCCGGCAGCGGCGCGGAAATGCCCTGGTCGTTCCATTCCTTGCAGGCCACGGCGCAGGCGTGGCAACCGACGCAGATGTCGAGGTCGATCAGCAGGCCAAGCTTCTTGCCGCCGGTGGCCGGCAGCGCGGTCATGCCGTGGCTCCCAGCGGCGTGAACTGCGGCATGCTGAAGGATTGCGGTGCCACTTTGCGCAGGGCCACGCGCAGATCGAACCAGGCCGCCTGCCCGGTGATCGGGTCGGCATTGGCGTAATCGGCATCCGGGGTCAGATCGGAAATCAGCGGATTGAGCAGAAAGCCCTGGTTGCTTTCCGGTGCGTCCGCGGCAAGGCCCCATGTGCGTTTGCGCTTGCCGAGCGCGTTCCAGGTCCAGACCGTATC
This sequence comes from Arenimonas sp. GDDSR-1, assembly GCF_025980345.1. GTDB lineage: Bacteria > Pseudomonadota > Gammaproteobacteria > Xanthomonadales > Xanthomonadaceae > Arenimonas. The sequence continues at coordinate 1,472 of NZ_JAPDUI010000072.1, read as the reverse complement.
GGGTTGCACGTTGTTGGTCAGTTTCACCGGCACGGTGATGGCGCTCAGATGCGAGCGCAGTTCCGCCCAGTCGCCGTCGGCCAGGCCGTAGCGTGCTGCGGTGTCCGGGTGCAGGTAAAGAAAGTTGCGCGCCATGATCTGCCGCAGCCAGGCATTCTGCGAGCCCCAGGCGTGGTACATGAACGGCGGACGCTGGGTCAGCGCGTGCAGCGGGAATTCGGTCGAATCGGTCTGCGCGTGCTCGAACGGCGCATACCAGAACGGCAGCGGATCGAAATAGCGCCGCACGCGCCCGCGCTCGGCCTCGGGCGGCTGCACGGCACCGAAGCCCTCGGCGGCCAGACGGAATTTCTGCAGGGTTTCCGAATACAGCTGCAGCACCACCGGTTCGGCGCTGGCGATGAAACCCATGGCTTTCGCCCATTCCAGATAATCGCGGTTGGCCATTTTGAAATAGCGCCCGGATTCCGGAACCGCGGCATGCCAGAAGCCGCCGTTGTCGATGTAGCGCTGCAGCTGTTCCGGATTCGACGCGCCCTTGCCATGGCTGTTGCCGTCGCTGCCGCGCCAGCCGGCCAGAAGTCCCACGCCGGGCGCACGCTCGTGGCGGATGATGTAGTCGGCATAATCGCGGTACAGCGGCGCGCCATCGGCATGCACCAGACCGGGCAGGCCCAGACGCGCACCGAGATCGATCAGCACCGATTGGAAGCCGCGCACGTCGCGGTCCGGCGGCAGCACCGGATGGCGAAGCGCATCGGAGGCGCCGTCGGCGTCGGAAATCGGACGGTCGAGCATGCTGACTGCATCGAAGCGTTCCAGATAGGTGGTGTCCGGCAGGATCAGGTCGGCATAGGCGCACATCTCGCTGGCGTAGGCGTCGGCGTAGATGATGTAGGGGATCCGGTAGTTGCCGTCACCGTCTTTGTCGGTCAGCCAGTGCAGGGTTTCATGCGTGTTCATCGCCGAGTTCCAGCTCATGTTGGCCATGAACATCATCAGCACGTCGATTTTTCCGTGCGCGCCGGAATGGGCATTGCGCAGCACGGTATGCATCATGCCGTGCACCGCCAGCGGATACTTCCAGGAATAGGCTTCATCCACCCGCAGCGGCTGGCCGGCGTCATCGACAAGCAGATCTTCCGGGCCGTGGATGAAGCCCAGCGGCATCGCATTCAAGCGGCCCTGGTCATCGCGCGTGCGGCCGGGCCGGTTGGCCGGCGGAATCGGGCGCGGAAACGGCGGCTGGTAACGGAACGAGCCCGGGGCGTCGACCGCACCGAGCAGCAATTGCAGAAGGTGGATGGCGCGGCAGGTCTGGAAGCCGTTGGCGTGCGCGCTGATGCCGCGCATGGCATGCATGGCCACCGGCCGCATCGGCATGTCGGCATGGCGCTTGCCGTTGCTGTCGGTCCAGGCAATCGGCAGGCTGCGATTATGATCGAATGCGGCCTTGGCGAGCTCGGCGGCCA
>NZ_JAPDUI010000029.1 GCF_025980345.1 Arenimonas sp. GDDSR-1 | reverse complement strand
GCTGGCCCTGCTGCCGATTCCACTCATCCTGTTCGGCACCTTCTGGTTCCAGAAGCGTCTGTATCCGCGTTATGCCGCGGCGCGTGAAGCCGCCGCCGGCGTGTCCAACCGGCTGGCCAACAACCTGCAGGGCATGAGCACCATTCAGGCCTATACCGCCGAAAACTTCGAAGCCGAACACCTGCGCGCGGCCAGCGACGGCTTCCGCGAACACAACCGCGAGGCCATCCGCTACTCGGCGGCAATCACCCCGGTCATCCGCATGGCGATTCTGGCCGGTTTCGTGATGACCCTGCTGTACGGCGGATCACTGGTGCTCAAGGGCGAACTCGGTGTCGGCAGTTATTCAGCGCTGGTGTATCTGACTCAACGCCTGCTGTGGCCGATGACGCGGCTGGCCGATATGACCGATCTGTACCAGCGGGCCATGGCCTCGGTCGATCGGGTCATGGATCTGCTGGACATCGCGCCGGCGGAAGACGGAACGGCGGCGGTGAAAGCACCGGTGCGCGGCGCGCTCGCGTTCGATGCGGTCGGCTTCGCCTACGGCACCACCCCGGTGCTGCACAAGGTCAGCCTGAACATTCCTGCCGGCGCCACCATCGCCCTGGTCGGCGGAACCGGCAGCGGCAAAAGCACGCTGATCAAGCTGGCGCTGGGCTTCATTGAGGCGCAATCCGGTGAAATCCGATTCGACGGCGAGGATCTGCGCACGCTGGCAAAGTCATCCCTGCGCGCCGCCATCGGTTATGTCGCCCAGGAACCGTTCCTGACCGATGGCAGCGTGGCCGAAAACATCGCCTACGGACAACATCCGGATCCGGTACGGGTGCGAGATGCGGCAATCGCGGCCGAAGCGCACAGCTTCATCAGTGCGTTGCCGAATGGTTACGACAGCCCGGTCGGTGAACGCGGCAGTCTGCTGTCCGGCGGCCAGCGCCAGCGCATCGCGTTGGCCCGTGCCCTGTACAAAAATCCGGCCCTGCTGATACTGGACGAGGCGACCTCGGCGGTCGACAACGAAACCGAAGCGGCCATCCAGCGCTCCTTGGCCAAGCTCAATCACAGCCGGTCCTGCCTGATCGTGGCGCACCGGTTGTCGACCGTGCGTTTCGCCGACTGCATCCATGTGCTGGAAAACGGGCGCATCGCGGAGTCCGGCACGCACGAGGAACTGCTCAAACAAAACGCCGCTTACGCGGCGCTTTGGAAACTGCAGACCGGCGAAACCGTTTAAGGTTTCACGAAACGCAGGGTCATGCGGTCGCTTTCGCCGATGGCCTGGTATTTGGCGCGGTCCTTGTCGCCCTGGCCGTAGGTCGGCGGCAGGGTCCAGACACCGCCCGGATAATCCTTGGTGTCTTTCGGGTTGGCGTTCACTTCGCTGCGGGCATCCAGCTTGAAGCCGGCCTTGGTGGCCAGCGCGATGACCTGCGCTTCGGACACGTAGCCGGACTTGTCGTCATCGGCGACATCCTTGGCGGCGCGATGTTCGACCACGCCGAGCGTACCGCCTTTTTTCAGCACCGCGAAGAAGCCGGCGAACATGCCTTCGGCCTGTTTGGCCATGCGCCAGTTGTGTACGTTGCGGAAGGTCAGCACGGCATCGGCCGAACCGGGCGCGCCGAACACCGGCTTGGCCGGATCGAATTCAAGCAGCACGGCTTTGCCGTAGATTTCCGGCTTGGCGGCGAATTTGTCGCGCAGGGCCTGGTTCTGTTTGGCGTAATAGGCTTTCGAGCTTTCCTTTTCGATGGTTGCCGGATTGTTGACCGCTCCGGTGTAGCTGCCGTGCTTAGTAGCGTAAGGGGCGATGATTTCGGAATACCAGCCGGCACCCGGCCAGATTTCGATGACCTTGCTGTGCGGGGTGATGCCGAAGAACGTCAGCGTTTCCAGCGGATGGCGGTATTGGTCGCGGGCCGTGTTTTTCGGATCGCGCCAGTCGCCTTTGAGGATCTGCTGCAGCATCTCGCGGTGATGCGCGGCTTTCATTTCCGGCGTCATGCCTTTTTCATGGTCCATGCCTTTGCCGTCCATCGGCATGTCGCAGGCCTTTTTGCCGTCGCCGTGATCCATGCCGCACATGGCTTTGGGTGCGCTTTCGGCAGCCGGTGCGGCGGCATGGTCGTGTTGGGCAAAGGCGGTGGCGGATGCCAACACGCCGATGGCGGCAAACAGATGATACGGCTTCATGAAAAATCCCTTTGGTTGACGGTAGGGCAACAGTCTATCGAATTTCAAAGACCGCTGTCAGGGCTTCGGCGGATGCAGCTTGTCCCCGGTGAACACTTCGTTGGCCTTCTGGAACAGGGCCACGGCCCGGTCTTCATCGGCACGCCGGCCGGAAACGCGGGTCAGTTCGCCCTCGGCATCGACGGCGAAGGTTTCCACCCGCTTCTTCGGCCCCAGCACGATCAATTGGCGATTGCCATCCGGGGTCGGCGTCAGATAGCCGAGCTCCTGGTAGTTGACCAGGAATGCGCGCGGTTCAGGCGCAGGGCCGAGCAGATCCTGACCGAAGAACACGCCGCCGGTGCGGATGCCCAACAAAGCCAGTACGGTCGGCGGCAGATCAATCTGGCTGGCCATCGCCTCGATCCGGCGCGGCGCCAGTTTTGCCGGCCAGTACAGCATGGCCGGAATCCGGTATTTATTCGGCGGCAGGCTCTGCTTGCCGGCCACCGAGGCGTTATGGTCGGCCACGATGATGAACAAGGTGTCTTTGAACCAGGGCCGGCGTGCCGCGCGGACCAGAAAATCGCCGATGGCCCAATCGGTGTATTTGACGGCACCATCCCGGCCGGATTTGGAAGGAATGTCGATATGGCCTTCGGGATACACATAAGGCCGGTGATTGCTGGTGGTCATGATGTGCAGGAAGCGTTTCTGATTGCTTGCCGAATCGCGCTCAAGCTGATCGATCGCTTCATTGAACAACAGTTCGTCGGCCACGCCCCAGATGGTGGCGAAATTCTGGTTGGCTTCGGTGAAATTTTCGCGATCGCTGATGCGGTAGCCGTTGGCACGGAAGAAGGCGTTCATGTTGTCGAACGCACCGTAGCCGCCGTAAAGAAACATCGGCTCGAACCCGTTCTTGCGCAACATGCCGCCAAGAGTGTACAGATTGTCATTATGTGCGCGTCGTACGATGGACTGTCCGGGCAGGGGCGGCAACGCAACCGACAGACCCTCAAGACCACGCACGGTGCGGGTACCGGTGGCGTAAAGATCGGAGAACCAGATACTCTCGCCGGTCAGGCGGTCCAGATTCGGCGTGATGTTGTTCTTTTTGCTGCCGTAGCTCTGCATGAAACTGGCGCTCAGGCTTTCAATCTCGATGACCACGACATGCCTGGGAGCCAGCGGACTGGGATTCGGAATGTCGCGCGCCGGATCCGGCCATTTCGGCGCCAGTGCTGAATACTGCGGTTCCGGCAGCGTCCGGTAGTAGCGCGTGAAATCCAGTTCGTTTTCACGCGCGGCGCGGAAGAAGCTGGCCGGGCCGTTGTGCGCGAGCTCCAGGTTGAACTGGTTGGCACTGGTGGTCTTGCCGGCATAATTCAGCGACCAGCCACCAACCACCCAAAACAGTGCCGCACCCAGAGCCGCCAATCCAACACGGCGCAGCAGGCCGAAAGCCGGCGCCGGCGCCAATGGCCAGCGCCGGAAAACCAGCCAGGAAAGCAGGCCGGCACCGAGGGCCATGCCGCCGAAAATTGCCGGCAGCGAATACGATTCACGGATATTGCCGATCACCTCGTTGGTGTAGATCAGGTAATCGACGGCGACGAAATTGTAGCGGGCACCGAATTCATTCCAGAACACGAATTCGGAAATGGCCACGAACAGCAGGAAGGCACTGAGCGCGAATACCGCAAGGATCCGTTTGGCACGCAGTGGCCAGCGCTGTGGTTTTCCGGTATGCGTCAGCGCCGTGAAAACCAGCAGAAACCCGCCGAGCGCCAAGGCAAAAAGCAGGTCGCCAACCAGACCGTGGCCGAATACGCCGAGCAGTTCGCCGATGCCGTGGTCAACACCCGGCCAGGCCACGGCCAACAGACCGATGCGGGTCAGGGTGGAAAACAGCAGGCTGATCAGGGCGGCTAAAGCCGGAACATAGAGGGCTTGATGACGCAGACGATGCATGATGGCTCCAGAGCGGCTGACGGGGCCCCTGCGGTTATTGTATTCCAGCCAGACGACCGGCGCGAAAAAACGGGCCGTGCGGACTTAGGGAACGGGTTTCAGCGTGTCACACGCGGGCGCGAAGCTCCAGCACAGGGCTTGCGGCAGGGCCGCGCGCCAGGCCGCTTCGTTGTGCCCGGCTTCGGCGGCGGCAGTGAAGTGCAGTGCGGCCGTGGCCGGCAGCGTGGCTTTCCAACGCGCGGCCATGGCTTCGGCATCGGACTGCATGTCGTCGCCTTCGGAGCCGCCGACATAAATGTAAACCCGCTGGCCGGGGCGCAGGGGCGTGCCTGCCGTTTCCTGCGCGATGGCCGGGGAAAACCAGTAACTGGGCGAAAAGACCAACGCGCGGCCGAACACCTCGGGGTGACGCATCACCGCCGCATGCGCCATCAGCCCGCCCATGGAGCTGCCGGCAACCGCGGTTGCGGCGGGGCCCGGCTGCGTCCGGTAGCGGGCATCCACCGCCGATTTCACCGTGCCGATGAGGTCGGCCAAATAGGCTTCGCCCTTGGCGGGTGCGAACTCGGGGTTGGTCCATACGCTGAGCTCCTGCATGCGTGCTTCGCCGCCATGGTCGATGGCCACGGCAATCACTGCCAGGCCATGCTTTTCATGCAAGGCGTCGAGTACTTCATCGGCACCCCATTCGCCGGCATAGCTGGTCGCGGCATCGAAGACGTTCTGACCGTCCATGAAATACACCACCGGATAGCGGCAGTCCGTGCAGTCGGCGTAACCCGGCGGCAGATACACCCGTACGGTGCGGTCCACGCCCAGCGCCGGCAAGGCCAGGCCGAAGGTTTCGAAACGCGGCAGATCGGCCACCGATGCGGCGCGCGGTTGCGGCTCCTGCGCCTGCCGGTGCATGAGCAGATAGGCGGCCGCCGAAGCGACCAACACGCCGGCCACCAGGCCCGCAAGGACAAAACGCACGGGGGTGGATTTCATGACCGGGCTTAGGCCGCCGCCAGGGCGGCGTTCAAGGTGGCGCTGGGGCGCAGTGCCGCCGCCATTTTTTCCGGGTCCGGACGGTAATAGCCGCCGATATCCACGGCATGGCCCTGCACCGCCAGAAGTTCAGCGACGATCTTCGCTTCGTTATCGGCCAAGGCTTTGGCCAGCGGTGCGAAGCGCGCTTTCAAGGCGGCATCGGCGTCCTGCACCGCCAGCGCCTGCGCCCAATACAGGGCCAGATAGAAATGACTGCCGCGGTTGTCGATGGTGCCCAGCTTGCGGCCCGGTGATTTGTCGGTGTCGAGGAAGCGGCCGTTGGCGATGTCCAAGGCATCGGCCAGAACGCGGGCGCGGGCATTGCCGGTGGTTTCGGCCAGATGTTCGAGCGAAGCCGCCAAGGCCAGGAACTCGCCGAGTGAATCCCAGCGCAGGTAATTTTCGGCGGTGAACTGCTGCACGTGCTTCGGCGCCGAACCGCCGGCACCGGTTTCGAACAGACCGCCGCCGGCCATCAAGGGCACGATCGACAGCATCTTGGCGCTGGTGCCCAGTTCCATAATCGGAAACAGATCGGTCAGGTAATCGCGCAGCACGTTGCCGGTCACCGAAATGGTGTCCAGGCCCTGGCGGGTGCGTGCCAGCGTGTGTCGCATCGCCTCCACCGGCGCAAGAATGCGGATGTCGAGCCCGGCGGTGTCGTGCTCATTCAGATAACGCTCGACCAGGGTGATGAGATTGCGATCGTGCGGCCGGGCGGCGTCCAGCCAGAATACCGCCGGGGTGCTGCTCAGGCGCGCGCGGTTGACCGCCAGCTTGACCCAATCACGCACCGGCGCGTCCTTGGTCTGGCACATGCGCCAGATGTCGCCGGCTTCGACCGTGTGCTGCATCAGCACCTCGCCATCGGCATCGAGAACGCGCACCACGCCGTCGGCCGCGATCTGGAAGGTTTTGTTGTGCGAACCGTATTCTTCGGCGGCCTGCGCCATCAGGCCGACGTTCGGCACCGAGCCCATGCTGGCCGGGTCGAATGCGCCGTTGGCTTTGCAGTCGTCGATGACCACCTGATAGATGCCGGCATAGCAGCGGTCGGGAATCACCGCCTTGGTGTCCTGCAGTTTGCCTTCGGCATTCCACATGCCGCCGCTGTCGCGGATCATGGCCGGCATCGAGGCATCGACAATGACGTCGCTCGGCACATGCAGATTGGTGATGCCTTTGTCGGAATTGACCATCGCCACGCCCGGACGCACGGCATACTGCGCGGCCAGATCGGCTTCGATTGCAGCGCGCACCGTCTCCGGCAGCTGCGGTAAACGGGCGACCAGATCGCCGATGCCGTTGTTGGCATCGAATCCGGCTTCGTCCAGAACTGCCGCATGCTTGGCCAGCACATCGGCGTAGAAACGCTTGACCGCGATGCCGAACATGATCGGATCGGACACCTTCATCATGGTCGCTTTCAGATGCAGCGAGAACAGCACGCCCTGGCTGCGGGCATCGGCGATCTGTGCATCGATGAACGCCGCCAGCGCCTTGGCGCGCATGACCGAGGCATCGAGCAGTTCGCCGACGCCGACCTTGAGATCGCGTTTGAGCAGGAAGCGCTGGCCGTCATTGCCGGTGAACTCGATGACCACATTGCCGGCCCGGGCGATCTGCACCGATTGCTCGCTGCCGTAGAAATCGCCGTCGGCCATGTGTGCCACGTGCGTTTTCGAATCGGCACGCCAGGCCCCCATTTTGTGCGGATGCTTGCGCGCGTAATTCTTCACCGACAGCGGGGCGCGGCGGTCGGAGTTGCCTTCGCGCAGCACCGGGTTGACCGCACTGCCCATGACCCGGGCATAACGCGCCTTGATGTCCTTTTCCTCGTCGCTGCGCGCTTCTTCCGGAAAATCCGGCAGGGCATAACCCTGCGCCTGCAGTTCGGCGATGGCGGCCTTGAGTTGCGGCACCGAAGCGCTGATGTTGGGCAGCTTGATGATGTTGGCTTCCGGGCGGGTGGCCAGCTGGCCGAGTTCGGCCAGATCGTCGGCGATGCGCTGCGGTTCCGGCAGGCGGTCGGCGAACTGGGCGATGATGCGCCCGGCCAGCGAGATGTCGCGGGTTTCCACGGCCACGCCGGCGGCGGCAGTGAACGCGCTGACGATCGGCAGCAGCGATTGGGTGGCCAGGAACGGGGCTTCGTCGGTCAGCGTATAGATGATTCTGGAGGTGTCGGACATGGGATCGGCGTCTCGGGGTCAAGCGGTTGGCGCCGCTACGGATGGGCCGTATGCGCCACCGAACCGGGGTTCGTGAAGTGGGCTTATTGTCGTTGATTTCGGGGGTTTTGGGAAACAAGCCGGGGGCGGGGCCGCTGCATCCCTGTGTTGGATATAATCGTACTTTGCCGAAGTCCTTCGCATGAACACTTTCATCCTCGATTTCGACGGCACGCTGTGCGACACACGTCCGGTCATCCGCCGCGCGTTGCTGGAACTGTTCAAGCAGGCCGGACGCGCCATTCCCGACGACCTCGATCTCCTTTCCCTGATAGGCAACGGACACACCATTCAGGAAACCCTGCAGATTCTCGGTGTCAGTGCGCAGCATGTCCCGCAGTGGATATCGGACTACCGCCATTTGTACAGCCGGCATGAGCATCTGGCCGGCCTGTTCGACGGCGTGGCCGATACTTTATCCACCCTGCACGCCCAAAGAGACCGTCTGGTACTGTTGAGCAACAAAGGCCATATGGCGGTCGAGCGCGCGCTGCTGGCCTTGGATATCGGCCGGTATTTCGATCTGATTCTTGCCGAACAGCCGGGGCAGCCGGGAAAACCGGATCCGTCGGTGTTCAGCCAGCGCATCGCACCGGCGTTTTCAGGCCTCAAGCCATCCGGGTGCATCATGGTCGGCGATACCCGCACCGATCTGGCGTTCGCAAAAGCAATCGGCAGCCGCGCGTGTTTCGCGGCATACGGCTATGGTCAGGAGAAGGATTGCCGTGCCGTGGGCTATGATTTCCGTCTGGAATCTTTCCCGGATATTTTGACGATTTGAACGGCGGCGGGATTACGGCATAAGCCGCCTCGACGAATGCGTCGGCCGCTACTTCCCGATGCAGAAACTGGAAAAAATCCGGCCGAGCAGCGCATCGGCATCCATGTGCCCGGTGATTGAACCGATGGCGTGATGCGCCAGACGCAGTTCTTCCGCAGCCAGCTCGGCCTGGGCCTGATTGCACAATCCGGTGGCGGCGGCCAGATGCGCGGCGGCCAGATCAAGGGCCTCGAGATGCCGGGTACGGGCGCTGAAACTGCCCGAGCCCGTTTCGCCGAAACCGGCGGCCTGCGCCAACGCATGGCGCACTGCTTCCAGGCCCTCACCGTGTTTGGCCGAAAGCCACAGATGCACGCCGTCGGCACGTTGTTCGCGGCCGATGGCATGACCGCTCAGGTCCGATTTGTTGTGCAGCCAGAGCACGCGCGCGCCGCCGTTGTGCAGGGCTTCTTTCAGCGCGGCGGCATCGTCTTGGCTGTCATCGAGCACGGCCAGTACCAGATCGGCTTTGGCCAGTTCGCCGCGGGCGCGGCGGATGCCTTCGGCTTCCACGGTTTCCTCGGTTTCACGCAGGCCGGCGGTGTCCACCAGGGTCAGCCACAGACCGCCGACCTGGATGGTTTCACGCAGCACATCGCGGGTGGTGCCGGCGATGTCGGTAACGATGGCACGGTCTTCGCCGGCCAGGGCATTGAGCAAGGACGACTTGCCGGCATTGGGCGCGCCGACGATGACCGCATGCAGGCCGTCCATCAATCGCTTGCCCTGCTCGGCCTCGGCACGCAGCTGCGCCAGATCGGCCCGGCAGCGCTCCAGCCGATTGCGGATTTCCGGCGCGGCGAGGAAATCGATTTCCTCATCGGGAAAATCCAGTGCCGCTTCCACATACACGCGGGCATGCACCAGCTGCTCGGCCACGGCGTTGCAGCGCTGCGAGAACACACCGTCCAGCGAGCGGCGGGCGGCGCGGGCCGCGGTTTCCGATTGCGCGGCAATCAGATCGGCCACGGCTTCGGCCTGGGCCAGATCGAGTTTGTCGTTGAGGAAGGCGCGCTCGGTGAACTCGCCGGGGCGGGCGTCACGTGCGCCGAGACGGCGGCATTCGCGCAGAATCGCATTGAGCAGGGACGGATTGCCGTGCGCCTGCAGTTCCAGAACATCCTCGCCGGTGTACGAATGCGGGCCCTGGAAATAAATCAGCACGGCGTCATCAAGCACCTCGCCGGCACCGTCGCGCAGATGCGCATGCAGTGCATGGCGGGGCGTCATCGTTTGCCCGCACAGGCCTTCGCCGATGGCGCGGGCCTGCGGTCCGGAAACCCGCACGATGCCGATGCCGGCCGAACCGAACGCGGTGGCCAGAGCGGCGATGGTGTCGTTCGGGGACGGCATCGCGCGCGCCGGATTATTTCGCCGGCGCGGGATGGTGGCCGTGCGTGCCGTATTTGCGGGTCATCCACCACTGCTGGGCCAGGCCGAGCAGACCGTTGGTGACCCAGTACAGCACCAGACCGGACGGGAAGAACGCCATCATCACGCCGAAGATGAGCGGCATGAAGGTCATCATCTTCTTCTGCAACGGATCCATGCCCGGGGTCGGTGTCAGCTTCTGGGTCAGGAACATGATGATCAGGTTCAGCGCCGGCAGGATGAAATACGGATCGGCGTCTGTCAGGTTCTGGATCCAGCCGATCCACGGCGCCTGGCGCAGTTCGACCGATTCCACCAGCACCCAGTACAGGGCCAGGAAGATCGGAATCGGAATCAGCATCGGCAGACAGCCGGCGGCCGGATTGATTTTTTCCTTCTTGTACAGTTCCATCTGCGCGACCGCGAATTTCTGGCGGTCGTCGCCGTAGCGTTCCTTCAGCGCCTCGATGCGCGGCTGGATGGCGCGCATTTTCGCCATGCTCTGGTACTGTTTGGCCGACAGCGGGAACAGCACGGCCTTGAGCACGATGACGATGGCGATGATGGCCCAGCCCCAGTTGCCGAGCAGCTCGTGCAGCTTGGACAGCAGCCAGAACAGCGGTTGCGCGAGGAAACTGAAAATGCCGTAATCCACGCTCAGGTCGAGCGTCGGATGCACGGCATTCATCGCTTTCTGCGCCTTCGGACCGACCCACAGGCGGTCTTCGCGGCTGTGGCTGGCGCCCGGCGCCAGCACGGTTTCACCCGAGATGCCGCGCACCAGATAGTAGGCCTGCGACAGCGGGCCTTCGGTGGCGATGGAATAGGTCTGGGTATCGCCCTTGGCCGGCAGCCAGACCGACACGAAATGGTGCTGCAGCATGCCGAACCAGCCGTCGGTGATCGGCTTGTTCGGACTCTGGATCACGCCGTCATCGTAGTAATCGGCGAATTTGATTTTTTCGTATTTGTCGGGCTCGCCGTACCAGGCCGAACCGACGAAGCTGAAGGATTCCGGGTTGGTGAAGCCGGCATGTTTCGGCGGCGGCGGCGGCGGAATGCGCTTGAGCTGTTCGTAGGCAAAACCGGACCACGGCGCGGTGCCGGTGTTGCGCAGGGTCTGCTGCAGGCCGATCTCGAATTTGCCGCGCTGCAGGACCAGGGTTTTGGTCAGGCTGATGCCGCTGGCATCGGTCCAGGTAAACGGAACCGACAGGCTGTCCTGGCCGGTCTGCAATTCATAGCGGCGCTTGCCGTCCGCGGTGCTGAATACCGCATTGTGATTCGGTTCGGCCGCGTGCGTGCGGGTCAACCAGCCGGATTCGGCGACGAAGAAATCGGTTCCGGCGTCATCCAGCAACAGCACGTTTGCGCTGCCCGGCTTTTTTTCCTTCGGATAGGTCAGCAATTCGGCGCGGATGATGCTGACGCCTTTCAGATCCACGGTCAGGCGGTACACGTCGGTGAGGATTTCCACCGTTTGCGCGCTGCCGGCCGGTGCTGCCACGGGCAGCGTCGGCGCGCCGGCGGCGGGCGCGGTGGGCAATGCCGGCAAACCGCCGGCAGCGGCGGGCGCCGGCGCGAGCCCCGCGGGAGCATTGACGGCCGGTGCCGCAGGCGTCGGCGTCGGGGTTTGCCACTGCTGGAACAACAGAAAGGCGACCGCCAACCAGGCAATCAGAAGGAACGTACGGGTTTGGTTCATGGGATGGTTTCAGCAAGCGGCAGGGCAAGGCGCCAATTTTACTGTGTTTGGGTGCCGCGCGCCTGTTTTACAAGGGCGCGGGGACTGCAATTATTGAAAACAGGCGTTCCAGCTCGGCACGGACCGCGGCATTGCCGGCATCGCGGGCGCGCGGCTGTGCCACCAGAACATAATCGCCCGGGGCTTTCGGACAGCCGCGGAAACATTCGCGGCACAGGCGCTTGAGCCGGTTTCGGGACACCGAAAGCGGCACCGCTTTTTTCGGCACGGCCAAGCCGAGCCGGGCGGGTGACGTACCGGACAGGAAATACAGGCGAAAAAATACGCCCGAGTGCTTCAAGCCCGTTTTGAACACGGCTTGGAACTCAGGCGCGGCACGCAGACGTGCGGATTTCGGAAACGGCTGTGGCGACGGATCGGCCATGGCCAAAGGCAGCCCTGGGGCTGCCGGAGGGTTAGACGCAGAGGCGGGCGCGGCCCTTGGCGCGGCGGCGGGCCAGAACCTTGCGGCCGTCAGCGGTCTTCATGCGGGCACGGAAACCGTGGTCGCGTTTGCGTTTCAGATTGCTGGGTTGGTACGTGCGTTTGGTGGCCATGACGGCACCTCGTTCAAAAGGGGGTGAAGTGAACTGGAAAGTATAATGGCTTCACGGGCTTGCCGTCAAGTCAAACAGCGCTTGGCAGAACCCGAGGCAACAGGCTAGACTGGTCAGCCGAGTGAGTTATCCACAGAAGATTTAACCCCGCATGAACGTTTGGTCGCAATGTTTGCAGCGTCTGGAGCAGGAATATCCGGCAGAAGATGTCCATACCTGGCTGAAACCCCTGCAGGCCAGCCGGCACAGTGACGAGCTGCAGTTGCTCGCGCCGAACGCCTTCGTGGTCGATCAGGTCCGCGAACACTACCTGCCGCGCATCCAGGAACTGGCCAAACACTATGCCGGTGCCGACATGGCCGTGCGCATCCAGGTCGGGTCCAGCCCGAAAACGCCGGCACCGGCCAAGGCCGCCGCCAAAAAGGCGCCGGAAGCCGAATTCCAGGGCAATGTCGACGGTCACTACACTTTCGATAATTTTGTGGTCGGCAAGTGCAACCAGATGGGGCATGCCATGGCCCTGCAGGTCGCTAAGAATCCGGGCAAAGCCTACAACCCGCTGTTGCTTTACGGCAGCACCGGATTGGGCAAAACCCACCTGATGTACGCCGCCGGCAATTACATGCGCGCCCACAACCCCGGCATGCGCGTGTTGTACCTGCGCTCGGAGCAGTTCTTCAACGCCATGATGAAAGCCCTGACCGACAAGACCATGGCACAGTTCAAGAAGCAGTTCCAGCAGGTCGATGCGCTGTTGATCGACGACATCCAGTTTTTTGCCGGCAAAAATACCACCCAGGAAGAATTCTTCCACACCTTCAATTCGCTGGTGGACGGCAAACAGCAGATCATCCTGACCTGCGACCGGTATCCGCGTGAAGTCGAAAATCTGGAGCCGCGGCTGAAGTCACGGCTGGGTTGGGGCCTTTCGGTGGTATTGGAGCCGCCGGACGATGAAACCCGGGCCACCATCCTGATGGACAAGGCGCAGCGCCGCGGCATCGAACTGCCGGCCGATGTGGCCTGGCAAATCGCCAAACGCCTGCATTCCAGCGTGCGCGATCTGGAAGGCGCATTGAACACCCTGGCCGCACGCGCCAACTTCACCGGTCGCCCGATTACCCTGGAATTCGCCCAGGAAACCCTGCGCGATCTGATGCGCGCGCAGGCGACCGTGATTTCTTTGAGCAATATTCAGAAAACCGTGGCAGACTACTATCAATTGAAGCTGACCGACCTGTTGTCGGCACGCCGTACGCGCTCTCTGGCGCGGCCGCGTCAGGTTGCGATGGCTTTGGCGAAAGAGCTGACCGAACACAGTTTGCCGGAAATCGGCGAGGCGTTCGGCGGCCGTGATCACACCACCGTGCTGCATGGTTGCCGGGTCGTTGCCGGGCTGCGCGAATCGGATGGGAAAATCCGCGAGGATTGGGATAAATTGGTCCGGAAATTGACGGAATAAGATTCGGAGCAAGTTGTGGATAAACTGTGATTGGATCCGAGACCGAAAACTTATCCACAATTCGCACACACCCGATAAGGCCATTCTTCACCACCCTTATCAGTTGATATAAATGTTTTAAATCAAATAGTTATAGAGTTATCCCGCGATTTTTCCAACACTACCACCACCACCAGTTTGAATAATTAACTTAGTCATTGGAATCCCACTATGCGTTTTAGCCTCTCCCGTGAAGCGTTTCTGAAACCCCTGCAACAGGTCGTGAATGTGGTTGAACGCCGGCAGACCTTGCCGGTGCTGAGCAATCTGTTGGTGCAGGTGGAAAACGGGCAATTGAGCCTGAAAGGAACGGATCTGGAGGTCGAGCTGGCGGCCCGCTGCAGCATCGATGATGGCCAGGACGGCGAAGTCACCATTCCCGCGCGCAAATTGTTCGACATCGTGCGTGCCCTGCCCGACGGCAGCAAAATCGTGCTCAGCCATTCCGGAGACAAAGCCACCATCCAGGCCGGCAAAAGCCGTTACACCTTGGCTACCCTGCCCGCCCGGGATTTCCCAGAGAATGACCAGCTGGCCATCATCGAGCGCATCCGCGTGCCGGAAGCGGCACTGAAGGAACTGATCGAGCGCACCGCTTTTGCCATGGCACAGCAGGATGTCCGCTATTACCTCAACGGCCTGCTGTTCGACCTGAAAGGCACCACCCTGCGTTGCGTATCGACCGACGGCCATCGCCTGGCCTTGTGCGAAACCGAACTCAGCGAAAGCGTGGAAAACCGGAAACAGATCATCATGCCGCGCAAGGGCGTGCTTGAACTGCAACGTCTTCTGGAAGACGGCAGCGACGACATCGAACTGGAAGTGGGCAACAACCATCTGCGCATCAGCCGCAGCGATGTCACCTTCAGCACCAAGCTGATTGAAGGCAAATTCCCGGATTACGAAGCGGTTATCCCAATCGGCGCCGATAAGGAAATGCGGGTCGACCGCGATCTGTTGCGCAACGCCCTGCAACGCGCTGCGATTCTGTCCAATGAGAAGTTCAAAGGGGTGAAGCTCGATATCAATCCCGGTGTACTCAATATCGTGGCGCATAACCCGGAACAGGAAGAAGCCCAGGAAGAAATCAGTATCGATTCGACCATCGAAGGCATCAGCATCGGCTTCAACGTCAATTACCTTCTCGAAGCCCTGTCGGCCCTGCGCGAAGACACGGTGTTGATCAAACTCCGTGACGGCAACTCCTCGGCCCTGGTCCGCGAGGCCAGTCACGAGCGCAGCCGCCATGTGGTCATGCCTCTGCGCCTGTGATGCATCTGACTGAACTGCAGGGCGCCAACCTGCGTTGTTTCTCCGAGTTCTCATTAACGCCCGTTTCGGGCGTTAATCTTTTACTGGGCGAAAACGGTGCCGGCAAAACCAGCATCATCGAAGCCATCCATATCCTTGGCTACGGCCGCAGCTTCCGTGGCCGTATTCGGGATGGCCTGATCAAACAGGGGTCCAGCGCGTTGCAAATCACCACCCGTTGGCAGGATGCGCAGGGCGCGCTGCACCAAGCCGGCCTGCAACATGGCGGCAACGACTGGCAGGCCCGTCACGATGGCAGCGATGTCGACAATCTCAGCCAGTTCTGCAGTCACTTTCCGGTACTCAGCTTCGAGCCGGGCAGTCATGCCCTGATTTCAGGCGCGGCCGAAAACCGGCGCCGTTTCGTGGATTGGGCGTTGTTTCACGTGGAACCGGATTTTTTCCCGCAATGGCGGCGCTTCAACCGGGCCTTGAAACAACGCAATGCCCTGTTGAAAACACAACCACAGACACAGACGCTCGCGGCCTGGGATAGGGAATATGCCGAATCCGGAGAAGCAATTCATTTTTATCGGCAACACTATCTGGATACCCTGAACCCCGGGTTTCACGCCCTTTGCCAGGAGTTCCTGCCCGAATGCGGGCCGGCGGCCTTGACCTATAGCCCGGGCTGGCGTCACACCCAGATGGGCCTACTGGACGCCCTGCGCATGAACCAGGATCGCGACCTGCAGACCGGATTTTGCGGGGTCGGGCCGCACCGGGCGGATTGGCAGGCTAGTTTAAATGGTCAACTGCAGCCAGAGCACTTTTCGCGCGGTCAGGCCAAACTTCTGGCCCTATCCGCCTTGCTGACGCAGGCCCAGCAGTTCGTGGCTGAAAAGCAGTTCTGGCCCATCCTGTGCTTCGATGATCTGGCTTCAGAGCTGGATTCCAGCCATTTTCAGCGGGTCCTACACTGGTTATCGGGAACGCAGGCCCAAATCTGGATCAGCGGCACCGACACCCTGCCCATCTATGGCCAAATCTTCCCCGTGTTGAAGCTGTTTCACGTGGAACAAGGCCGCATTTCCACCACGCAATAAGGATGGCTGGCAAAGCGGATTTGGTGTATAATCAAAGCCTTGCCTATTTTGTTAAAATAGCCATATAAAACAAACGCTTGAAGCGCTCTTTCGGAGTTTAAACGATCGCATGACGGAACAAGAACGCACGGGTTCGGAATCGACCTACGATTCCAGTCGCATTACCGTCCTTCGGGGCCTGGAAGCCGTCCGCAAACGCCCGGGCATGTACATCGGCGATGTGCATGACGGCACCGGCCTGCATCACATGGTGTTCGAGGTGGTCGACAATGCCATCGACGAAGCCCTGGCCGGCCATTGCGATACGGTCACCGTGACCCTGCACAATGACGGCTCGTGTTCGGTTTCCGACAACGGGCGCGGTATACCGGTCGACATCCACAAGGAAGAAGGCGTTTCCGCCGCCGAAGTGATCCTGACCGTGCTGCATGCCGGCGGCAAGTTCGACGACAACAGCTACAAGGTTTCCGGCGGCCTGCACGGCGTCGGCGTGTCCGTGGTCAATGCCCTCTCGTCGTCGCTCTGGCTCGACATCTGGCGCGACGGCGGCCACTACCAGCAGGAATATGCGCTGGGAGAACCGGTGTATCCGATCAAGAAGGTTTCCGATTCGGCCAAGCGCGGCACCACGCTGCGTTTTCTGCCCAGCGCCGAAATCTTCACCGACGTCGAATTCCACTACGACATCCTGGCCAAGCGCCTGCGCGAACTCAGCTTCCTCAACTCCGGCGTGCGCATCGAACTGATCGACGAGCGCCCGGAAGGCAAGCGCGACCTGTTCGAATACGAAGGCGGCATCGCCAGTTTCGTCGAACATCTGGCGCAGCTGAAAACACCCCTGCACAGCAAGGTCATCGCCGCCAGCGGCGAGAAAGACGGCATCGTGGTCGACATCGCGCTGCAGTGGACGGATTCCTACCAGGAAACCATGTTCTGCTTCACCAACAACATTCCGCAGAAAGACGGCGGCACCCACTTGATCGGCTTCCGTTCGGCCCTGACCCGCACGCTCAGCAATTACATCGAGCAGAGCGGCATCGCCAAACAGGCCAAGATCGCGCCGACCGGCGACGACATGCGCGAAGGCATGATTGCCGTGCTGTCGGTGAAAGTGCCGGATCCGAGCTTCAGTTCGCAGACCAAGGAAAAACTGGTGTCTTCGGAAGTGCGGCCGGCCGTGGAAGCCGTCATCGGCCAGAAGCTGGAAGAATTCCTGCAGGAAAATCCGGCCGAAGCGAAAGTCATCGCCGGCAAGATCTGCGACGCCGCCCGCGCCCGTGAGGCCGCGCGCAAAGCCCGCGACCTGACACGCCGCAAAGGCGCGCTGGACATCGCCGGCCTGCCCGGCAAACTGGCCGATTGCCAGGAAAAAGATCCGGCGCTGTCGGAACTGTTCATCGTCGAAGGCGACTCCGCCGGCGGCTCGGCCAAACAGGGCCGCAACCGCAAGACCCAGGCCATCCTGCCGCTGAAAGGCAAGATCCTGAATGTCGAGCGCGCCCGCTTCGACCGAATGCTGGGTTCCGCCGAAGTCGGCACGCTGATCACCGCGCTCGGCTGCGGCATCGGCAAGGAAGAATACAACCCGGACAAGCTGCGCTATCACCGCATCATCCTGATGACCGACGCGGACGTCGACGGTTCGCACATCCGCACCCTGCTGCTGACCTTCTTCTACCGGCAGATGCCGGAGCTGATCGAGCGCGGCCACATTTACATCGGCCTGCCGCCGCTGTTCAAGATCAAGCAGGGCAAGAACGAGCTGTATCTGAAAGATGTGCCGGCGTTGAACGCCTATCTGGTCAGCAATGCGGTCGACAACGCCGAGCTGGTACCCGGCGAGGGCGCTCCCGCCATCCGCGGCGAGGCTCTGGAAAAACTCATGCTGCAGGTGGTTGCCGCGCAGGAAGTGATGGAGCGTTTCGCCTACCGCGTCGATGTCGATGTTCTGCAGGCTGTGCTCGACAGCCGCGCCCTGCGCATGGAGGATTTCGACACCGCCGGCGCCCTGGCCGATTGGGCCGCGGCGCTTGAAGCCAAGCTCAACAACCGCGGTGCCGGCAAGGCGCGCTACGCCATTTCGGTGCAGACCGCCGGTGATGAGCAGCAGGGTGCGCTGGTCATCGAGAAACAGCACAACGGCCTGCAGGTCATCCAGACTGTGGCCGCCAGCCAGCTGGTCACCGGGGAACTGCGCCTGATCAACGAAGTGGCGCAGACGCTGCACGGCCTAATCCAGCCCGGCGCCAGTGTGCAGCGCGGCGGCAAGACCCTGGCCATCAGCCGTTTCGCCGAAGCGCAGGCCTGGCTCCTCGACGAGGCCAAGAAAGGCCGCACCATCCAGCGCTTCAAAGGCCTGGGTGAAATGAACCCCGAGCAGCTGTGGGAAACCACGGTCAATCCGGAATCGCGCCGTCTGCTGAAAGTCAAGATCGAGGATGCCGTGGCCGCCGACCAGATCTTTTCGACCCTGATGGGCGAGCTGGTCGAGCCGCGCCGTGACTTCATCGAGGAAAACGCGCTGAAAGTCGGCAACCTCGACATCTGATGATGAACATGAACGGCTCCGGATTTTCCGGAGCCGGCTACTTGAGTGATTTGGCTAGAGGATTTACTCTATCCCTCCGGCTGAACGGTATTAGGAAAAGTCCATGAACAAGCAAAAATTCTGGGTGGCGGCATCGGTCTGCGTCTTCCTGCTGGCATCGTCTGCGGCTTCCGCCCAATCCGGCGGCACCCGCGATCGCCTGAAGGCCGAGAAATGCTATGACACCAAAGGCAATCCGGTCAGTTGTGATGAACAGGCCAAAGCCGCCGCGGCCGCACCGGTTGCCAAATACCCGAATGCCACGCGCGCCGAGCCGGTGATGCCGAAGACCAAAATCAAGAAAGAGTGGGAGGCCATGGTCAAGGCCTCCAACAGCAAGGACCCCGCCGTGCTCAAGGCCGCCGCCGACGCGGTTCTGGCCGCGCCCGAAGCCTCCAATGAAGAAAAATCGGAAGCCTATTTCCAGAAATACATCGCCCAGATCACCGCCGATGCGACCAACTACGCCGCCATGTCGCAGCTGGCCGAAGCGGCGGTCAAACAGGGCGGCCTGAGCAACAACAAGCACTACGATCTGATGCGCAATCTCGGTCTGCTGAAGATCAACGACAAGAAGTACGCTGAAGCCCTGGAGTACCTCAACCGCTTCTCCGCCGAAACCGGCATCGTCGATGACCTGCAGGTGCTGAAGAACAAAGGCAATGCCAATTACCGCCTGGGCAAATATCCGGAAGCGATCGCCACCCTGAAGAGCGCCTACACCCTCGACAAGGGCGCCGATCCGAACATCGCCATCATGTTGATGGATTCATACAACAAGACCGGCCAGAAGGCCGAAGCCAACCGCATCGCCGATGAAGTCGCCAAGAGCGCCAGCGCAGGCGCCGCCGCCGGCGACAGCAGCGGCCAGGTGAAACAGCTGCTGGTGCTGGCCAATGCCAAGCAGTACGACAAAGCCGCCAAGATCTTCGATGAGCTGTATGCCAAGGGCCAGATCGCCACCCTGGCCGAATACGAGGCCGGCTATATTTCCTATTCCTATTTGCAAGGCAAGGAAGCCCAGGCCATCAAGATCATCAATGACGGCATGGCCAAAGGCGTCATCAAGCCCGATGCCACCGTGTACAACATCCTCGGCCAGTCCTATTACTACACCGACCAGCCGAAATCGGCCATCGAGGCCTGGGGCAAGGCAGCCGGACTCTCGGCCAAGGGCACCTATGATGCCCTGCAGGCCCGGGTCTATGCCGAAGAAGGCGACTATGCCAAGGCCAAGGCTTCGGCTCAGCGTGCGTTAAGTAAAGGTGTTGAGAATAAGGGTGATGCCTACCTGATCATCGCCGAGGCCGAATCCGAGTTCGGGCTCGACAACCCGGCCGCCATGATCGCCGCCCTGAAAGAGGCCGCCAAGGACCCTGAAACCCAGGCCGAGGCCAACAAGCGCCTGAAACAGGCCGGCGCCAAGTAAGCGCTTGGCAGGCCTTTGGAATTTGTTGTAAACTTCTAGGTTCCCGCGTGTTTGCGGGTCACGGCGCAGAAGCGTCATTGAACATCCATTAATGCAGAGCCGCCGCCACATGACGGATTTGAAATCAAAATACGAGCAGCAGAACAAGATCAGCTGGCCCCGTGTCGCCGGTAACGCCGCGGCCATCGCCGTTCACGTGCTGATTTTCATGATGCTGATGGCACCCGTTTCGGCCCCGGATTCCAAGAAAGGCGAGGACACCGTGACCATGGTCTCGTTCGCCGAACCACCACCGCCGCCGCCGCCACCACCGCCGCCGCCGCCGGATCCGCCGAAAGAACTGAAAAAGCAGATCATCCAGACCACGCCGCAGAAGAGCCCGCCGCCGCCGGATGAACCCCCAATGGTTTACGATACGCCCGGCCCGATGGATTCGCAGTCGCCCCCGACCCCGCCGGCTCCTCCGGCCGGCCCGCCCGCCGATTTCGGCGGCGGTGATGTGGATGCCTCGACCCGTGCCCAGTATCCGATCAAATATCCGCCGGCTGCCGCCCGTGTCGGCGCTACCGGTACCGTGGTCATCCAGGTGACTTACGACGCCAACGG
This sequence comes from Arenimonas sp. GDDSR-1, assembly GCF_025980345.1. Lineage (GTDB taxonomy): Bacteria > Pseudomonadota > Gammaproteobacteria > Xanthomonadales > Xanthomonadaceae > Arenimonas. The sequence continues at coordinate 1,916 of NZ_JAPDUI010000029.1, read as the reverse complement.
CACCGTGCTCGAAGCGTCGGTGCACAAATCCAGCCGTAACCGCGATCTGGACCGCGCGGCACTCGCCGGTGTCCGGAAGTGGAAAATCAATCCAGGCAAAAAGAACGGTCAGCCGGTAGGCGGCTCCGCTCTGGTAAGCGTTGACTTCACGATGTAATTTGACCGCAGTACCGTTTTTTCTTCTTTAACCAACTTATAAAGGTATTCCTTATGTTGCAGGACCTCATTTTAACCGCTACTGCCGCCGCTCCCGCTGCGGGCGGCTCGTCCAACAACGCTGAAGCCCTGCAGCAAATGGGTTTCAGCCACATGGTGCAGAACTTCGACGTGGTCGGTCTGGTGGTGTTCATCACCCTGATCATCATGTCGGTCGGTTCCTGGTGGTACACCGTGGTCAATGCGATCAACAACGGCCGCATTGCCTCGAACGCCGACCGCATCGTTGAGACCTTCTGGTCGATCAAGAACCCGCGTGAAGCGCGCCAGTTCCTGGAAGAACAGAAACCGAGCGAGCCGTTCTCGAAAATCGCGCTTGACTCCATCGAAGCCGCTTCCCACCAGGAAGGCAATGCTCTGGCCCAGAGCCTGAGCAAATCCGAGTTCGTCGACCGCGCCCTGCGCCAAGCCGTGACCCGTGAAAGCGCCAACATGGAAAACGGCCTGACCTGGCTTGCCACCGTCGGCGCCACCGCGCCGTTCGTCGGTCTGCTCGGTACCGTCTGGGGCATCTACCACGCCCTGATCCGAATCGGCCAAAGCGGCCAGGCCTCGATCGACGCCGTTGCCGGCCCGGTCGGTGAAGCGCTGATCATGACCGCCTTCGGTCTGTTCGTCGCGATTCCGGCGGTGTTGGCCTACAACGCCTTCAACCGCAGCAACCGCAACATTTACTCGAAGTTCGACACGTTCGCTCACGACCTGCACGATTTCTTCGCGACCGGTTCGCGCGTCGGCAACAAGTAATCCACTTCCCGCTCGAGGATTCCACCCATGGCCTTCAGTTCAAATTCCAGCGGCGGCCCGATGGCCGACATCAACGTGACCCCTCTGGTCGACGTGATGCTGGTGCTGCTCATCATCTTCATGATCACCGCGCCGCTGATGGCGCATAAAGTGAAGGTCGAGCTGCCGACTGCGTCTCTGGACAAGAAGCCGGAAATCCTGGTACCGCCGGTCACGATCGCCATCAGCAGCAATGGCGACGTGTACTGGAACGACCAGCCGATGGGCAGCGTCTCCGATCCGCAGAACCTGAAAAACCGCCTGGAAGTCAATTTGGCCACCAATCTGGCCAAAGAACCGCAGCCGCAGGTCGATATCCGTGCCGATGAAGATACCAAGTACGAGAAAATCAAGGCGGTCGTGACCATCGTGCGCGAAGCCGGCATGCGTAAAGTCGGTTTCGTGTCCATGCCCGAGCGCAACTAAGGAAGCAAGACTATGGCATTCAGCTCCAACTCGTCCGGCGGTGCAATGTCCGACATGAACGTGACCCCTCTGGTCGATGTCATGCTGGTGCTGCTGATCATCTTCATGGTGACCGCGCCGCCCTTGTCCTACCAGATCCAGGTCGATCTCCCGCAGAAGTCCACGGTTGATCCGCCCAAGGAAAAAGAGCCGCCGGAACCGATCGACATCCATGTCCAGACCGGCGGTACGGTGGCCTGGAACGGCAGTCCGGTACCGATGGCAACCCTGCAGGCGCAGTTCAATGTGGAAGGCGCACGCGATGTGCAGCCGACCATCAACATCACGGTTGATCCGGATGCCGAGTATGAAACTCTGGCGAAGGTGTTGGCACGGACCAAGAACGCCGATCTTAAAAAAATCAGCTTCCAGGAATGAAAAGCGCCCCGCAAGGGGCGTTTTTTTTCAGATGAAAAGCTTTCAACGACTCACCTTACTGTTTCTGATGC
>NZ_JAPDUI010000028.1 GCF_025980345.1 Arenimonas sp. GDDSR-1 | reverse complement strand
CTCGCTGGGCGGCATCAAGGACATGAACCGTCTGCCGGACGCCCTGTTCGTCATCGACATCGGCCATGAAAACATCGCCATCCAGGAAGCCAAGAAGCTCGGCATCCCGGTCATCGCCGTGGTCGACACCAACTACGACCCCAACCTCGTCGACTACGCCATCCCGGGCAACGACGACGCCATCCGCGCCGTGCAGCTGTATGTGCGTGCCGCCGCCGATGCCGTGCTGGAAGGCAAGGCCGCCGCGCCGATCACCGCCAGCAGCGCCAACGACGACTTCGTTGAACTGGACGAAGAAGGCAACCCGGTCGGCAAAGACGACAAGAAAGGCGCCCGCCGCGCTCCGGCCAAGAAAGCCGCGCCGCGCCGCGAAAAACGCGACGCCTGATCGAAGCCATGAAAGGGGGTGCTTCGGCACCCCCTTCCCCATCGGCAGCTTGCCGATGCGACACACCCCCTGAACAACTCCGAGGTTAATACGATGGAAATTACCGCTAGCCTGGTAAAAGAACTCCGCGAGCGCTCCGGCGCCGGCATGATGGAATGCAAGAAAGCCCTGACCGAAAACGCCGGCAATATCGATGCCGCCATGGAATACCTGCGCAAGACCGGTCTGGCCAAAGCCGACAAGAAAGCCGACCGCGTCGCCGCGGAAGGCCGCATCGGCATGGCCAGCAGCGGCGGCAAAGCCGTGTTGGTCGAAGTCAACTCCGAAACCGATTTCGTGGCCAAGGACGACAACTTCCTGTCCTTCGTCAACGCCGTTGCCGAGGCCGCCCTGGCGTCCGACGCCGCCGATGCCGAAGCCCTGAAGTCGGTGGCCATGAACGGCGGCACCGTGGAAGAAGCCCGCGCCGCGCTGATCGCCAAAGTCGGTGAAAACGTGCAGGTCCGCCGTCTGGTCCGCGTCAACTCGCCCAACACCGTGGCGGCCTACATCCACGGCGGCCGCATCGGCGTGCTGGTCGATCTGGCCGGCGGCGACATGGAACTGGCCCGCGGCATTGCCATGCACGTGGCTGCCATGAACCCCCCTTACAACAAAGCCGCCGACGTTCCGGCCGACTTCATTGCCAAGGAAAAGGAAATCGAACTGGCCAAAATGCCCGAGAAGGACAAGAACAAGCCGGCCGATATCCTTGAAAAGATCATTGCCGGCAAGGTCAGCAAAATCATCAACGAAGTCACCCTGTACGGTCAGCCCTACGTGCTGAACACCGACCAGAGCGTGGAAGCTGCCGTCAAGGCCGCCGGCGCCGATGTCATCGGTTTCCAGCGTCTGGTGGTTGGCGAAGGCATCGAAAAGGTGGTGGAAGATTACGCCGCCGAAGTCGCCAAGGCCATGGCCGTCTGAATTGGAAAGCCACCTTCGGGTGGCTTTTTTTCACACCCCCATTTTTCCGGAGCACCGATCCGCCATGTCCCGTCTTCGCCGCCTCGACTACGCCTCCACCCCGCATGAGCCTTATGAGGTCGCCCCGGAGAAAATGCGGGCCGGGAGTCCGAAGCAGATCCTCAGCAACCATTTCAGCAATGCCGCCGGCAATTTCCATACCGGCTTCTGGGAAGCCGAGCCCGGCATCTGGCAGGTCGATTACACCGAATACGAATACTGCGAAATCCTTCAGGGCGAGATTGTGATGACCGAAGACGGCGGGCAAGCCCAGACCGTCCGCGCCGGCGACCGGTTCACCATTGAACCGGGTTACCGCGGGACCTGGGAAGTGCGTGAATACGCACGCAAGGTCTATGTCATCTACGAGCCCTGAGCCCGTAGCACCCTGCTAAAGCCCCCGTCAATCCGCTAGAATGACCCAACCGATGCCCACTCCGGAGCCCGCCATGAGCACTTTGAAATACCGTCGCATCCTGTTGAAGCTGTCCGGCGAGGCCCTGATGGGTGATGGCGATTACGGCATCGACCCCAACATCATCAACGGCCTGGCGCGCGAAATCATCGCCGTGCAGCAGGCCGGCGCCGAGGTCGGCGTGGTCATCGGCGGCGGCAACATCTTCCGCGGTGCCGGCTTGGCCGCCGGCGGCATGGACCGCGTCACCGGCGATCACATGGGCATGCTGGCCACCGTCATCAACGCCCTGGCCATGCAGGATGCCCTGGAAAAACACGGCGTCAACGCACGCGTGATGAGCGCCATCAAAATCAACCAGATCTGTGAAGACTACATCCGCCGCCGTGCGGTGCGCCATCTGGAAAAAGGCCGCATCGCGATTTTCGCGGCCGGCACCGGCAATCCGTTCTTCACCACCGATTCCGCCGCCGCCCTGCGCGCCACCGAAATCAATGCCGAACTTCTGCTGAAAGCGACAAAAGTGGACGGCATCTATGATTCGGACCCTAAGAAAAATCCGGGCGCCAAACGCTTCGAACGCCTGACCTACGATGACGTCCTGCAGCGAAATCTGCAGGTGATGGATACCGCCGCATTCGCGCTCTGCCGCGAAAACGATATCCCGTTGCGGATTTACGACATGGGCAATGCCGGCGCGCTGATGCGCATCCTGCAGGGTGAAGACATCGGCACGCTGGTCACCCGCTGAGCGCATGCAAGGCCATTCGCACGGCCATCACGGCCACCGCCACGCCAGCCATCACCATGTGTTCGCATGGGCGATGTGGATCAATCTGGCCTATTCGGGCATTGAAGCCGGCTTCGGTCTGGCCACCAATTCCCTGGCACTGATATCCGACGCGTTGCACAATCTCGGCGACGCCGTCGGATTGGCACTGGCCTGGGGCGCGGCATGGATGGCCAGTCAGGCACCAACCGAACGGCATACCTTCGGCTGGCGCCGCGCCACGCAGCTGTCCCCCCTGTTCAATGCGGTTCTGCTGGTCGGCTTCAGCGGCGCCCTGCTCTGGGAGGCGATCGGACGTTTCCAGAATCCGCCGCAGGTCCCGGGCGCCCTGGTCATGGCCGTGGCCGGTCTCGGCATCGCGGTGAATCTCGGAACCGCCGCGCTGTTCCTGCGCGGCCAGAAAACCGACCTGAACAAACGGGGCGCGTACTTGCATTTATTGGCCGATGCCGCGGTGTCTCTGGCCGCGGTCATCGCCGGTCTCGGCATCTGGTGGCGCCAGTGGTACTGGCTGGATCCGCTGACCGCGCTGCTGGTCGCACTGGTCATCGGCATCGGCAGCTGGCACCTGCTCAAGGCCAGCTTCATGCAGGCCATGGACGCCGTGCCCGAAGGGCTGGAGAAAGGCGAGGTCGAGGCGTTTCTGCAGGCCCGGCCCGGGGTCGTTGCCGTGCACCATGTGCATATCTGGTCACTGGGTGCCGAGGAAATCGCGCTGACCGCCCATATCGTCCGCGACACCGTCGACGGTCACGACGGTTTCATCGACGCCACCAACCAGGCCCTGCAGGAACGTTTCGGCATCAACCACGCCACGCTGCAGATCGAGCTGGGTGAATCCTGCCATCACGACCATCACGACCATGCCCCGCACCACTGATGTTTTTTCATTGATTTTAAGCGTTTAGCATCATCTCGGTTTATAATTGGGCTCATCATCGGAACAGGAGCCCCGCATGCTCAACGAAATCAAAAAAGATGCGCAGACACGCATGGCCAAAAGCGTCGACGCCCTCAAGCACGAGCTGTCTTCGCTGCGCACCGGCCGCGCCAGCACCGGTCTGGTCGATAACCTGAAAGTGAACTACTACGGCTCGGACATGCCGCTCAGCCAAGTCGCCACGGTGACCGTCGCCGATGCCCGCTCGATTACCATCACCCCCTGGGAAAAAGCGATGGTCGGCGCCATCGAAAAGGCCATTCTGGCTTCCAATCTCGGCTTCACGCCGAACACCCTCGGCCAGGTGATCCGCATCAACCTGCCGCCGCTGACCGAAGAACGCCGTAAAGAACTGATCAAGCATGTCTATGCCGAAGGCGAGAATGCCAAGATTTCGGTGCGCAATATCCGCCGTGATGCCATTTCCGGCGTGAAGGATCTGCTCAAGGAAAAAACCATTTCCGAAGACGAGGCCCGCCGCGCCGAGGATGAGATCCAGAAAATCACCGACAAGGCGGTCAAGGACATCGACGACATCGCCAAAACCAAAGAAGCCGAACTGCTTGCGGTCTGAAGCGCTCAGGCCATGAGCCCGGACATGCCACTCCTTCCGCAGCATATTGCCGTCATCATGGACGGCAACGGCCGCTGGGCGGCACAGCGCGGCAGCGTGCGCAGCATCGGCCATCGCGCCGGCGCCAAGGCGGTACAGGTTGCCATCGAGTTCTGCCTCGAACAGCACATCGGCAGCCTGACCCTGTTCGCGTTTTCCAGTGAAAACTGGAACCGCCCGCCGGAAGAAGTCAGTACCCTGATGAAGCTGTTCCTGCGCATGCTCGATACCGAAATCGAGGAACTGCACCGGCGCGGCGTGCGCATCCGCTTCATCGGCCAGCGCAGCGACTTCGCGCCGGAAATCCGCGAAAAAATGGCCTGGGCGGAAGCCCTCAGTGCCGGCAACAGCACGCTCAACCTCAATATTGCCGGAAGTTACGGCGGGCGCTGGGATATCGTCAATGCCTGCCGCGCCCTGCTGGCCACGGCACCGGCTGCCGAAGACATCACCGAGGCCGCTCTCGGCCGGTTCATGGCCCTGGCCGACCAGCCCGAACCGGACCTGCTGATCCGCACCGGCGGCGATTGCCGGATCAGCAATTTCCTGCTGTGGCAGATGGCCTACACCGAATTCTGGTTCACCCCGACGCTTTGGCCGGACATCACCCGTGAGGTGCTGCTGCAGGCGGTTTCGGATTTCGCCGGGCGCGAACGCCGCTTCGGCCTGACCAGCGCACAAGTTCACGGAGAACAGGCATGAGCCACCGCAAGCGCATTCAATCGGCCCTGTGGATGATTCCACTGGCCATCGCCGCCATCTGGTTCCTGCCCACGCCGTGGATGGGGGCTTTCATGGCGCTGCTGCTGCTGGCCGGCCTGCATGAATGGTGCGCTCTGGCCGCGCTGGAAAAGCCGGCGTCGAAATGGCTGTATCTGATGGTCAATGCGGTTCTGGTCGCCGCCATTGCCTGGACCGATGACGCCGAACACCACAATCTGCTGATCGTGACCGCCCTCGGCGGTCTGTTCTGGTTGCTGGTGCCGCTCTGGCTGTGGCAGTTCGATTTCGCGCGCGCCGCCACTTCCGGCAATGGCCGCCTGAAGCTGCTGGCGGGCACACTCGCCTGCGTACCGGCATGGGCCGCCCTGGTTTGGATCCATGGCAGTGACGGCGGACCGGCGTGGACGCTGTTCGCGATCGGCCTGGTGGCTGCCGCCGACAGCGGCGCGTATGTGTTCGGCGTCAATTTCGGCAAACATAAACTCGCCCCGAACATCAGCCCGGGCAAAAGCTGGGAGGGGTTCTGGGGCGGCCTGCTGGTCACACTCGTACTGGCATTGGTGTGCATGCCGCTGTTCGATGCGCCCCTGTCCGATCTCTGGCGCTATGCCCTGCTCGGCCTGATGACCGGTCTGTTCTCGGTGTTCGGCGACCTGTTCGAAAGCCTGATGAAACGGCACGCCTGCATCAAGGATTCCAGCGCCCTGATTCCGGGTCATGGCGGCCTGCTTGACCGCCTGGACAGCATCGTGTCGGGCCTCGTGGTGTTTGCCTTGGTGAAATACGGCCTGGCATTATGAAAACGCTCTGCCTTCTCGGAGCGACCGGTTCGATCGGCCAATCCACCTTGAAACTGGTCGATCAGCACCCGGACCGATTCCGGATTACGGCATTGTCGGCCCATACCCAGGTCGATGCCCTGATTGACCTGTGCCGGCGCTACCGGCCCATGCACGCATGCATTGCCGACACGAATCAGTTCGCGGCCTTGCGCGACGGTCTGAGCGCTGCCGGACTGAGCACCACGCCGCTGGCCGGAGCGGACAGCCTCGAGGCCATGGCGGCCGACGACAGCGCAAACACCGTGGTCGCGGCGATCGTCGGCGCCGCCGGCGTGGCTTCGACCCTGAGTGCCGCACGCGCCGGCAAACGCATCCTGCTGGCCAACAAGGAATCCATCGTTCTGGCGGGACAGCTGCTGATGGAGACCGTGGCCGCGCACGGCGCGCAACTGTTTCCGGTCGACAGCGAACACAATGCGATTTTCCAGTGCCTGCCGTCCGGCGGCGGACGTGACGGCGTGCGGCGTTTGATCCTGACCGCTTCGGGCGGACCGTTTCTCGGAAAAACCCGCGCCGAGCTGGCTGCGGTGACGCCGGAACAGGCCTGCCGGCATCCGAAATGGTCCATGGGGCGCAAGATTTCAGTCGATTCGGCCACGCTGATGAACAAAGGCCTGGAGGTCATCGAGGCCCATCATCTGTTCGGCATGCCGGCCGAAGCCATTGAGGTCGTGGTCCATCCGCAGAGCATCGTGCACTCCATGGTGGATTACCGCGATGGCTCGGTATTGGCGCAGATGGGCGAACCCGACATGCGTACCGCCATCGCCTACGGCCTGTCCTATCCGGAACGCATCGATACCGGAGTCAAAGCCCTCGACTTCCGCACGCTGGCGGCGCTGGCGTTCCAATCGCCCGATGGCGAAACCTTTCCCTGTCTTGGCCTGGCTTACCGCGCCATCGGCCGCGGCGGCAACGCTCCCGCGGTTCTGAATGCGGCCAATGAAATCGCAGTCATGGCCTTTCTCGAGGGCCGACTGCCGTTTCTGGGAATCGCCGATATCGTGGGCGAAGTGCTGGAAACGGTGCACTGGGAACCTGCGGCGGATTTATCTGTCCTAATGGCGAGCGATGCCGAAGCGCGCCGCTGCGCCATCCAACGGATTCATTGAGCCCATGCCCGATTTCATCAGCCCGCTGTTCTGGTACATCCTCACCATCGGCATTCTGGTCACCGTGCACGAGTGGGGCCATTTCGCCGTGGCGCGCCGCTGCGGCGTGCATGTGCTGCGCTTTTCGGTCGGATTCGGCCGCGCGCTGTACAGCCGCACCGGCAAGAACGGCACGGAATACCGGCTGGCGCTGATTCCGTTCGGCGGCTACGTGAAAATGCTCGATGAGCGCGAACAGGAGGTTCCGCCCGAACTGCAGCCGTTTGCCTTCAACCGGCAATCGGTCGGCAAGCGCTTCGCGATCGTTGCCGCCGGCCCCTTGGCCAATCTCATTCTCTGCATCGGTCTGCTCTGGGCCGCATTCATTATCGGCGTGCCCGAGCTGCGCGCCCTGATCGGCCCGTCCACGGGTCTGGCGCAACAGGCCGGCTTCCAGACCGGCGATGAGCTGATTGCCGTTGACGCCAAGCCCGTCCAGGCCTGGAACGATGCCTTGCCGGCACTGGCCCTTGCGGCCATGGATCGCCGCCCGATCGATGTCCAGGTGACCACGCTGAGCGGTCATTCCGAAAGCCGTCGCCTCGCGCTCGATGCCCTGCCGGAAGATTATCCCCAGGATCGGTTACTGCAGGAAATCGGTCTGACCCCGTTCTTTTCCGCATCGCTGCCCATTGTCGGCCAAGTGCAGAAAGACGGACCGGCGGATGGCGTGTTGCAGCCGGGCGATCAAATCACCGCCATCGACGGCGCCGAAATCGCGCAGTTCGGCGACATTCCGCGAGTATTGGCCGAAAAAGCCGGCAACGGCCGGAATCTGCGGGTTGAAATCATCCGTAACGGCGTCGCGCTTGCCTTTCTGATTGCACCGGTCCAGATCGAGGATCAGGGGCAGCGTCTGTGGCGTCTGGGCATCGGCAGCCTGAGTGCGGTCAAAACCGTGCAATACCCGGCACTGCAGGCCTTGCCGGCGGCGCTGTCCAGAACCTACACCATGACCCGCGACAGCCTGTCGGTGATCAAGCGCCTGCTGACCGGTGCCGCCTCGGTCGACAACCTGTCCGGGCCGATCGGCATCGCGCGGGCCGCCGACAGCCAGGCCAGTTGGGGAATATCGCCGTTTCTCGGCTTTTTGGCCGCGATTTCGCTGGCATTGTGTATCATGAACCTGTTGCCGATTCCGCTGCTTGATGGCGGGCATCTGCTGTACTTCGCCTATGAATGGGCCACCGGCAAAGCCCCCGCGGAAAGCGTTCAAGCCATCGGGCAGTATATCGGCGTTTTTTTACTCGCCGGACTGCTTGGAATAGCCATTTTCAATGATTTTTTTCGTATCATTTCCTAATCCACCCAAGTATCACCGTCTGGAACCCCGATGACCTCTTCAAATCTCCGTAAAAGCCTGTTGTGCCTGTCCCTGGCCATCGCACTGAGCCAGCCCGTGCACGCCCAATCGGCCGAACCGTTCGTGGCCAGCGACATCCGGGTCGATGGCCTGCAGCGGATTTCCGCAGGTACGGTTTTCACCTACCTGCCCATCGAGAAAGGCGATACGGTCAATTCCTCGAAAACCACCGAAGCCATCCGTGCGTTGTATAAAACCGGATTCTTCAGCGATGTCCGCTTCGAGAGGCAGGGCGACATCCTGGTGGTGAATGTGGTCGAGCGTCCCAGCATCAATACGCTGACGCTCAAAGGCAACAAGGAAATCAAGACCGAAGACCTGCTCAAGGGCCTTAAAGGCATCGGCCTGAGCGAAGGCGAGATCTACAATCCGCTCAACCTCGACCGGGTCACCCAGGAACTGCTGCGGCAATACAACAACAAGGGCAAATACAACGTCATCATCGCGCCGACGGTCAAACAGATCGACCGCAACCGCGTCGATGTCACGCTCGACATCACCGAAGGCAAAGGGGCGCGCCTGCGCGACATCAACATCGTCGGCAACACCGTGTATCCCGATGACGTGATCCGTGAAAGCTGGGAATCGAACACCAGCAACTGGCTGTCCTGGTACAAGCGCGATGACCAGTACTCGCGCGAGAAGCTTTCCGGCGATCTCGAAAAGCTGACCGACTACTACCTCGACCGCGGCTATGTCGACTTCAACGTCGAATCCACCCAGGTCGCCATCAGCCCCGACAAAAAGGACATGTTCCTCACCGCGAACGTGGTCGAAGGCAAGGTTTACAAGGTCTCCGGCGTTTCGGTCAGCGGCGACACCATCGTGCCGAAGGCGGATATCGAAAAACTGCTGCTGATCCGCACCGGAAACACCTTCTCGCGCCAGCTGCTGACCGCCACCAACGACCGCATCACCGCCATGCTCGGCAACATCGGCTATGCCTTCGCGGAAGTCGACCCGGTGCCGACGGTCAGCCGCGACAACCAGGAAATCAGCATCGACTTCGTGGTCAAGCCCGGCCCGCGCGTGCAGATCCGCCGCATGGAAATCAAAGGCAACGTCCGCACTGCCGACGAAGTAGTGCGCCGCGAACTGCGCCAGTTCGAAAACACCTGGTATTCGCAGGCGGCGCTCGACCGCTCGAAAGTGCGTCTGCAGCGCCTGGGCTTCTTCGAAACCGTCGAGATCGAGCAGGAACCCGTGGCCGGACGCCCCGATCAGGTCGATGTCATCATCAATGTCAAGGAACGCAATTCGGGCAGCTTCGTGTTCGGCCTGGGTTATCAGCAGCTGTACGGCTTGACCGCTTCGATCCAGCTCAGCGAGAACAACTTCCTCGGCACCGGCAACCGGATGTCGGTCGCCGTGCAGAACAACAGCTACTCCAAGCGCATCAGCTTCTCCTACACCAATCCCTATTTCACCGAGGATGGCCTGAGCCTGGGTTACAACGTGTCCTACAGCGACTACAACCAGGGCGATTTCAACACCGCGCGCTATACCTCCAAGAACTTCAATGCCGAAACCGTGATGGGCATCCCGCTCAGCGAAACCGACAGCGTGCAGCTGTCCGTGGGTTACGACAAGATCGATCTGACCACCACCATCGGTTCAACGCCGTTGCCGCTGATCGAATACCTGGACGATGTCCTCGGCAGCCAGCCGTACTTCCCCTGCTTCGATGTCGATGACGACAACAACCCCAATACGCCGGCGACCGATGATGCGGCCCCGCTTGGCACGCCGGATCCGCAGACCTGCGGATTCAACCAGACCTGGCCGGTCCAGCAGATCCGCGCCCAGGCCGGCTGGGGCCGCGACTCCCGCAACGATTACCTGCTGCCGACCCGCGGCACGTATCATCGCGTCGGTGCCGAGTTCTCGTTCCCCGGCTCGGATATCGCCTACTACAAACTCAGCTACCAGTTCGAGCATTACCGTCCGCTGAATTCCTGGCTGGTGCTGAAAATCGGCACGGATCTGGGCTATGGCGACAGTTACGGCAATACCGGTGATGCCGGCATGCCGTTCTTCAAGAACTTCTACGTCGGCGGTCCGCAATCGGTCCGCGGTTACGAAGCCAATACGCTGGGACCGAGCTACGGCACCTGCGTTCCGGTCGCCCCGGCCACCACCTGCGTGCCGTCTTATCTGCAACCGCTGGGCGGCTCGCTGAAAGTCGCCGGCACCTTCGAGCTGCTGTTCCCGAAACTGTTCAATGCCCGCGGCACGCGCCTGTCGGCCTTCCTCGACTACGGCAATGCCTTCGCCGGCAGCTTCGATTACAGCGGCTACACCGATCCCGCCGCCGGTGCCGTGTTCGGCGCCGAGAAGTTCAACCTCAGCGCCCTGCGGGCTTCGGTCGGTGTCGCCCTGCAGTGGCAGGCGCCGGTCGGCCCGATTTCAATCAGCTATGCCCTGCCGCTGAACGATGGCGAGTTCGACCGCATCGAACGACTGCAGTTCACCTTCGGTCAGCAATTCTGATTGCGCATGTTGACGCTGAAGGCCCTTGCCGACCGCTTCGGCCTGGACTTCCGGGGTGACGCCGATACGCCGATCACCGGCATCGGCACCCTCGCCGATGCCGTGCCCGGACAGCTTGCTTTTCTGGCCAACAGCAAATACACGGGCCAGCTTGCCGGCACGCGGGCATCGGTGGTCATTCTGGGCGCCGCCGATGCCGATGCCTGCCCCTGCGCCTGCCTGATCAGCGGCAATCCGTACACCAGCTTCGCCCAGATCACCGCCCTGTTCGACGACGGCGATGATCTGCCGGACGGCATCCATCCGACGGCGGTAATCGCGGCCAGCGCCACGCTCGCGGCCGGCGTCCGCATCGGGCCGTATGCGGTGGTCGGCGAACGCTCGGTCATCGGCGCCGGAGCGCAGCTGCATGCCCATGCCCATGTCGGCAACGACTGCGTGGTCGGAGAAGACTGCGTGCTGATGCCCAAGACCACGCTGGTCAAACGCGTCCGCCTCGGCAATCGCGTGCGCATCCATTCCGGCGCGGTGCTCGGGGCCGACGGTTTCGGTATCGCCTTCCACCAGGGCGGTTGGATCAAAATCGCCCAGCTCGGCGGCGTGCGCGTCGGCGATGACTGCGAAATCGGCGCCAACACCACCATCGACCGCGGCGCCATCGAGGACACCGTGCTCGAAAACGACGTGCGCCTCGACAACCAGATCCAGATCGGCCACAACGTCCGCATCGGCGCGCATACCGCCATTGCCGGCTGCGTGGCCGTGGCCGGCTCCACCCGGATCGGCAAATACTGCCTGATCGGCGGCGCCGCCGGCATCGTCGGCCACATCGAAATCGCCGACAAGGTCACCGTGGGCGCGATGAGCCTGGTCACACACTCGCTGACCGAAGCCGGTGAATACGCCTCGGGTACGCCGATTCAGCCCAAGAACGAATGGCGCAAAAATGCCGCACGTTTCAAACAGCTCGATGCCATGGCACGTACGCTCAATACACTGAAGAAAAACGGGGACTGACCCATGCCTTACGATATTTCCAAACTGCCGGTCGATGCCGTCTGCATCCAGAACCTGCTGCCGCACCGCTACCCGTTCCTGCTGGTCGACCGCGTGACCGAATTGGAGCCGGATGTGCGTATCCGCGCGATCAAGAACGTGACCATCAACGAGCCGTTCTTCAACGGCCACTTTCCGGGTGCGCCGGTCATGCCCGGTGTGTTGATCCTCGAGGCCCTGGCCCAGGCCGGCGGCCTGTTGACGCACCTGAGCCTGATGCAGGACGGCTGCACCGGCAAGGAAGGCAAGCTGTTCTATCTGGTCAAGATCGACAACGCCAAATTCTCGAAAATGGTGGTTCCCGGCGACCAGCTTGAACTGAACGTCGAACTCAAACGCAAGATCCGCAACATGGCCCTGTACCAGGGCGTTGCCTGCGTCGACGGCAAGCAGGTCGCCTGCGCCGACATTCTCTGCGCCGAAGGTGACGCATGAGCATCCACCCGACGGCGATCATCGATCCGTCCGCACAGGTGCATGCCAGCGTGGCGGTCGGTCCCTATACCGTGATCGGCGCCGATGTCCACATCGATGAAGGCACCGAAATCGGATCGCATTGCGTAATCACCGGGCCGACCCGCATCGGCCGCAACAATAAGATCCATTCGCATGCCGCGCTGGGCGGCGACCCGCAGGACAAGAAATTCGAAGGCGAGCGCGGCGAACTGATCATCGGCGACAACAATACCATCCGCGAATTCACCACCTTCAACCGCGGCACCGGCGACGGCGGCGGCGTGACGCGGATCGGCGACAACAACTGGATCATGGCCTACGTGCACATCGCCCACGACTGCATCGTCGGCAACAACACCATTTTCGCCAACAATGCCTCGCTCGCCGGCCACGCCATCGTCGAGGACTGGGTGATCATGGCCGGCTTCTCGGGCGCGCACCAGTTCTGCAAGATCGGCGCGCATGCGTTCATCGGCATGGGCAGCCTGATCAGCGCCGATGTACCGCCGTTCGTGATGACCGGCATGCAATACGCCGAGCCGCGCAGCATCAACGCCGAAGGCCTCAAGCGCCGCGGCTTCAGTGCCGAACGGATCAAGAAAATCAAGAACGCCTACCGCACCGTGTACATGTCCGGCAAACCGCTGTCCGAAGCCAAAACCGAGCTGCAGGCCATGGCCGTCGAATCCGACGATGTCCGGCAGATGCTCGATTTCATCGAAGCCAGCACGCGCGGCATCGTGCGTTAAGCACCCATGAAAATCGCGCTCATCGCCGGCGAGGAATCGGGCGACTTGCTTGCCGCCGAGCTCATCGCTGCGCTGCAGGCACGCCGGCCCGGCATCCGCTTTGTCGGCATGGGCGGGCCAAAAATGCAGGCCCTGGGCCTGGATTCCTGGTTCGATTACAAAACCCTGTCGGTTATGGGTTTCATCGAAGTGCTCAGGCATCTTCCGGCGCTTCTGAAACTCCGCAGAAATCTGCTCAAGCGGCTTGTGGCGGAGAAGCCGGATCTGGTCATCGGCGTCGATGCGCCGGACTTCAATCTCGGTCTCGAGAAAGCCTGCAAGCGCGCCGGCCTGCGAACCGTGCATTTCGTCAGCCCCTCGGTCTGGGCCTGGCGCGAAAAGCGTGCCGCAGGCATTGCCGAAAGCTGCGAGCAGGTCCTGTGTCTGTTCCCGATGGAGCCGGCGATTTACGCCAAATACGGCGTGGATGCGCGCTTCGTCGGGCATCCGCTGGCCGACCGCATCGCCATGACGCCGGACCGCGAGGCCGCCAGCGCCGCACTGGCCTTGCCCGCCTGCCGGCATCTGGCCATTCTGCCCGGCTCACGGGTCTCCGAAATCGACCGGCTGTTGCCGGTGTTCCTGCAAGGCGCCGCGCTGCTGAAAGCATCGATGCCCGACCTGCATTTTCTGATTCCGGCGGCCAACGGCTTGTGCCGTAGCCGTATCGCACATCATCTGCAAGCCAGCCCCCTGTCCGACGCACGCATTCTCGATGGCCATGCGCAGTCCGCCATGATTGCCGCCGATGCCGTGCTGCTGGCTTCCGGAACCGCCGCGCTGGAGGCCATGCTGTGCAAACGGCCGATGGTGGTGGCCTACCGGATCTCGGCACTGACCTACACGCTGGTGCAATGGCTCGGTCTGATTAAGATCGAGCGTTTCAGCCTGCCCAACGTGCTTTCGGGCGAAGATCTGGTGCCCGAACTCATCCAAGAGGCCTGCACCCCGGAGACGATTGCCGAGGCATTGCGGAATCTGCTCGCCAGCAGCGATAACAGTGTGCTGATCGCCCGCTTTGAAGATCTGCATCGCGCGCTGCGCCGCGATGCCGGCGATGCCGCCGCTGCGGCCGTACTCGAATTGCTGGCAAGGCCATGATCACCGCCGGCGTGGATGAAGCCGGACGCGGACCATTGGCCGGACCGGTGGTCTGTGCCGCAGTCATTCTGCCACCGGACGACGGCTTGATCGGACTGGACGACTCGAAGAAACTCGGCGAGGGTCGACGCGAACAGTTGTTCGAAACCATCCAGGAAATCGCCATCGCACATTGCATCCACTTCGTCGATGCCGCCACCATCGATCGCATGAATATCCTGCAGGCCACCCTGCACGGCATGCGACTGGCCATCCATGGACTGGACGTCGCACCGGAACTGGTGCTGATTGACGGCAACCGGCTTCCCCCCGACCTGCCCTGTCCGGCCCGCGCACTGGTCGGCGGTGACGGTCTTGAACGTAGCATCATGGCGGCCTCGATTCTGGCCAAAGTCAGCCGCGACCGCCATCTGCGCGCCCTGGATGCCCGCTTTCCGGCCTATGGTTTCGCCCGCAACAAGGGCTATCCGACCGCCGAACATCTGGCTGCGCTGCTGCGACATGGCCCCTGCCCGGAACACCGCCGCAGCTATGGTCCGGTGCAACAGGTCAGCCTTTTTGCACCCGACTGAAACCGCGTCGCCGGAACCGGAATTTGGCCCCTGTCAAGCCTTGTTATCGCCGACCAGTCGGCTAAACTGAGGGTTCGATTCAGGCGTGCCCATGACCCCCACTTTCGTTCACTGCCATCTGCACAGCGAGTTCTCGCTGACAGACTCCACCATCCGTCTGCCGGAACTGGTTGCCCGCTGTGCCGCCATGGGCATGCCGGCGGTCGCGGTCACCGACAACTGCAATTTTTTTGCCCTGGTCAAGTTCTTCAAGGCCGCCGAGAGCGCCGGCATCAAACCCATCGCCGGCGCCGATCTGTTTCTCGACAACGGCCAGGGCGGATACACCCGGATTACCGCGCTGTGCCAGAATCAGGCCGGCTACCTGAGCCTGTCCAAACTGATTTCGCGGGCCTATCTGGAAGGCCATAGCCGTGAAGTGCCGGTCATCGCCCCGGAATGGCTGTTTGCCGGAAACGAGGGGCTGATCCTGCTGCACGGCCGCCACAGCCCGCTCGCACACCTGATGCAGCAGGAACACAAACCGGAGAGCGCCGCACAGATCGCCGAATGGCTGAGCCTGTTCCCGCGCCGCCTGTATCTGGAAATCAGCCGCCTCGGCCTGCCCGAGGAAGCCGCCTTCAACGCCCGTGCCATCGCCTTCGGCAGCCGGCACCAATTGCCGTTGCTGGCCAGCAACGATGTGCGCTTTCTGGAGGCCGACGATTACGAAGCCCATGAAGCCCGCGTCTGCATTTCCAGCGGCCGCGTGCTCGACGATCCGAAACGGCCGAAACTGTACAGCCCCGAGCAGTATCTGAAATCACCTGCGGAAATGGCCGCGCTGTTCGCCGACATTCCCGAAGCCCTGGCCAACAGCGTCGAATTGGCCAAGCGCTGCAATCTGGAGCTGGCGCTTGGCACCTACTTCCTGCCCGACTTCCCGGTTCCCGAAGGCCACACGCTGGACAGCTGGATCGGCAAGGAAGCGCGCGACGGTCTCGAGCGCCGTTTGCAGGCCTTCCCGCTGGCGCCAGGGCATGATCGATCCGCGTATCTGGCCCGTCTGGACCTCGAACTCGATGTCATCATCCGCATGGGCTTCCCCGGCTACTTCCTGATCGTGGCCGACTTCATCAACTGGGGCAAATCCCAGGGCATTCCGGTCGGTCCCGGCCGCGGTTCCGGCGCCGGCTCGCTGGTGGCCTGGTCGCTGGGCATCACCGATCTCGATCCGATGCGCTACGACCTGCTGTTCGAGCGCTTCCTGAATCCGGAACGGGTTTCGATGCCCGACTTCGACATCGACTTCTGCATGGACCGGCGCGATGAAGTCATCGACTACGTGGCGCGCAAATACGGACGCGACAAGGTCAGCCAGATCATCACTTACGGCACCATGGCGGCGAAGGCTGTGGTGCGCGACTGCGGACGTGCGCTCGGCCTGCCCTACGGCTTCGTCGATTCCGTCGCCAAGCTGATTCCGATGACGCTCGGCATCAGCCTCGATGACGCGCTCGGCAACTCCGCGGCGAATGAATCCGATCCGAAAAAGCGGAAAGAAAAAGAAGAGCTGATCTCCGCCGAGCTGGTGCAGCGGTATCACAGCGAAGACGACGTGCGCGATCTGATCGATCTGGCGCTGAAACTGGAAGACCTCACGCGCAATGCCGGCAAACACGCCGGCGGCGTGGTCATCGCGCCGAGACCGCTGACCGATTTCACCCCGCTGTATGCCGAACAGGTGCACGCCGGCGAAACCGCGACCAGCATCGTGACCCAGTTCGACAAGGACGATGTCGAGGCCATCGGCCTGGTCAAATTCGACTTCCTCGGGCTGCGCACGCTGACCATCATCCAATGGGCGGTCGAGGCCATCAACGCCGAGCGCCGCGCCGACGCCCGGGACCCGATCGACATCCTGGCCATTCCGCTGGATGATCCGGAAACCTACCGGCTGCTGTCCAAAGGCCTGACTACCGCGGTGTTCCAGTTCGAATCGCGCGGCATGAAGGATTACATCAAGAAACTCGAACCGAGCACCTTCGAGGACCTGATCGCCCTGGCCGCGCTGTACCGGCCCGGCCCGCTGAACTCCGGCATGGTCGACGACTTCATCAACCGCCGGCACGGGCGCGCCGAAGTCAGCTATCCGCATGCCAATCTGGAAGCGATCTTGAAACCGACCTACGGCGTCATCGTGTACCAGGAACAGGTGATGCAGATCGGCCAGGTTCTGGCCGGCTATTCGCTGGGCGGCGCCGATCTGCTGCGCCGCGCGATGGGCAAGAAAAAACCGGAGGAAATGGCCAAGGAACGGATCAAGTTCGAACAGGGCGCGCAGGACAACGGCATCAACGGCAAAGTGGCGACCGGCATTTTCGACCTGATGGAGAAGTTCGCCGAATACGGCTTCAACAAATCGCACTCGGCCGCCTACGCGCTGGTCGCCTACCAGACGGCCTGGCTGAAAACCCATTACCCGGCGCAGTTCATGGCCGCCACGCTATCGTCCGACATGGACAACACCGACAAGGTGGTGAACTTCCTGCAGGACTGCAAGGCCTTCGACATCGTGGTGCTGCCGCCGGATGTGAATGCCTCGACCCACAAATTCAAAGCCCTCGACCGGCACACCATCCGCTACGGCCTGGGCGCGGTCAAAGGCGTCGGCGAAGGGGCCTGTCTGGCCATCGCCGCGGAGCGCGACGCCAACGGCGCGTTCACCGACCTGCTCGATTTCTGTCGCCGCGTGGATTCAAGCAAGCTCAACCGGCGCGTGCTGGAAGCCCTGATCCACTCCGGCGCACTCGACTCCCTGGGCAGCAACCGCGCCTCACTGGCCCTGCAGTTGCCGGAAGTGCTGAAGGCCACCGAGCAGATGGCGCGCGAAGCGCAATCCGGTCAGGTCTCGCTGTTCGGGGCCAGCCCCGCGGTCAGCATCCAGATCGCGTTGCCGACCATCGCCGACTGGCCCTTGGACGAGCGCCTACGCCACGAGCGCGATACCCTGGGCTTTTTCCTCAGCGGCCATCCGCTCGACCCCTGGCAGGCGGAGTTCAAGCAACTCGGGCTTTGCCCCTTGTCGGGTCTGGAAAAAACCCTGCAGGAACGCAAGGACCGGCGCGGTGAAGCGCCGGTGGTGGTGGCCGGCCTGATCAGCCAGATGCGCAAACGCGGCGACAACCAGGCCTTCGTGCTGATTGAAGACCAGATGACCGGATTGGAGTGCGCTTTTTTCAGCGAAGCCCATCAGGATTATTCCTCCCTGCTCACCCGGGACCGCATCGTGGTCATCGAAGGCACGCTGCGCGAGGACAGTTTCAACGGCGGCGTATCGCTGCGCGCAAAACACTGCTGGGATTTCCACAGCCTGCTGCTGCAGTACAGCAAAGGCATCCAATGCCGGCTGGATCTGTGCCATCCCGATTCCTGGCAACACCTGCAGCGCCTCTTGGCGTCGTACCGGCCGGGCCCCACGCCGGTCATGCTGCAGCTCAAGACCGCCACCGCCGAAGGCCGCCTGCGCGCGCCGCCGGCGCATTCGGTGCGCTGCGAAGCCGCGCTGATCACGCAGTTGCGCCAGCTCGACGGGGTCGCCGAAGTGACGGTAGCCCTGAACAAACCCTGGTCCGTGGCCAGCACCGGCATGGCCGGTGCGGCATCCTAAGCATCTGATAAAATACGCCGAACCGTCCGAGAACCGCCATGAATCCGAATTTCCTCGATTTCGAACAGCCGATTGCCGATCTGGAAGCCAAGATCCAGGAACTGCAACGCGCCAGCCAAGGCCCGGGCGTCAACATCGAGCTGGAAGTGGAAGGCCTGCAGGCCAAACTGGAACAACGCACCGCCGAGATTTTCAGCAAGCTCAGCCCCTGGCAGATCTCGCAGCTGTCCCGCCATCCGCAGCGCCCCTACAGCCTGGATTACTTCGAACTCATTTTCGACGAATTCCATGAACTGGCCGGCGACCGCGCATTCGCCGACGATGCGGCCATCGTGGCCGGTCTGGCGCGCCTGAACGGGCGGGCCTGCATGGTGATCGGACAGCAGAAAGGCCGCGACACCAAGAGCAAGGTCAAACGCAATTTCGGCATGCCGCGTCCGGAAGGCTACCGCAAGGCCCTGCGCCTGATGAAAATGGCGGAGCGCTTCGGCCTGCCGCTGTTCACCTTCATCGACACGCCCGGTGCCTATCCGGGCATCGGCGCCGAAGAACGCGGCCAGTCGGAAGCCATCGCGCGCAACCTGCTGGAAATGGCCGAACTGAAAATTCCGGTGATCTGCACGGTCATCGGCGAAGGCGGCTCGGGCGGCGCGTTGGCCATCGGCGTCGGCGATGCCACCTTCATCCTGCAATACAGCACCTATTCGGTGATTTCGCCGGAAGGCTGCGCGTCCATTCTCTGGAAGAGCGCCAGCAAGGCCGAAGAAGCGGCGCAGGCCTTGGGTCTGACGGCAGAGCGTCTGCTGGAACACAAGCTGGTCGATAAAATCATTCCCGAGCCGCTGGGCGGCGCGCACCGCAATCCGGCCGCGATGGCCCAAACCCTGAAAGCGGCGATCTGGGACGAACTCCAGCATCTGGAGTCGCTCTCGCTCGACACCCTGCTGGACCGCCGCTACCAGCGGCTGCGGGCCTACGGCGCGTTCGAGGCCGCTTGACCGAATCCCTTCCCGCAAGCGCCTGCCTCCCGCCCTCGATGCGGGTCTGGGTGGGCTTCAGCGGCGGCTTGGATTCCAGCGTTCTGCTGCATTGGTTGAAACGCAATCTGCCCGCGGATGCTTCGCTGCAGGCCATCCATGTCCATCATGGCCTGAACCCGGCGGCCGATGCCTGGGCGGCGCACTGTCAATCGGTCTGCGACGCGCTTGGCATTGTTCTGCACATCGAACGCATCGCGATTGCCGATGTCACGCGTAACGTCGAAGCACAGGCGCGTGCGGCACGCTACGCGGCATTCGCGTGCCACGTGGCGCCCGCCGACACCCTGGCGCTGGCGCACCATGCCGATGATGTGGCCGAAACCCTTTTATTGCGTTTGATGCGCGGTGCCGGCACCGAGGCGCTGGGCAACATGAAGGTGCATTCACGATACGGCGACATGCAGGTTTGGCGGCCGCTGCTGTCTCTGTACCGTGCCGACCTGCAGGCCTACGCCGAGGCGAATGCCTTGGCATGGATCGAGGATGCCAGCAATGCCGACACCGGTTTCGACCGCAACTTCCTGCGTCGCGAGGTCTTGCCGCTGCTGGAATCGCGCTTTCCGAATGCCGCCGCCCGTCTGGCCCGCAGCGCCGCGCTGTTGCAGGCCGATGCCGCGCTGTTGCAGCCGCTGATTGCCGACCAACTTGCCCGCTGCACCGGCCCGCAGGGTCTGCATTTGGCCATGCTGAGGGCGCAGCCGCCGGAGCTGCAGGCGCATCTGCTGCGGGACTGGCTGCACGATAACGGTCAGCCAGCGCCGGGCGCGGAAGCCCTGCATGAATTTCTGCGTCAGTTGACGATGCATGAAACGGACGATGACACGCGCCTGGATGGCCCGGATTATGCCGTGCAACTCTGGGACGGCACATTGATTTTGCGCGCCAAGACGACACCGGAATCCGAAGACAGCGCTTTGGATGTGCTGTGGGATGGTCGTGAGGCTTTGCCGCTGCCGCGCGGTGGCGTGTTGGCGTGGCAGGGCGCAGCGCCCGTAACGGTGCGCGTGCGCTATCGGCAGGGCGGCGAACGAATCCGCCTGCCCGGCCAGGCCATGCACCACAGCGTCAAGAAACTGCTTAGCACGCGCGTGCCGCCCTGGCAACGCGCGGCCCTGCCCTTTGTTTATAATGGGCACAACGAACTGCTGGCGGTCGGCGAGGTGCTGATTTCCGCGCAGCTGGATGATCTTTCACGCCAACACGGCCTGCGCCTGCACTGGCATAGCGACAGCGAGTAAGCCATGAGCAAACCCCCGAAAACCCCGGAAGCCTCCCCGGTCGCCGCCTTTGAAAAGGCCCTTGAAGAACTCGAGTCGGTGGTCTCGGCCATGGAGCGCGGCGAACAGAGTCTGGATGAATCGCTGGCCGCCTATGAACGCGGCATCGCCTTGTACCGGCAATGCCAGAGCGCCCTGGAACAGGCCGAACAGCGGGTAACTCTGGTCAACAACACCGCCAACCCCGAACAGCAGACGCCGTTCCGCGACAACGATGCCGACTGACAACGAACGCATCGAACGGGTTCTGGACGGCGCCTTGCCGTCGGAAAGCCTTGCCCCGCAACGCCTGCACCGCGCCATGCGGCATGCCACGCTGGATGGCGGAAAACGCCTGCGTGCTCGCTTGGTGTATGCCACCGGCCGGCTGTTCACTACATCGCCCGACACGCTTGATGCGGCCGCGGCCGCGGTGGAAATGATCCACGCCTATTCGCTGATTCACGATGATCTGCCGGCCATGGACGATGATGACCTGCGTCGCGGCAAACCGACGGTACACATCGCCTTCGACGAGGCCACCGCCATACTGGCCGGCGACGCGCTGCAGGCGCTGGCCTATGAAACCTTGGCGCGCGCCGCGTGGCCGGACGCCGCCAAGCTGGCCGCCTTGCAGGAACTCATCAGCGCCTCCGGTTCGCGCGGCATGTGCGGCGGCCAGCAGCTCGACATGGACGCCGGTGGAAAAACACTCACGTTGCTGGAGTTGCAGAAGGTGCACGCCCTGAAAACCGGGGCACTGATCAAGGCCGCCATCCGCCTGCCGGCGATTGTGGCCAATGCCGATGGCGCTGCGCGCACCGCCCTGGATGCCTTCGCCGATGATCTGGGCTTGGCTTTCCAGATCCAGGACGACATCCTCGATGTGGAAGCCAGCACCGCGCAGTTGGGCAAATCGGCCGGCAAAGATGCGGCGCAGGCCAAAGCCACCTACCCGGCCCTGCTCGGGCTGGACGGCGCCAAAGCCCTGTTGGCCGAATTGGCCGAACGGATGCCGAAACACCTGTCCGGGTTCGGCGCGCGCGCCGAGGCCTTGAATGCACTGGCGGCCTTTGCCGTGGCGCGAAGGAATTAGCGCAGCCCCCTATTGACAAGCCCAATTAACCTTATGTATAGTTTATTTAACATTGAGTTAAATTAAACTTACCTGAGGAGCGTGCAATGCCGTACCGTGAAAAAGTGGCCTGGTTGTCCTTGCTGTCGATGCTGGCGGTATTTATTCCCTACTTCACCTGGTCCGCGCTGCATCCGCCCGGCCCGGAAATTCCCAATCTCCAGCAAATGGCCCTGTATGCCGTGACCTCCCTGTCGTGGGCGGCGATTCTGGGCATCGGCCACCTGCTGCTGCGCCGCAGCGCACCCGGCGAAGCCACACTGCCGATGGACGAGCGCGACACCGCCATCGCCCATAAAGCCCGCGGCTACGCTTACGGCGTGCTGATTGCCGGCATGATTGTGGTCGGCGGCTTCATGCCGTTCACCAATGCCGGCTGGGAAATCGCCAACACCGCATTCTTCATGATCGTGCTGGCCGAAGCGGTGTTCTCGATCGGCATCATCCGTGCTTACCGCAGGCAACAGGCGTGAGCGGGGTGATCCGCAATAAAATCCGTACGCTGCGCTTCATGCAGGGCGAGATGTCGCAGGCTGAACTCGGCCTGCGCATCGGCTTGACCCGGCAGACCGTGGCCGCGATCGAGGCGGGCAAATACGCGCCCTCGTTGGAAGCCGCCTTCCGCATCGCCGATGTGTTCGGCGTGCCGCTGGC
>NZ_JAPDUI010000027.1 GCF_025980345.1 Arenimonas sp. GDDSR-1 | reverse complement strand
AATCCACTACCCCAAGGAGTCTTTTATGAATCTCGACCGCGCCGTTATGGCTTTTGCCGGTGTCATGGTACTGATCAGCCTGCTGCTGACCCACTATGTCAGTCCGAACTTCGTCTGGTTCACCGTGTTCATCGGCCTGAATCTCTTCCAAGCCAGCCTGACCGGCTTCTGCCCGGCCGCCTGGGTGTTCAAACTGTTCGGTGTTCCCGCCGGCAATCACTTCAAGTAAACATTGCCCTACCCTTCAAGACGACCGACTGATGACCATGAAAACGCTCATTCCCCTTGTCCTGCTCTGCACCGCATTGGCGTCCTGTTCGTCCGAAACCGGCCTGCCACCGGCCATGGACTTACGGAGCATGGAGGCCATCGCGCCACAGACCGGTAACGCCGGCACCGGCAGTAGTTGGGATGGTGTGGTCGAAGCCGTGCAGCAGGCCGATCTGACCGCACAGACAGCCGGCCGGGTGTCGGCGGTACTGGTTGATGTCAATGACCGGGTCAGCGCCGGACAGGTGCTTTTGCGTCTGAGCGGCGTGGAACAGCGCGCTGGGGCAGAAGCGGCGCGGGCGCAGGCTGCAGCGGCTCGCGCCCAAGCGGTAGAAGCAGAAACCAGCTATCGGCGTTATGCCGGGTTGGCCAAGCAACAATACATTTCCAAGCAACAACTGGATCAGGCGCTGGCCGCCAAAAATGCCGCCCAGGCCAATGCCCGTGCAGCAGAAGCGGTGGCGGCGCAAGCCGCGCAGCAAGCCGACTACACCGAAATCCGCGCGCCCTACTCCGGTGTGCTGTCGCAACGTCTGGTGGAACCCGGGGAAAGCGTCGCCCCCGGCCAGCCATTGCTACGTGTATTCAATCCGGATCGATTCCGCGTTCAGATTCAGGTGCCGCAAGGCGTTGCCGCCATCATCCGGACGGCGCCGCAGGCTGAAGTGGTTCTGGTCGATGGCACTGTGCTGACGGCTGAAAGCGTGTTGGTATATGACAGTGCCGATGCGGCCAGCCACAGTGTCAGCGTGCGCGTTCATCTGCCGAAAACCGAAACACCGCTGGTTCCCGGTCAAGTTGCTTCCGTGCGCTTTGCCGCCACCACTTCGGATGCGCGGATCCGTCTGCCGGAAACCGCCATTTGGCATCGCGGCGAGTTAAGCGGTGCCTATGTCATCGGCAAGGACCGCCTGTTATTGCGGCAGCTTCGCTTGGGCGAATCGCGCGATGGTTATGTCGAAGTAATTTCGGGCTTGAGCGAAGGCGAACGCGTGGCGGCCGATCCCGTTCGTGCGGCACAGGCTTTGTCCGAATACCGCGCCAAGCAGGAAAACTGATATGTCGGATCACCCGCACCTCGGAATTTCCGGCCGCTTGGCGGCGCGTTTCCAGAACAATCCGCTGACACCGATTCTGGCCATTCTCGGCCTATTGCTGGGCTTCGTGGCGGTATTGATTACGCCGCAGGAAGAAGAGCCGCAGATCGACGTCACCATGGCCAATGTGTTCGTGCCGTTTCCCGGCGCCGATGCGCGTCAGGTCGAACAGTTGGTCAGTTATCCGCTGGAAAAGAAACTGTCGGAAATCGAAGGCATCAAGCACGTGTATTCGATCTCCCGGCCGGGCATGGCGATATTGACCGTGGAATACACCGTCGGCGTGGAGCGTCAGCCGGCTATCGTCCGACTGTATAACCAGATTTACTCGAACCAGGATTGGATGCCGGCCGGTGTCGGCGTCGGTCAACCCTTGGTCAAACCCAAAGGCATCGACGATGTTCCGGTCATGGCCTTGACCTTGTGGAGCGATAATCCGGCCATCAGTGCTTTCGAGCTCGGCCAAGTGGCGCATAGCCTCGAAACCGAACTCAAGCGCGTTCCCGGAACCCGCGATGTTTACAGCATCGGCGCCGCTAGCCAGGCGGTGACCGTTGAACTCGATCCGGGCCGTCTTTCGGCCTTTGGCTTATCGGTGCATGAAATTGCCCAAGCCCTGCAGGCCAGCAATCAGGCAAAGCATGCCGGAGAGCGTGTCGGTACTGATGGCGCGCATCCGGTCCAGGCCGGCAGCTTCTTGAGCAGCACCGCTGATGTGGCTGACCTGGTCATTGGCGTTTCCGGCGATCATCCGATCCGCCTGTCCGATGTTGCACGTATCGGTCAAAATCTGGAGCCGGCCACGCAAACCGTCTGGCACGGCGCGCCGGCTGGCAAAGCGGGCCCCAAATCCGGCATCGCACCGGCCGTTACCTTGGCGATTGCCAAAAAACCCGGCAGCAATGCCGCCGATATCACCGCTGCCATCCGCGAACGTCTGGACGGCTTGAAGGCTGGCGTCATTCCCGACGGCGTGCAGGTCGAGATCACCCGGGATTACGGCCAATCCGCCGCCGATAAAGCCGCCAAGCTGATTCAAAAACTGATTTTCGCCACGCTCTCCGTGGTCTTGCTGGTGCTGTTTGCCCTGGGCCGACGCGAGGCAGTGGTGGTCGGCAGTGCCGTGATCCTGACCCTGGCCATCACCCTGTTTGCTTCGTGGGCGATGGGCTTCACCCTCAACCGCGTTTCTCTGTTCGCGTTGATTTTCTCCATCGGCATTCTGGTCGATGATGCCATCGTGGTGGTCGATGAGGTCGGCGCGCCGACCATTCTGGCCACCTTCACCGTTATCGCCGCGCTGTTGCCGATGGCGTTCGTGTCAGGTCTGATGGGTCCGTACATGCGTCCGATTCCAATCAACGCTTCGGTCGGTATGCTCATTTCGCTGCTGATCGCCTTGATCGTGACACCCTGGTTGAGCCTGAAACTGCTGGCCAAAGACCATGGCCACCATGAAGACGGAAAAGCCTCGAAATTGCAGACCCTGGCCGACCGCGTGATGCGCCGCTTCATCGTTGGCGAGCAGGCTGCAAAGAAACGTCGGATGCTGTGGATATCCATCGGCGCATTATTGGCGTTCTCGGCGGGACTGGCGGTGGTCAAGCTGGTGGTCTTGAAAATGCTCCCGAATGACAATAAATCCGAAATCCAGCTGGTCATCGACATGCCGGAGGGCAGTACGCTGGAACAGACCAATGCGCTGCTCGGCGAATTGGCAGCACAAGTCGATAAGGTTCCGGAAGTGCTCAACTACCAAGCGTATGCCGGCACCTCGGCACCGGTGACCTTCAACGGACTTGTCCGTCAATACTTCTTACGTCAGGGTCCGCTGGTTGGTGATTTGCAGATCAATCTGGTCGATAAGCACGATCGCAGCCGCAAGAGCCACGATATTGCCTTGGCGCTACGTCCAACCCTGCAGGCCGCCGCCCGTAAATACGGCGCCGCATTGAAAGTGGTGGAAGTGCCCCCGGGCCCGCCGGTCATGGCACCCTTGGTCGCCGAGATTTACGGTCCGGATTATGCCCGCAGCCGTGGAATTGCCACGCAACTGCAGGACCGCATGCGCAAGACAGAAGGCGTGGTCGATATCGACAGCACCGTGGAAAACGCAACGGCGACCCGCGAGCATTTGCTCATCGATCAGAGCCGTGCAGCGCGCCTGGGCGTCAGCCGCGAGGCCATCGCGCAAACCTTGATGGCTGCGGTCGATGGCGCCGACGTCACTTACCTGCAGGACGGCAAAGCCCGCTATGCCAAAGCCATTCGTTTGCGCCTGCCGGCGTCGGCGCAGGCCGACATGGCACGCATCCTGCAACTGGGCGTCAAGTCCGCCAACGGTCGCATTATTGCCCTGTCCGAACTGGTCAGCGTGCAGAACGTGCCCTGGGATGGCGCTATCCACCATAAAGATCTGCTGCCGGTGGTGTACGTCACCGCCGATGAAGCCGGTGAGTTCGACAGCCCGCTCTACGGCATGTTCGATGTGGTCGGACAATTGGCGGATCTCCCGGAATCCCCGGACAGCCTGAATCAGTATTTCATCAGCCAGCCCGAAACCGATGCCGCCTACAGCCTGAAGTGGGATGGTGAATGGCAGATCACCTACGAAACCTTCCGCGATATGGGTCTGGCCTACGCCGCCGGCCTTCTGCTGATTTACCTGCTGATCGTGGCGCAGTTCAAGAACTATCTGGTGCCGCTGATTATCATGGCACCGATTCCGCTGACCGTGATCGGTGTGATGCCCGGCCATGCCCTGCTCGGCGCGCAGTTCACTGCGACCTCGATGATTGGCATGATTGCCCTGGCCGGCATCATCGTACGCAACTCGATTCTGCTGGTGGATTTCATCAACCAATCGATTGCCGAGGGCAAGGAGCTGGGTGCGGCGGTGATTGAGTCGGTGGCTGTGCGCGCCAAACCGATTGCCCTGACCGGACTGGCCGCCATGTTGGGGGCGTTCTTCATCCTTGATGATCCAATCTTCAACGGCCTGGCCATTGCCCTGATTTTCGGCATCCTGGTCAGCACCCTGTTGACCTTAGTGGTGATTCCGCTGTTGTATTTCGTGTATCTGCAGAGGAAACAAGCCTAAAAAGGCTGAATTACGCATCCCTATTGCCTTTTTCGGGCGGGAAAATCCCGCCTGATTCGGAATTTTCCGGCTTATGCGATAAACTAAAGGCCCGCCCCTTGGGCGCCTTCACCGAACCCATGTCAGACGACCCGGACAGTAATACCCCCCCTAAACGCTCCTGGCTGGAGAAACTCAGCCAAGCCTTCTCGGGCGAACCCGAATCCCTCGACGATCTGCGTGAGATTCTGGATTCCGCTGCCAAACACGGCCTGATTGATACCGACACCCTGAAACGCCTGCAAGGCGCCTTGGCCGTATCCGAAATGACGGTTTCCGATGTGATGGTGCCGCGCGGACAGATGGTCTCGCTCTCGATCACCGACAGCTTTCTGGATCTGATGCGGCAGGTGGTCGAATCCGGGCACTCGCGCTTTCCCGTCCACGGCGAAGACAAAGACGAAATCGTCGGCATCCTGCTGGCCAAGGATCTGCTGCGTGGCGTGGTGGTCGACAACGGTCCCGGCGACATCCACGGACTGATCCGGCCGGCGGTGCTGATCCCTGAATCCAAGAAGCTTAGCGTGCTGCTCAAGGAGTTCCGGCAGTCGCGCAACCACATGGCCATCGTCATCGATGAGCATGGCGGCGTGTCGGGCCTGATCACGATTGAAGACGTGCTGGAAGAAATTGTCGGCGAGATCGATGATGAGCACGATGACGCCAACCAGGCGGTGATGATCGCAGCTCAGGCCGATGGACAGTACTTCGTCGATGCCCTGACCCCGATTGCCGAATTCAACCAGCAGTTCGGCGCCGATTTTCCGGATGATGAGTACGACACCATTGCCGGCTATATCGCCGCGGCCATCGGCCATCTGCCGGAAACCGGAGAAGAGCTGACCTTGGGCCGCTTCCATTTCCGGGTCGGCCATGCCGACTCGCGCCGGATCCACCGCTTCATCGTCAACATCCATGGCGAATAAGCCCGTGCGCCGTTGGTTCGTGCTACTGCTCGGCCTGTTGTTTGCGGGCCAGGCGCTGGCCGAATTGCGGGTCGGGGTGATGACCATGCAGCCCGGCGCCATTTTCTGGGAACGCTTCGGGCACAATGCCATCGTCATCGACGATGGAAAGCGTCCGATGTCCTACAACTTCGGCTTTTTCGATCCAACCGAATCCGGCTTCGCCGGCAATTTCGTCAAAGGCCGGATGAACTACATTCTGGCGGCACTTCCTTTGGAACAGGATCTGGACTATTACCGCCGGGCCGGACGCGGGGTCAGCATCCAATGGCTGGATCTGGATGCCGCCCAGAAACAGAACATCCGGGCGCGGCTCGAATTTCTGGCCAAACCGGAAAACGCCCGGTATCGCTACGACTACTTCACCAACAACTGCGCGACCCAGGTCCGCGATGTGCTCGATGCGGCCCTTGACGGCGGACTCAAACGCCAGATGGTGGCCAGCTCGCTGGGCAACACCTACCGTTCGGAATCGGTGCGCCTGGCTTGGCCGGCGAAATGGATGGCCTTGGGCTTTGATCTGGGCATGGGCCGGGCCGGTGACGCCCCGCTCAACCGCTGGCAGGATGCCTTCATTCCGATGCGCTTGCAGCAGAGCCTGCGCGAAGCCAAGGGGCCGAATGGCGGTCCGCTGGTTCTGGCCGAGCAGTCCATCCTGCCCGACACCCTGCCGCCGCCACCGGCCGAGTTGGCTCCATGGACCCTGACCGCCGCAGCCATCGGATTGGCGCTGGCCGGCCTGTTTTTCTGGATGGCCCGACACGCCCCGCGCCTGGCCACGGCTCTGCAGCTCGGTTTCTGGGGCTTATGCGGATTGATCGGAACTTTATTGCTGCTGATTTGGGTATTTACCGAGCACCGTTTTGCCTACAGCAACGAAAATCTGCTGCTGTTCAGCCCGCTGGCAGGCCTGGCCCTCGTGCTGTATTCCGTGCGCAAGCGTTCGGAGGGGCTCCGCCGGGCCTATGTGCTGGCAGTCAAAGCCGTTGCCTTGTCGGCCGTGATTGCCGTGCTGCTGAAATTCGGGTCCACCGGCGGGCAGAGCAACATGGTTTGGATTCTGATGACCTTGCCGCTGCATTGGCTCGTTGCGCGGACGGCATTGCAGGCTGAAGCGCGGAAATAGCTTGCACTCCTGAACAGGCTGTTTATCATGGTGCCATGGATGCGCCCAGCCTACTCGAAAGCCGCAGCGAGCAGATTCGCTTCATCGCCCGCTACGACCGCGACGGCAATGCCCACGAACTCGACCTCGACCGCATTTCCGATGCCCTGGGCCATGAAGGCGGGCTGATCTGGGTTGGCCTGTTCGAGCCGGATGAAACCCTGCTGTTCAAGATGCAGGTCGAGTTCGATCTGCACCCGCTGGCCATCGAGGATGCCCACAAAGCCCATCAGCGCTCGAAAATCGAGCGTTTCGGCAACAGCCTGTTCATCGTCGTCAATACCGCCCAGATGCTCGATGGCGGCATCGTCTACGGCGAATCGCATCTGTTCCTCGGCACCGACTTCATCCTGACCGTCCGCCACGGCGGCACGCTCTCGTTCAGCGGCGCGCGCGAACGCTGCGCCAAGAACCCGGATTATCTGGGCAACGGCACCGGCATGGCCCTGTATACCGTGCTCGACCAGATCGTCGACAACTTCTTCCCCATCATCGCCCATCACGAGCAGGCCCTGGACGAACTGGAAGAAGCCATCCTGTCCTCCAGCTTCCAGAAAGACACCATCATCCGCCTGTACCGCCTGCGCACCGAGCTGACCAAACTCCGGCTGGCGGTCTCGCCGCTGCAGGACATCATGACCACCCTGCTGGAATTCCACGGCGATCTGGTCCGCGAAGAGGTGCGCGTTTATCTGCGCGACGTCCACGACCACGTGATCCGCCTGAACGAATCCATCGACACCATGCGCGACACCCTGTCCTCGGCGATGGCGACCAATCTGTCGCTGGTCACGGTCAGCCAGGGCGATACCATGAAGCGCCTGGCCGGCTGGGCCGCGCTGCTGGCGGCCCCGACGCTGATCACCAGCTGGTACGGCATGAACTTTGCCGATATGCCCGAGCTGGAGTGGCAACTGGGCTACCCTTTGGTCGGTTTGACCATCATCACCATTTGTTTCATGCTGTATCGGGGGCTGAAGAAGGCCGGCTGGCTGTAAGTTCCGGCGCTTTTTGATTCAGGTCAAAATAAAGGTGCCACGGTTCAGGCACTATGGTTGCGGATTCAACTCTGGAGGCGTTATGGCGTCAATCGACAAAGAAAACTCCTATAACGACAAGGTGGTCAAGCAGTTCACCATCATGACCGTTATCTGGGGCATCGTGGGCATGCTGGTGGGGGTGATCATCGCCGCCCAGCTGTATTGGCCTTCCCTCAATATGGGCCTCGAATGGCTCAGCTTCGGTCGACTGCGCCCGCTGCACACCAATGCGGTGATTTTCGCATTCGGCGGCTGCGCCCTGTTCGCCACCAGCCTGTATGTGGTGCAGCGCACCTGCCATGCCCGGCTGCTGTCCGACGGCCTCGCCTCCTTCGTGTTCTGGGGCTGGCAGCTGGTCATTGTGCTCGCCGCCGTCACCCTGCCGCTGGGTCTGACCCAGGGCAAGGAATACGCCGAACTGATCTGGCCGATCGACATCCTGATCGCCGTGGTCTGGGTTGCCTACGCGGTGCTGTTCTTCGGCACCATCATGAAGCGCAAAGTCCCGCATATCTATGTCGCCAACTGGTTCTACGGCGCCTTCATCATCGCCGTTGCCGTGCTGCACATCGTCAACTCCCTGGCCATCCCGACCGCATTGACCCACAGCTATCCGATCTACTTCGGCGCCGTGGATGCCATGGTGCAGTGGTGGTACGGCCATAACGCGGTCGGATTCTTCCTGACCGCCGGCTTCCTCGGCATGATGTACTACTTCGTGCCGCGCCAGGCCGGACGTCCGATGTATTCCTACCGCCTGTCCATCGTACACTTCTGGGCCCTGATCGCCATTTACATGTGGGCCGGCCCGCACCATCTGCACTACACCGCGATTCCGGACTGGGCGCAGTCGGTCGGCATGGTGTTCTCGCTGGTCCTGCTGGCACCGAGCTGGGGCGGCATGATCAACGGCATGATGACCCTTTCGGGCGCCTGGCATAAGCTGCGTACCGATCCGATCCTGAAGTTCCTGATCGTCTCGCTGTCGTTCTACGGCATGTCGACCTTCGAAGGCCCGATGATGTCGATCAAGACCGTGAACGCCCTGTCGCATTACACCGACTGGACCATCGGCCACGTGCACTCCGGCGCCCTGGGCTGGGTCGCGATGATCTCGATCGGCGCCATGTACATGCTGATTCCGCGCGTGGTCGGCCTGAAGGCGATGTTCTCGACCAAGCTGATCGACACCCATTTCTGGGTGCACACCATCGGCGTCGTGCTGTATACCGTGTCGATGTGGATCTCCGGCATCGGCCAGGGTCTGATGAGCCGTGCCACCAACGCCGACGGCACCCTGCAGTACGCCTTCGTCGAAATCGTCAAGTTCACCTATCCGTACTATCTGGTGCGGCTGCTGGGCGGTCTGCTGGTCCTGGTCGGCATGCTAATCATGCTGTACAACATGGTGAAAACCCTGAAGCAGGCCCAAGGCGAACATGTCTCGCCCGTCCTTCCCGTTGCGCAACAACACGCTTAAGCCGAGGTCGATCCTATGAGCCACGAAAAACTTGAAACCAATGTCGGCTTGATGGCCATCGCGATTGCCGCGGTCATCGCCATCGGCGGGCTGGCCGAAATCATCCCGCTGATGTACCAGGCCGAAACCATCAAGCCGTTGCCCGGCGTCAAGCCCTATCCGGCCCTCGAGCTGGCCGGGCGCGACATTTACGTCCGTGAAGGCTGCTATAACTGCCACTCGCAGATGGTCCGCACCCTGCGCTTCGAAACCCAGCGTTACGGGGCCTATTCGGATGCCGGCGAATCGGTGTACGACCGTCCGTTCCAGTGGGGCAGCAAGCGCACCGGACCGGATCTGGCCCGCATCGGCGGCCGCTACTCCGATGACTGGCACCGCGCCCATCTGACCAACCCGCGCGACGTCGTCCCGGAATCGAACATGCCGACCTATGCCTTCATGAACGAACGTCCGCTCGATGCCGGCCAGGTGCAGGCCAACATGCGCGGTCTGAAAGCCCTCGGCGACCCCTATTCCGATAAGGACATCGCCGAGGCTCCGGCCGCAGTCGATGGCAAAACCGAAATGGACGCGTTGATCGCCTACCTGCAGCAGCTCGGCAAACACCGGCCGAAAGGATAATCCATGCTCTCGGGAATCATCACCACCATCCTTCTCATCCTGTTCGTGGTCGGCTCCATCTGGCTGTTCAGCCCGAAACGCAAAGCCGCGTTCGATGAAGCCGCCCAACTTGCCCTGGACGATACTCCGGAGAAACCTTTATGACATTCTGGTCCTACTACGTCATCGCACTGACCGTGATTTCCCTGATCGGCGCCACCTGGCTGCTCTGGGTCACCTCGAAAAAACGCAATGCCAACGACACCCAAAACAGCACCGAGACCACCGGCCATGTCTGGGACGGCGATTTGTCGGAATACAACAAGCCGCTGCCGCGCTGGTGGATCAACCTGTTCTACCTGACCATCGTATTCGCGGTCGGCTACCTGATCTGGTATCCGAGCGCCGACAAGGTCGGCGGCAAGGGCAACTGGAGCTCGAAAGGCCAGCATGATGCCGAGAAAGCCACCGCGGACGCCAAGCTGCAGCAGCTGTATGCCCGCTTCGACGGCAAAGGCATCGATGTCATTGCCCAGGATGCCGCGGCACTGACCACCGGCAAACAGATCTATGCCAACAACTGCGCGGTCTGCCACGGCTCCGATGCCGGCGGCGCCAAGGGCTTTCCGAATCTGCGCGATGCCATCTGGAAGTTCGACGGTTCGCCGGAAGGCATCCTGACCACCATCAAGGGCGGCGTCAACGTGGAAGGCGGCCGGGCCGCCGTGATGCCCGCGATGGCCGCCGTGCTCGGCTCCGAACAGGCCGTCACCGAAACCGCCGTCTACGTGCAGAGCCTGTCCGGCATGAAAGTGGATGACACCCTGGCGACCGCGGGCAGCAAATCCTTCGCCACGGTCTGCGCCGCCTGTCACGGTGCCGACGGCAAGGGCAATCCCGCACTCGGCGCGCCGAACCTGACCGACAACGACTGGATGTACGGCAGCACGCTGGAAGACATCAAATACGGCATCAACAACGGCCGTGCCGGCCAGATGCCCGCGCATCTGCCGCTGATCGGTGAAACCCAGACCCGTCTGGCTGCCGCCTATGTCTACTCGCTGTCCCGGGCCAAGAAATAAATGAAAGTCCGGGCCGAACCCCCGTTCGACCATCCGCCGCGCCCGCTTGCACAGAAAGTGGGCGCGGTTCTTTGGCCGTCGTTCTTCGCGGCCTGCATCGCGACCATGGTGTTTTTCGCCTTCGTCGACCCGCTTGCGCTTCGGGACATCACCTTCCCGGAAGCCGACATCAGCCGTGAAGCCGGGTACAGCATCGCGTTCTTCATGTTCTGGCTGGCGACCGCCAGCGCCTGTCTGTTTACCTGGATTCTGCTGCGGCCCTCCAGCCGCTACAATAAACCACCCACCGATTAAGGTTGTACCCCATGGGCCAGAAGATTCCGAGCGAAGTCATCGATGACGGCGCCATGTATGTGTCCGAGCGCAAAGTCTATCCGCGCGAAGTCGACGGCCTGTTCCAGAAACTCCGGCACTCGGCCGTTTACCTCCTTCTCGGTCTTTACTATGTGATGCCCTGGTTGCAGATCGATGGCCGCCAGGCCGTCCTGTTCGATCTGCCGGCACGCAAGTTCTACATCCTCTGGCTGACGTTCTGGCCGCAGGACTTCTTCTTCCTGGCGCTGCTGCTGATCATGGCGGCGCTGTCGCTGTTTTTCTTCACGGCCGTAGCCGGTCGCCTCTGGTGCGGCTATGCCTGCCCGCAGACGGTCTGGACCGAAGTGTTCATGTGGATGGAACGCTGGACCGAGGGCAACCGCTCGCAGCGCATGAAGCTGGATGCGTCGCCGAACAGTTTCGACAAATTCCGCCGAAAAGGCTCAAAGTATGTGCTTTGGGTGCTGTTCGCGCTGTGGACCGGGCTGACCTTCGTCGGCTTTTTCACACCGATCCGCGAACTGGCGCCGGCGCTTCTGGCCGGCACCGCTTCGGGCTGGGCGGTGTTCTGGCTGCTGTTCTATTCGTTCGCGACCTACGGCAATGCCGGCATCCTGCGTGAGCAGGTCTGCAAGTACATGTGCCCGTATGCCCGCTTCCAGAGCGCCATGTTCGACCGCAACACCCTGATCATCAGTTATGACGCCAAGCGTGGCGAAGCCCGCGGCGCACGGAAAAAAGGCAGCCTGCCGAGCGTGCTTCATCGTGAACGCGGCCTGATCAGCGAAGAATTGGCCAACCAGTATGTGATCGCCAACGCCAAGACGCGGCATAGCGGAGATGCCGCGATTTCCACCGGCCTGATCGTCGACCACGATGAGGAGCTGATCAGCACCAAGGTCGATGCGCTCGAGCAGCTCGGCGACTGCATCGACTGCACCATCTGCGTGCAGGTCTGCCCGACCGGCATCGACATCCGCAACGGCCTGCAGTACGAATGCATCGCCTGCGGCGCCTGCATCGATGCCTGCGACGAGGTCATGGACAAGCTCGGCTATCCGAAAGGCCTGGTCCGATACACCACGCACAATGCGCTGGTCGGCCACAAAGTCAACCTGCTGCGCCCGCGCATCATCATCTATGCCCTGCTGCTGCTTGCCCTGCTTGTCGGAACCGTCTACGGCATCGCCCACCGCGAGCCGCTGCTGGTCGATGTCATGCGCGACAAGCAGCTTTATCGTCTGGCACCGGACGGCAGCGTCGAAAATACCTATACGCTGCGCCTGATCAACAAGACCGGCACCAATTACGATGTCGATCTGCATGTGGAGGTCGGCGAGATCGATGCCGAACTGGTCATCGACGACCTGCCGATCCATCTGGCTGCGGAAAACGTCATGACGGTACCGGTGACCGTGCGTACGCCGGCCAACTGCATCCGCGGCATGAAGGAAATCGAATTCACCCTGACCGATAAGAAATCGGCACTCAAGGTCGAGGAAGAATCGCGGTTCTTCGGCCCGAGTGACGCCGGAAGCGGTGGCTGCGATGACTGAGCCGCGCAGGGGCTGGCAGGAACCGATGGTCTGGCTGATGCTCGGCATTCCGGCGCTGACCGTCATTGCCGGCTTCTACACGCTCTATCTTGCCTTCACCTCCGGCCCCTTGGATCCGGTGCAGGCCTCGGTGCAGCGCGTCGGCAAAGGCCAGAGTCTGGAGAGTCCCGCCGACAGCGCGGCCTCGCAGGGCCATTACCGCGCTTATCTGATCCTCGACAAGCAGTCGAACCCCTGGCAGCTGACCTTGAAAACCGCACCGGAGACCCTGGCCGCCCTGCCCGTTGACGTGCTTTTCGTGCACGCCAACCTGGCCAAGCGCGATATCCGCGTCCGGATGACCGCCGGCAACGGCCGCTTGACCCGCCCGCTGGACTTCACGCCGCAGCAGGTCGTGGTGACCGATGCCGCCGGCACCTGGCGTCTGGTCGGCACCTACGGGGAATCCGCGACCATCGCCCTGACGCCGGCCATCGACGCGCCCTGAGCCAGCGATGACCCGCGAAACACACTGTTTCCACTGCAGTGAAATCCTTGGTGCCCATCCGGTCATCATGGAGGGGACAGGCACCGTCCGCCAATTCTGCTGTCAGGGCTGCGCCAGCGCGGCACAATGGATCGAACAGGAAGGTCTGGGTGATTACTATCTGCTGCGCAGCCGTCAGGGCGCCAAAGTGGATGAGGTGCCGATGGATTATGCCGCCTGGGACCGGGACGAAATCACCGCCGCCCATTGCCGGCCCTGTCCGGAAGGCCGTCAGATCGTACTGCTGACCGACGGCATGCATTGCGCGGCCTGCGCCTGGCTGATTCAAAGCGCCCTGCAGAAAGATCCCGCGGTCGCCGTGGTCAATGCCAACGCCATCAACGGCCGCGTCGAGCTGCGCTGGAATCCGGACAGAACGCGCCTGTCGGCATTGTGCGGCCAGCTGGCGCGGCTCGGTTACCGGCCGTATCTGGCGGTCAATGAAGCCTATGAGCAGGCCAAGCGCCGCGAGCGCAACAGCCTGCTGCTGAAGCTCGGTCTGGCCGCGCTGGTCACCACGCAGACCATGATGTTCTCCGAGGCACTCTACCTCGACAGCGCCGGTGAAATGTCGTTCGCCACCCGTGATTTTTTCCGCTGGCTGACTTTCCTGCTGTGTTCGCCGGTGGTGTTCTATTCCGGCAGCGAATTCATCCGCGGCATGCTGCGCGAACTCCGGCATGGCCGGCCCGGCATGGACACCCTGGCCGCCAGCAGCATTCTGCTGGCGTACTTCGCCAGTCTTTACCAGACCCTGACCGGCGGCGACCACATCTGGTTCGATGCCTCGGCCATGTTCGTGCTGTTCCTGCTTTCGGCGCGGATCCTCGAGCGCTTTGCCCGCAACACCGCGCGCGCCCAAGTCGACCTGCTGGCACGGGCGCAGCCGCAGTTCGCATGGCGGGTCGTCGATGGCCGGCGGGAACAGCATCCGATCGCCGAAATCAAACCAGGCGATGTTCTTTTTCTGCCGGCCGGTGAAGCGGTTCCGGCCGACGGCTTCCTGCTCAGCCCGGCCCTGGATGTCGACGAGGCGCTGCTGACCGGCGAATCGGAACTGCAGACCCGGCAAGCCGGAGACACGTTGCTGGCCGGCAGCACGCTTGGCCCGAGCGCCGGCGAGATGCGCGTCAGCAATACCGGGCAGAACACGCAACTCTCGCAGATCCTGCGTCTGGTCGAACAGGCCCAGAGCAGCAAACCCATGGAGAATGCCTGGGCGGAACGGCTGGCCTCGCGTTTCGTTCTGATCATGTTTGCGGTCACGCTCGCGGCTTTCGCGGTCTGGTGGCAGATCGACAGCAGCAAGGCCTTCCCCGTCGCCTTGGCGGTTCTGGTCGCCGCCTGCCCGTGTGCGCTGTCGCTGGCGGTCCCGGCGGCGGTGTCTTCGGCATTCGACGCCCTGGCCCGCGGCGGCGTTCTGGTGCTGTCGCCGGATGCGCTTTCCAAACTCGGCAGCATCGATCATGTCGTGTTCGACAAGACCGGAACGCTGACCACCGGAAAACCGACGTTGCAGGCGGTGCATGCCGTGGCGCCATGCAGCGAAGCCGAAGCACTTCAGCTGGCCTACAGTCTGGAAATCGGATCGAAACATCCGCTGGCCGCCGCCTTCAGCGGCAGCGGCGCGGCACAGACGGTCTTCGATGCGCTCAGCGTCATTCCCGGCCACGGCGTCAACGGCCGCATCGGCAGTGATCAATACCGTCTCGGCAAAGCCGAATTTGCCGCACAGGGCATGCCCGATGAGGGCGTCTGGTTGAGCCGTAACGGACAGGTGCTGGCACAATTCCTCCTGCATGACCCCATCAAGCCCGAGGCCGCTAGTGATTTGGCCTGGCTGGCCGGCTCGGGCATCCAAACCCACCTGCTCAGCGGCGACAGCATCGAACGCGTGCGCGGCGTCGCCGATGCCCTGGGCATCGGCCATCGGCAGGCGCGTGCCACGCCCGAGCGCAAGCTCGACTATCTGCGCTCGCTCCAGCATCAGGGCGCGCGGGTATTGATGGTCGGTGACGGCATCAATGATGCCCCGGTGATGGCGCAGGCCGATGTATCGATGGCCATGGGTTCCGGCGCCTGGCTGGCGCAATCCAACGCCGACATCCTGCTGATGAACTCGCGGCTGAAACAGGTACGGCAGGTGTTCTCCGTGGCCCGCCACATGCGTCGTCTGATGCGGCAGAATCTGCGTTGGGCGGTTGCGTATAATGGCATTGCGGTAGCGGTTGCGCTGTCCGGTTTCATCCATCCCGGTTATGCCTCGCTCGGCATGGCCGGATCGTCCCTGCTGGTGACCCTCAACGCACTGAGAATCTACAAGACCGCCGCATGAATATCCTTCTGGCTCTGATTCCGATTTCCCTGGTCCTGCTGATCGTCGGCATCCTCGCGTTTTTCTGGGCCGTGCGCAAAGGCCAATTCGACAATCTCGATGCCGCGGCGCTGGACATCCTGACCGACGACAGCAAACCGATGCCGGACAAAAAATCGGCGGACAAGGACACCCCGGACAATGCCGGTTGATTTTCTTGTTCTGGGTGCGGCGCTGCTTTCAGGACTGATGGGCGGCGTGCACTGTACGCTGATGTGCGGCGGCATTGCCGTTTCACTGGACGCTCAGGCGAAAACGCAGGCACTGCCGCATGCGCTGATGTTGAATCTGGGACGGATTTCCAGTTACACGCTCGCCGGCATTCTGGCCGGCGGCATCGGGGCGCTTTTCGTCGGATTCATCCGCATTCCGGAACTGGCGGTGATGCTGCGCAGCCTGATGGGTCTGCTGCTCGTGCTGCTGGCCCTGCGCATGCTGTTTCCAAAGCGATTTGCCTTCGCCGTTCCGGGCAGCAACCGCGTCTGGATATGGCTTTCCGGACTGAAGCAACGCCTGCCGGCAAAAGGGCTGCTGCGTTCGTTCGGTCTCGGGGCGGTCTGGGGCTGGCTGCCGTGCGGCCTGAGTACCAGCCTGTTGCTGGCGGCTTGGCTGGAGGCCAGCCCGCTGCATAGCGGCCTGTTGATGCTGGCTTTCGGGCTCGGCACGCTGCCGCTGATGACCGCGATCAGTTACTCCGGCGCCCGTCTGCAGCATCTGCTCGGACACCGCGGGTTGCGCACGGGGCTTGCCCTGACCGTATTGTTCGCCGGCGTAATGACCGCCGCCGCGCCCTGGCTGATGCATGCGCCGGGCATGCATGGCCTGTTGTCGGCTTTGGGTTGCCGCAGCCTGGTTTAAGCGCGCAGGCGTTCGAGCGTTTCGTGTGCGAGTACGTTCAGTGCCGGCCTGTTGAGCAACTCGACCTCACGGCCGTTGACGCGGATCAGGCCGTCATCCTGCATCTTGCTGAGCGTGCGGCTGACGGTCTCGATCACCAGACCCAGATAGCTGCCGATGTCTTCGCGCGACATCGGAATCATGAAGCGGTCGCCGGAACGGCCCAGCTGGCGGTAACGCTCGGACAACTGGTGCAGAAAGATTGCCATGCGCTCGTGCGCATTCTTCTTGGACAGGATCTCGATGTGTTTCTGATCGCGGTTGATGGTCTGGCCGATGATGCGCAGCAGCTGATGCTGCAGGCTCGGCAACTGGGCCGCCACCGTTTCCAGATCCGAGAGCGGGATTTCGCAGACGTCGGCGGTGGTCAACGCCACCGAATCGCAGGTGTGCTTGGACGTACCGAGCGCATCCAAACCAAGGATCTCTCCGGGCAGGTGGAAGCCAGTGACCTGGCTGTCGCCATCGCTGTTGTAAACCACCGATTTGAACGCCCCCTCACGCGCGACATAGATGTAATCGAGCTTCTGGCCTGCGGAAAACAGCACATCGCCGCGCTTGAGCGGGCGACGCTTCTGCACGATGGTATTCAGGCGGTCGAAGTCGTCGGCATGGATATTGGCCGGCAGACACAGCACCTGGATGGAGCATTTCGAGCAGTCGTTGCGGTTGCCTTTCAGGCCCTTGAACGGATCGGCGGCGTCGCTCATTTCGGCTTTGCCTCCGAGGTCCAGCGCTTC
Source organism: Arenimonas sp. GDDSR-1 (assembly GCF_025980345.1). Classification (GTDB taxonomy): domain Bacteria; phylum Pseudomonadota; class Gammaproteobacteria; order Xanthomonadales; family Xanthomonadaceae; genus Arenimonas. The sequence continues at coordinate 7,896 of NZ_JAPDUI010000027.1, read as the reverse complement.
AGCCAGGCATTGACGGTATCGTGCCAGAGAATGCTGTTCTGCGGCTTGAGCACCCAGTGGTTCTCATCCGGAAACAGCAGGAGTTGGCTTTCGATGCCTTTGCGTTGCAAGGCGGTGAAGGTGGCAATGCCCTGTTCCGGCGGGATGCGGTAGTCCAGCTCGCCCTGCACCACCAGCATCGGCACGCGCCACTTGGCAACGTGGTTGACCGGATTGAATTTCTCGTAGTTCTGCGGCACATCGAACGGCGTACCGCCGTTTTCCCATTCGCTGAACCAGAGTTCCTCGGTCGAGTAACCCATCATGCGGGCATCGAACACGCCGTCATGGTTGACCAGACATTTCCAGGGCTCCGGCCAGTTGCCGGCGATCCAGTTGACCATGTACCCGCCGTAGCTGGCGCCGAGCGCGCAGGCGCGGCTGCTGTCGAGGAAACGGTATTTTTTGAGGGCGTGTGCGTAACCTTTCTGCAGATCTTCCAGCGGACGGTCGCCCCAATGCTGTGAAATGGCATCGGTGAAGGCCTGGCCGTAGCCGGTGGAGCCGTGGAAGTCGATCATGATCACGGCGAAACCCTGCCCGGCGTAGGTCTGCGGATTCCAGCGGTAGCTCCAGCCGTTGCCGAAACTGCCCTGCGGGCCGCCGTGGATCAGGAACGCGACGGGATACTTCCGGCCTTCGACATAATTGGCCGGTTTGACCACATAACCGTGCACCGTTTCGTTGTTCCAGCCGATGAAATTGAATTGCTCGAACGCGCCCCACGCCGTTTTGGCGATGGCCTCGCGGTTGTTGACGCTGATCTGGCGTTCGCTGCGGCCGCCGGCATCGGTCAGGAACAATTGCGCCGGCGAATCGAGGCGGTCACGGGTGAACAGCACTTGGTTGCCGGCCACCGCGAATTCGCGCACGCTGCCGCCACGGGCGACCAGGGCGGCTTCGCCATTGGCGATGTCGACGGCGAACAACGGCATTTCGCCGGTGTCCTGGGTGGTTGTGAACAAGGTCTTGCCGTCGCCGCTGATGGCCAGCGACTCGGCCGAGTTGTCCAGACGCGGTGCGATTTCGCGGGTTTTGCCGGTGGCCAATTCCATGGCCATGATGGCGAAACGGTCGGCCTCGAAGCCGGGGCGTTTCATGGCCCGGTAATACAGGGTTTTTCCATCGGGGCTGAACACCGGAGAGGTATCCCAGGCTTTGTTGCCGGCAGTCAGGTTATCGACCAGATGCATGTTGTGGTCGCCGATGATCACCCGGTACAGATCGAAATTGGTCGACCACGCCTCGCTCTTGCCGGCTACGCGGGCGGAAAAGACCAGCATGCCGCCACCCGGCGCCCAGGCGTATTCGCCGGCATCACCGAAGGGTTTGGACGGAATATCGCCATCGACAGTGGCCAGACGCACGGCCGGGCCGAGCTTTCCGTTCTGCAGCGGCGCGATGAACAATTGATTGCGGCGGCCATCGGCGTAGGTGTCCCAGTGCCGGATGAACAGTTTATCGAACAGCATGCCGCTGGCTTTGCTGCCGGCCTTGGCCTCCAGACGCTTTTGGGTGCAGGCGATATCCGGGCAATCGGTGAAGACTTCCAGACTGAATGCGACCTGCTTGCCATCCGGCGAGAATTTATAGGAACCGATGTCGAGCGGCAGATCGGAGACCTGCACGGCCGCTTGGCTGCCGACCGCCTGCGACCATAACTGCATGCTGCCGGATTTCGCGCTCAGGAAATAGACGGTTTTGCCATCCGGGGAAAAACTCGGCGAATTGACGTTCAGGCCTTCTTCGGTGAACCGCACCGGCGGCGCGGCATCGCGGGCGAACAGATCCTCGATCCACAGGCCGGTCTTGCCGCGATTGGCGGCCAGATCGGTCTGGCGCACCGCGAAAACGGCCAGACGGCCATTCGGAGACAGGGTCGGGGCGGAAACCCGCTCGTAGGACACCATGTCACGGATGGTCAGCGGGGTCTTGTCGGGAGTCGCGCCAGCGGCGGTAAGGGGGGTCAACAGGGCCAGTAACAGCAGTCGCGCTTTCATCGATAAACCTCTCGGGAACCTGCGGTTATGGTACTCCATCCGGCGCTATACTGGCCACTTGCCAGCCGCCGAATCCGCCCATGAACGCCACCGCAAATCCCGCCCATGACGATCTTTTTGGCCACCCGAAAGGGCTTTACGTCTGTTTCTTCACTGAAATGTGGGAGCGCTTCTCGTTCTACGGGATGAAGACCCTGCTGCTGCTCTATATCCTGAAATACCACCTGTTCGGCGATGATGCCGGTTACGACCTGCTCGGCGCCTACGGCGGTCTGGTGTATGCGGTACCGGTCATTGGCGGCCTGCTGGCCGACCGCTATCTGGGCATGCGCAAGGCCGTGGTTCTGGGCGGGATTCTGCTGGTGCTCGGGCATCTGGGCATGGCCTACGAAGGCGAACAGGCGCGCGTGGTCGACGGCGTGGTGATCCGCGATGAAGCCGCGCTGCAGGTGTTCTATCTGTCGCTGGCCCTGATCGTCATGGGCGTCGGCTTTCTCAAACCCAACATCTCCACCATTGTCGGCCGTTTGTATCCGCCGAATGATCCGCGTCTGGACTCCGGCTTCACCGTGTTTTATGCCGGCATCAATGTCGGCGCCCTGTTCGCCAGCCTGGTCTGCGCCTTTCTGGGCGAAACCTACGGCTGGAAATACGGCTTCGGCGCTGCCGGCATCGGCATGATTGCCGGGTTGGCGCTGTTCCTGTGGGGCCAGAAATACCTGAAAGGCCAGGCCGAACCGAACGATCCGCACAAGCTGCTGGAAAAAGTCGGACCGTTCACCCGCGAGTGGCTGATTTATCTGGGCAGCTTCGGCGGCGTATTGGTGGTCTGGCAGCTGATCCAGCGCACCTGGACGGTGCACGGCGCCATGCACCTGATCGCACTGGCGTTCAGTCTCTGGTTTGCCTGGTACCTCTGGAAGAAATGCAGTAAAGCCGAACGCGAACAGATGCTGGCGCTGGTGCTGCTTATTTTCGGTGTACTGATCTTCTTCACGCTGTACGAGCAAACCTACGGTTCCTGGGTCACGTTCACCGACCGTCTGATGACCAAGGACCTGTTCGGCATGGCGGTGACCGGCAGCCACACGGTGCCGTGGGCCATCTATTCCCTGGCGGCCAGCCCGTTGCTGATGATCGCGGCGCTGTCGGCCAGCGATCGCGGCAACAACACCGTGGCGCGCCTGATGGTCGGTCTGCTGGTGCTCGGTCTGGCCGTGGCCATTACCCACGATGTGGTGATGGTGCCGCAGACCGCCGGTTCCTTGACCTTCCTGGGCGCCTTCTTCCTGGTGGTGCTGTCGCCGCTGTTCGCCTGGCTGTGGCCCTGGCTGGCAAAGCGTGGCCTGAACCCGAGCAAGCCGGCCAAGATGGCGATCGGACTGGTGCTGTCGGGCCTGTCGTTCATTCCGATGATGATGGCTGCGGACATTGCGGCCACCGGCGTGATGGCCAGCGTCTGGTGGCTGGTCCTGGCTTATTTCATTCTGGAAGTTGCCGAAATGTGCCTGTCCCCCATCGGACTGTCGGCCGTCAGCCAGTTGTCGGTGACCCGCGTGGTCGGCCTGATGATGGGCGCTTTCTGGCTGGCGACGGCGTATTCCGAAGTGCTGGCGGCGGGCTTCGGCAAACTGGCCGCCATTGACATCCCGGAGGGCGCCGCCATCGACATGGCGGCCGCTGCAGGCAAGTACGGCAGTCTGTTCGAACTGATGCTTTGGATCGGTCTGGGCTCCGGAATCCTGTATCTGGTGCTGTCGCCTTTGATCCGCCGGATGATGCATGAACCGCCACAGCCCTGAGCGCCCGGAGCACGCCGCATGAACTTCCAGCAACTGCGCGCGCTGCGCGAAACCGTCCGCAACGGTTTCAATCTGACCGGTGCGGCGCAAGCCATGTTCACCTCGCAGCCCGGGGTCAGCCGGCAGATCCTCGAACTGGAAGACGAACTCGGGATCACCATCTTCGAGCGCAGCGGCAAGCGCCTGACCGGCCTGACCGAAGCCGGTGAAAGCATCCTGCGCATCGCCGAGCGGCTGCTGCTCGATGCCGAAAACCTGAAACAGGTCGGCCGCGAATTCGCCGACGCCACGGCCGGCACGCTGACCATCGCGACCACCCACAACCAGGCCCGGCATGTACTGCCGCAGGTGGTCCAGGGTTTCCGCAGCGATTATCCCGATGTCCGCATCGCCCTGAAACAGGGCGGCCCGGACACCATCGCCGACTGGGTGGTTTCCGGCGAGGCCGATTTCGGCATCGCCTCGGAGGCCCTACCCAAGCATGCGGCATTGGTCAGTTTTCCCTGTTACCGCTGGCAGCATGAAATCGTGGTTCCGAAAGGCCATCCGCTATGCGCTCTGGCCTCCGTGGGACTGAATGACATCGCGGCTTATCCGCTGATCACCTATGACCACGGATTGACCGGCCGGCGCCTGATCGACGAGGCATTCACGCAGGCCGGCCTGAGCGCCGATATCGTGCTGACCGCGATGGATTCGGATGTCATCCAGCAGTATGTCGCGCTCGGCCTCGGAGTCGGCATCATCGCGTCCATGGCCGTCGAGCACAGCCTGAACCCGGCGCTGGCGTCGCTGCCCGGGGTGCATCTGTTTCCCGCCAACACCACCTACCTCGCGGTCCGGCGCGGCACCTACCTGCGCAATTACAAAATCGAATTCATCCTGCGCATGGCGCCCGGGGTCACCCGCGAGGCGATCCTGACCGCGGTTTAACCGAGTGCGACGCCCGTAAAAAAAAACCGCCCGTTGGGGCGGTTTTTTTACGGGTCCAGCCTGCGCCGGTCAGAACGGCACGTCGTCGCCGAACGGGTCGTTGTCAGCCGGCGCGGAAACCGCTGCCGGGGCCGGACGCGATGCCGGTTTCGGCGTGCTGAAGTTATCGCCGCCGCTGGACCAGCCATTGTCTTCGCCGCGCGAACCGCGATCACCGCCGCCGCGCTCGCCGCCGTCTTTCTTGCCGCCGAGCATCTGCATTTCATTGGCCACGACATCGGTGCTGTAACGCTCGATACCCTGCTTGTCGGTGTACTTCTGCGTTTCCAGCTTGCCTTCGACATAGATCATCTGGCCCTTGCGCACGTATTCGCCGACGATTTCAGCCAGTTTGCGGGTGAACTTCACGCGGTGCCATTCGGTTTTTTCCTGCTTCTCGCCGGACTTGTCCTTCCATTGCTCGGTCGTTGCCACCGACAGCGTGCAATAGGCATCGCCGGACTGGAAATAACGGACTTCCGGATCTTTGCCGACGGTACCGACGAGGATGACTTTATTGATGCCACGCGCCATGGCGGATTCCTTTCAAAAGTGGGTGTAGAGACAGATTAAGTATAGCTTTCAACCGGCAATATCCCAAAGCATTTCTGCCCATGTCGGAATTCCCCCCGTATGCGGGTCGGAAGTCTTATAATTGGACGGGATACCTGAAACTTAAGTAGTTGATTTATGAGCATTGAATCCATCCAGGCCCTGGCCCGGGACGAAATGGCCGCGGTCGACACCCTGATCCGGGCCGAGCTGCACTCGGACGTTCTGCTGATCAACCAGATTTCCGAACATATCATCGCCGCCGGCGGCAAGCGCCTGCGCCCGATGCTGACCGTGCTGGCCGCACGGGCCGCCGGATATGCCGGGCAGGACCATACCGCGCTGGCGGCCATCATCGAATTCATCCATACCGCCACCTTGCTGCACGACGATGTGGTCGATGAATCCGACCTGCGCCGCGGCCGCAAAACCGCCAATGCCCTTTGGGGCAATGCACCGAGCGTTCTGGTCGGCGATTTCCTGTATTCGCGCGCTTTCCAACTGATGGTCGGGCTGGACTCCATGGCCATCCAGAAACGCCTGGCCGACACCACCAACCGCATTGCGGAGGGCGAGGTCCTGCAATTGCTGCATGTCCACAATCCGGATACCGACGAAGCGGCATACATGAACGTGATCGAGCGCAAGACCGCGGTGCTGTTTTCCGCCGCCACCGGTCTGGCCGCGCATCTGGCCGGTGCCGACAGTGCCCGCTGCGCGGCCATGGATGAGTACGGTCTGCACCTGGGCCTGGCGTTCCAGATTGCCGATGACGTGCTCGATTATGTCGGCGATGCCGTTGCGCTGGGCAAGAATCTCGGCGATGACCTGGCCGAAGGCAAGGCCACGCTGCCGCTGATCCACGCGCTGGGATTGGCCGAAGGCGCCGGACGCGACCGCCTGCGTCTGATCATTGCCACCGGAGATGCCGCGGCCATGCCCGAGGTGCTGAGCGCCATCGCCGGCGCCGACAGTCTGCGTTACAGCACCGACAAGGCGCGCTTCCATGCCGAGGCCGCGAAAGCGGCCCTGCACACCTTGCCGGACAGCCCCTGGAAACAGGCCTTGGCCGATCTGGCCGATTACTCGGTTGCCCGGAACCACTGAGGCCATGGCGGCGGCTCATACCGGCGTGCGCTGGATTGCAGCGCTGGAGGCGACGAAGGGGCTGCTGGCCACGGCCACCGGACTGTGGTTGCTGTCGCTGTTTCAATATACGCCGAGGGTACTGGCCACATTGCTGGTGGAGCGACTGCATCTCAATCCGGCCAGTCACTATCCCGACCTGTTCGTGGCCAACGTCAGTACGCTTTCGGACCGCAACATCACCATGCTGGGGCTGGCCGCCTTGGTGTACGCCGCCCTGCGCTTCATCGAGGCCATGGGGCTGTGGCAGAATCGGGCCTGGGCCAAATGGTTTGCCGCAGTGACCGGCGCCATCTACATTCCGTTCGAAATCTACGAATTGCTGCAGGGCTACAACAGCTTCGTCATCATCGCCCTGCTCATCAATATCCTGGTGGTCGCGTATCTGGCCCGCGCACTGCGCGCAGAACGGACTTGACGGTTTGGCCGCCGGCATCAACAATCCAAGCACGACTTCGGAGACTGCCCCATGAATCCCGCACTGCAGGCCGCCATCAGCGCTTCCGCGAAGCATCACAAGCAATTGCTTGATCAATTGAAGGACGGCAGCGCCTTCAGCCGCGATACCGCAATCAAGCAGGCGGACCTGGGCAGCGAGCAGGCAGTCCTGATTGCCTACTACCTCAAGCGCGGCATCATCCGCAGCACCCCGGATGGTGGCGTCTATCTCGTGCGCAGCGCCTATGAAGACCATCTGAGCGCCCAGAAAACCGCCGGGAAATGGGTGCTGCTGATCGTCGGCCTGTGCTCACTTGTCGGCATTTTGCTGCTGCTGGCCAATAAGCTCTGAGCACGCCTCAACGGCCGCAGGGTCAATCACTCCGGGCCGTATTGAAAGACCTGCTCGAGCGGACGTTTGAACACCCGCGCGATTTCAAAGGCGACCTCCAGTGACGGCGAATACTTGTTCGCTTCGATGGCATTCACTGTCTGCCGGGTGATGCCGACGGCATCGGCCAGCTCCTGCTGGGTCATGCCGCCGGCCTGCTCGCGCAGCTCGCGGATGCGGTTCCGGATCAATCCGCCGCGCTTGCCCACGATCAGGCACCCTGCCGGTGCAGTTTGAGCTGCACGGTGTAATCGGTCAGCTGCGCCAGCACCCAGAAACCGAGCAGGACCTGGGTGAACCAGAAATTGCCGCTGGAGGCCACCGCCAGCCATAAGGCCAGAAACACGCCGACGGCCAACACGAAGCCGCCGATGCGTGCGCCTTTCAGGGCAATCAGGCGATCGCGTTCATCTTCAGCGGTGCGCCGGTCCAGAAGCGCGATGACAACGTGTCCGACCACGGCAAAGGCCACCAATACGGCCACAGCCACATGGAAAAGCACCACGACCGGCGGCAACACGCGCATAGCCGGCCAAGGGACGGTTTCGAACTGCGC
>NZ_JAPDUI010000071.1 GCF_025980345.1 Arenimonas sp. GDDSR-1 | reverse complement strand
AAGAACTCGGTGCACAGGTGATCAGCTGCGCGACTTTGAATGCGCTGGGAGCCGCAGCCTCCGGTCTTTACTACATCAAGGGCACCTGCGATCTGCCGGGGCAGGTCGGCTCGGCCAATAATCCGGCGATCGTCGTGCTTGAGGGCGAGGCCAAGGTGAACAACACCGATTTCTTCGGGCTGCTGTTCGTGCGCAGCAACAACAATACGGCGGTATTCAAGGGCGTCGGCAATTCCAAGATCATCGGCTCGCTGGTGGTTGAAGGCGATATCGACATCGCCGGGACCATCGACATCATCTACGACAACACGGCCATCAACTCCGATCCGAATACCCTGCCGGCCAATGCCAAATTCGCGCGGGTCCCGGGCAGCTGGCTCGACGCCACCGAAGGTTTCTGAGGATACCGACATGAACAAGCTTTTTATGAAACGGAAATCCCGCGGTTTCAGCATGATCGAGGTGCTGATTGCCGTGGTCGTGCTCGGCTTCGGACTCATGGCGCTGGCCGCATTGCAGACCAGCATCATCCGCTCTTCGGCTGAAACCAAGGCCCAGACCGTCGCCCTGCAGCTGGCCAAGGACAAGATCGAAGATCTGCGTGCATTCCAGACGCTTGCCGGCTATCAGGCAATCACTTCCGGCAACGATACCGCGACCGAGAGCGCCGTAAGCTATACGCGCGCCTGGACGGTGACGCGCTTCGGTTACCAGGCCAGCACCGGCGCCTTTGCCGCCATCGCAACGTTGACCGGCGCCACCCCGGCCGCGGATGCCAGCGGCGTGGCCTTTACCGCCAACAATGAATACAAACGCGTTGCCGTTACCGTCAGCTGGACCGACGCCAACGGCAACACGCAGAACATCGGCATCGAAGATGCCATCGGCGCAGTCTCGCCCGGCGACGGCGCCAAAATCGTACTCAACAACACGGCATCCTCCGAGCCGCGCTATCCGCGTGTGCTCATCAACGATCCGAGCCTGACGGAAGGCGTCATTCCGATTGCCGTAGGCAACGGTACCGAAACTGCGGCGACCAATCCGAAACCGGAAATCGCCGGCAACAACAACAACCAGCATGTGGTTGAAACCCGTTTCGACGTGCTGACTTATGCCGGCCTGAACAACAATACCGCCCAGGTCCAGTCGCGGGTGGAAACGGTGGTGGTCGGCTGTACCTGCAATGAAAGCAATAAAGACACCGCGGATACCAGCTACCGCCCGACCTATTGGAACGGGTTCCGCTATGCCGCACCGACAGCCGCAAGCTACACCCCGAAGTCAGGCGCCGCGACCATTGCCAACAATGCGCCGCCGCAGAGCCAGTACTGCAATACCTGCTGCCGCGACCACCATGATCCGTCCGGCGTGACCGGGCCGAAGTTCGATCCGCGCCGAACCACGCACACGCATTATAAAATCGTCAACGGCACGCTGGTGGCCGCCGGCGCCAACGATGACTATGTGGAGGCCTGCCGCCTGATCCGCGTCGATGGCATCTTCCGTGTCGCCGCCGACATGAACAACGATTATTTCAATCTGCTCGCCACCCGCAATGACGGCAGTGCCGCAGCCTATGCACCGACCGCCACGGCAACCACCAATTACCAGAACATCGTTCTGGATTATCTGGGCGCCCGCATCGTCAACCAGGGCAGTCCATCGGCGTACAACACGCTGTTGACGGCTTCGGCGGTGCAGGCACTGGAGGCCACCCGCAGCATCAACGATCCGGACAGCATATCCATCCAGCGCACGAATGATTTCAAATGGCTGCACAGCCGCGGCCTGTTCATCGATTACCTCGAACCGGAGGCGCTGGACAAGATCACCAATGCCAAGTCGGCCTGCAACACCGCGGTAACCACGCTGCAGAGTTGCGTGCTCAAATACGTGCCGTTCACCTCGATCAATCTGTCGGAGTTGACCAACTGGACGCCGACCTCCGGCACCCAGCTGGTGGTCACCAACGCCGATTTCGCCAACAGCGTCGGCCAGACCGATCCGGTCCGCGGCAAGGTGGTACCCGGCTCGAACCCGACCAACAACAGCAACCAGACCGCCTATTCATCCATTTTCAGTTCGAACTCTGGCGTAGCCCTGCTGTCGTACACCATCGATACCGACGAAACCACGTTGAACGACAGCCAGGTGTTCGCCATCGGCGGCGGCTCACCGCCGGCGACCGGCGGTACGTATCAGGTCAATGTCACCAACTATACGTTCGGTGCCAGCGCCTCGACTTATCCGAGCTTTACCGCCAATCCGAGCGTAGTCTGCAATTACTCCGCCGGCGGAAATCCGTATAACTGCACGACCAGTACGCTGGGCGCGACTACGCTCAACATCACCAGCTATAACTATGAGGGTGCGAAAATCGCCTACACCGCCACGGGCGGCAGCAGCGGTATCAGTTGCTCAAAAACCACGGGCAACAACACTACGACGATTACCAATATCGGCCTGTCAATACCGGCCTCGTCCATCGCCAATGCGCGGCGCACCTGCCGTAATTTTGCGGTCTCTTCGGTCTCATCAGGAACCATTGGTGCCGTCACCAACAGCGCCAAAGGCAGCGAATCCACCGCCATCAGTCTCACCACCGCCGATGCTGCCGTCATTAACATCGGAATGACGGCGGAGGCATCCACCAATGCCAGTCTGCTCAGCTGTACTTACTCGGGCAATTACAACAGTAACGATACGATTCCGGATAACAAGGTCACCCTGACCTGGTCCAATCCCTGCCAATAAGGCAAAACCCCGCTCCGGCGGGGTTTCTTTTGCGCACAAAAAACCCGCCGTAAGGCGGGTTTTTGAATGTGTCTGGCGCCCGAAGTTGGACTCGAACCAACGACCCCCTGATTAACAGTCAAGTGCTCTAACCGGCTGAGCTATTCGGGCAAGGGGTGTATTTTCGCCCAAGACCGCCCTTGCCGTCAATAAGCGCGGCGCGGCGGTTCAGAAAACGCAGGCCAAGGCGATACGTTCGGCATCCGGCACACCCCGGCGCAGGTTACCGGTATTGCTCACGACCAGCGTCTGGGCCTTGTCCGCACCGCGCCGGTCGCACAGGGTGAAGGTGACATTGCTGCCGGCATTGCCGCCATTGCCCTGGAACACGATCCGGGTCCGTCCGCTACTGCTGATCAGGCGGGCATTCTCGAGTTCGTCCTGGCGCAGGATCAGGCGCTCATCCGGTTCACGCTCGCGGTTGGCATTGGTGTCCAGAAAGGCGATCCAGCCGTTGCTCCAGTCGAAACTGGTATTGCAGCGGATGCCGTCCCAGCTCGGGCAGAGGGTGGCCCTTGAGCCATGCAGTGCCGCTTTATGGGAAGACTGCATCAGACTCGACAGCAGTGAGGCCTGCACGGCGGCCGAATCCCCGGCATAGCGGGCGGACAGGAAGGCGGGCAGCGCCACGCCGGCCAGAATGCCGGCAACGGAGATGCCGATGACGAGTTCAATCAAGCTAAAACCGCGGGAATGACGGGACATGGGTATCCTCCGGAACTGGGAATTTCAGTCTGAACAGGACCCGAAAGTCCGGAAGTAGGTGAAAGCGGGGGCGGGGTGTGCGAAAATCCCCAATTGGCCCCGAAAAAAGATTGCATGGACACCCCCTTCCGTCTGGTTTCCCCGTTTTCGCCCGCCGGCGACCAGCCGCAGGCCATTGAAAAGCTGATTGCCGGCTTCGAGTCCGGCATTGCCGCGCAGACCTTGCTGGGCGTGACCGGTTCCGGCAAGACCTTCACCATCGCCAACGTCATCCAGGCCATCCAGAAACCGACCCTGGTGCTGGCCCCGAACAAGACCCTGGCTGCACAGCTGTACGGCGAGTTCAAGAGCTTCTTCCCCGACAACGCGGTCGAGTATTTCGTCAGTTATTACGATTACTACCAGCCCGAAGCCTACATTCCGGCGTCCGACACCTTCATCGACAAGGACAGCTCGATCAACGAGCACATCGAGCAGATGCGGCTGTCGGCGACCAAGGCCCTGCTGGAGCGTCGCGATGCCATCATCGTGGCGTCGGTGTCCTCGATTTACGGTCTGGGCGATCCGAACGAGTACTTCCGCATGGTGCTGCATCTGGTGCGAGGCGACCACATCGACCAGCGCGAACTGATCCGGCGCCTGACCGAGATGCAGTACACCCGCAATGACGTGGAGCTCAAGCGTGCCACCTACCGCGTGCGCGGCGAAGTCATCGACATCCATCCGGCCGAAAGCGATTACGAAGCCATCCGCGTCGAACTGTTCGATGGCGAGATCGAGAACATCGCGGTGTTCGATCCGCTGACCGGCGAAATCCGCCGCAAGCTGCCGCGCTATACCCTGTATCCGAAATCGCATTACGTGACCACGCGCCGGACCATCCTGGATGCGGTCGAAACCATCAAGGCCGAACTCAAGGACCGGCTCGAATACTTCTACCGCGAGAACAAATTGGTCGAGGCGCAGCGCCTGGCCCAGCGCACCCAGTTCGACATCGAGATGATGCTCGAGGTCGGTTTCTGCAGCGGCATCGAAAATTACTCCCGGCACCTGACCGGCCACATGCCCGGCGAACCGCCGCCCTGCCTGTACGATTACCTGCCGCCGGATGCGCTGCTGGTGGTCGACGAGTCGCACGTCACCGTGCCGCAGCTGGGCGCCATGTACAAAGGCGACCGTTCGCGCAAGGAAACTCTGGTCAACTTCGGCTTCCGGCTGCCGTCGGCGCTCGATAACCGGCCGCTGAAGTTCGAGGAATGGGAACGCCGTGCGCCCCGCAGCGTGTATGTCTCGGCCACGCCCGGCCCCTATGAGCTGGAACACTCACAGGGTCAGGTGGTCGAGCTGGTGGTGCGTCCGACCGGGCTGGTCGATCCGCAGATCGAAATCCGCCCGGTGGCCACGCAGGTCGATGACGTGCTTTCGGAAATCCACGAACGGGTCAAGCTCGGCGATCGCGTGCTGATCACCACGCTCACAAAACGCATGGCCGAAAACCTGACCGATTACCTGGCCGAGCACGGGGTGAAAGTGCGTTACCTGCACTCCGATGTGGATACCGTCGAGCGCGTCGAGATCATCCGCGACCTGCGTCTGGGCGTATTCGATGTCCTGGTCGGCATCAATCTGTTGCGCGAAGGCCTCGACATGCCGGAAGTGTCGCTGGTGGCCATTCTCGATGCCGACAAGGAGGGCTTCCTGCGTTCCACCCGGTCCTTGATCCAGACCATCGGCCGCGCCGCCCGCAATCTGCGCGGCAAAGCCATCCTGTATGCCGACCGCATGACCGATTCGATGAAGGCCGCGATCGGTGAAACCGACCGGCGCCGGGCCAAGCAGGAAGAATACAACCGCCAGCACGGCATCGTGCCGACCTCGATCAAGCGCGAGATCATGGATGTGATGGAGGGTGCCCGCGGCGAAGCGGAGCAGGGCGCGCCCGTTCCGGAAAAAGGCGTGTCGGTGTTGACCGCCCAGCAGCTGGCCAAGCGCCTGAACGAGCTGGAGGCCAAGATGTTCAAGCACGCCCAGAACCTGGAGTTCGAGCAGGCCGCGGCCTGCCGCGATGCCATCGCCCGACTCAAGCAGGAAGCCTTGCTGAGCTGAGATTTGCCGGAAAGCGGGACTTTGTCGTATAATGTCCGTCCCGGATTCGGGCGATTAGCTCAGCGGTAGAGCACTACCTTGACATGGTAGGGGTCACAGGTTCGAACCCTGTATCGCCCACCAAAACAGCCACCTGCAAAGGTGGCTTTTTTATCGGCCCGGCTTCAGGCGGGCGGAATAAAGCCGTTCATAGGCCGGCAGGCAGGCATCGGCGATGGCCTGATGGGCTTTGCTGAGTGTCGGTATACGTTCCGGCCGCGCCTCGAAGCCGGTCGAACGCCAGACCGCGTCATACCAGTATTTGGCCCAGATGCCGTCGCTGTCGCGAGGACCGGCCGGCCAATGCAGCATGCGTTCTTCAAAGGCAATGCCGAAATGCCCGCACAGCGCCTCGAGATGGCCGCGTGGGTCGGTCAGGAATTCGGTGGAATCGATCACCGGCGGTTCTTGCCCGCTACGTTCGCGGATGGCATCGAACAGCTCGGCCTCCTGCAACAGACCGATATCCTCCGGTGCCACCTCGGCGCGCGATTTGATGTAGGACGCGACCACGGCATTGGGATGCCGGATCAGAAAAGCATTGGCCAAGCCATGAATCCATTCAAGGTCCATGCCCGGCAGCAGATGGTGGCTCATGTGCTTCTGGTACCACAGCGGCTTTCCGCCCGGTACCGGGCCGGTCAGCGTTTCGGTCACCCGGCGCCAGTCGCATTCGCCCTCGGCAATGACCTCGGACGCACCCGGATGATCTAGCCCGGTCTGATGCAGGAATGCGGCATACAGCGGCTCGTCGGACACCGTGCAATCGCTGCGGTTCTCGAATGCACGCATCATCGCCGTGGAGATATTGCGCGGCCCGCTCCACATGGCGATGCGCATGGACGCGCGAGTGTCGCGGAAGGCAGGATGCCGTGAGCGACCCAGTCGCAGCACGTTCATGCCAGACGGTCGGCGCCGCGCACGGTCACATCGCGGTCCACCAGCTCGCGGTAAAGCTGCTGAAGACGCAACACCATCGGGCCGGGCAGGGCGTCCCCGATTTTACGGCCGTCGATGTCGCGGACCGGCACCACGCCGGCGAAGGTGCCGGTACAGAACGCTTCGTCGGCACCGTAGACCTGGCTCAGGCTGAAATTCTTCTCGAAACAGGGAATGCCGTTCTGTCGGCACAGTGCGATGATATTGGCTCGGGTGATGCCGCCCAGGCAATAATCGCCGGTCGAAGTCCACACCTCGCCCTTGCGGACGATGAAGAAATGCGTCGAGTTGCAGGTCGCCACGAAGCCGTGCGGATCCAGCATCAGGCCTTCATCGGCGCCCGCCTCGATGGCCTGGATGCAGGCGGTGATGCAGTTGAGCTTGCTGTGGGAATTGAGTTTCGGGTCCTGCACATCCGGAAAGCCGCGCCGCACATGCACGGTGAACAGTTTCAGGCCGGCCTGCAGGGTTTCCGGTTTCGGGGTCTTGTATTCGGGGATGATGACGACCGTCGCCTGGCCGATGCAGGCGCGCGGATCCTGATAGGGCGTGCGCTTGACGCCGCGGGTGACCATCAGCCGGATATGAACGTCATCACGCATGCCGTTGGCCTGCAAGGTGGCGGCTATGGCTTGTTTCATTTCGCCGCGGCTCATGCCGATATCCAAGGCGATGGCTTTGGCGCCCTCATAGAGGCGGTCGAGGTGGGCGTCCAAAAACGCCGGCTGGCCGGCAACGACCCGGAAGCCCTCCCAGACCCCGTCGCCGAGCACGAAACCGCTGTCGAATACCGAGACCGTGGCTTCGGCCCGGGGCTTCAGGCTGCCATTGACCCAGATTTGGATGTCGGCGTTGCGCACATCGTCATGGAAATCGTGAATGCTGGTACTCATGGGCCGGCAACCTGAATGGATTGACCTTACTTTAAGTCAGGAAGAAAGCGGCTGTAAATAGTTGATTGGGAATGGTCGGCGGCAACAAGACGGGGGATGAATCGCCGATTTTGCAAAGAGTTTACATTCGTATGCATTAGCATTCATGAAGGTTAAATATAATTCGGACGCGAATTTGACTTAAGTCCAGATTCATACTATGTTCAGATTCACGGGACGGTCTCGGCCGTATCGTTGCGCAACCATCAATCCATACAATTATTCAGGGGTTTCTTCATGATTCGACTGTCTTTACTGGCTTCGGCCACCATGCTGGCTCTGGGCGTTTCTTCTGCGGCGGATGCCGGCGGTCGCCCGGATCTGGTCAAGCAAGGTCTGGCGCAGGGCAAGCAATATGCTGCCGGCCAAATGATCATTCAATACCGCTCGTTCGCCACCGCCGCCGACAAAGCACGCGTGGGTAAAGCCCTCGGCAACGGCGTGACCGCCGATGTGCTGGCCCGCAAAGGCAGCAAGCAGGGCGTTTACGGCGACATCGAACTGGTCCGCTTCAATTTCCCGGCCGGCACCCAAATGTCCGCCAAGCTCGATGCCATCCTGAATGACCCGGCGGTCGATTTCGCCGAACCGAACTGGCTGGTCAGCCATGCCGCCACCTCCAACGATCCGGAAGTGACTGCCGGCAAGCTGTGGGGCATGACCGGCACCTTCGGCTCACAGGCCTCCGTGGCCTGGGCCGCCAACAAAACCAATTGCTCCAGCGTGGTAGTCGGCATCATCGATGAAGGCTATATGTACACCCACGTCGATCTGGCCGCCAATGCCTACAAGAATCCGGGTGAAAGCGCGACCGCCGACGGCGTCGATAACGACGGCAACGGTCTGGTCGATGACATCTACGGCTGGGATTTCGACGGTAACAACAGCTCCGTCTTCGATGGCGTGGGCGATGACCACGGTACCCACGTGGCCGGCACCATCGGCGGCGTCGGCGGCAACGGCATCGGCGTGGCCGGCGTGTGCTGGAACGTCAAGCTGATGAGCGCCAAGTTCCTCGGCAGCCGCGGCGGCACCACCGCCAACGCCATCAAGGCCGTGGATTACTTCACCGGCCTGAAGAACAAGGGCGTGCCGATCGTCGCCACCAATAACTCCTGGGGCGGCGGCGGTTTCTCGCAAGCCCTGCAGGACGCCATCAGCCGCGCCAATGCCGCAGATATCCTGTTCATTGCCGCCGCTGGCAACAGCGGTGCCAACAATGACGCCACGGCTGCCTATCCGAGCGGTTACAACGTTCCGAACGTGATTGCTGTGGCCGCTCTGGCCAGCGATGGCAGC
>NZ_JAPDUI010000070.1 GCF_025980345.1 Arenimonas sp. GDDSR-1 | reverse complement strand
GGCAATCAGCAGCTGGACCGCTTTCGCCGCCATGGCTTCGATCGGCTGGCGCACCGTGCTCAGGGCCGGCCAGACCTGGCTGGCCAGGGGAATATCATCGAAGCCGACCACCGACAGGTTGCCGGGCACGCTGACCCCGAATTTGTGCGCGATGCGCATGACGCCGGCGGCCATGTCGTCGTTGGCGGCGAAGATCGCGGTCGGCGGCTGCGGCAGCGCCAGCAGCGCGGCGCCGGCCACTTCGCCGGAATCGAAGGAATTGTAGCCCTGCACCACATAGTCATCGCGTGCCGGCAGTCCGAGCTCGCGCAGTGCCGCCCGGTAGCCTTCCAGACGCAGGCCGACCGCGCGGTGATCAGGATGTCCGGCGATGAAGGCGATGCGCCGGTGTCCCAGCGCATACAGCGCGCGCGTCATCGCAATGCAGGTACGTTCGTCGTCGGTCACCACCTGCAGGATGTCGGCCCGGGTTTCTGCCGGCGCGATCGCCACCACCGGTACGCCGGCTGCGACCAGCGCGTCCACGGCATCGCTCATGTCGGACAGCGGCGGCGTCAGGATCACGCCGTCGAAACGGCCCTGCCGGTGCAGCGTGACGATTTCATCGCTGATGGCCTTGTTGCCGAAGTCACAGGGATGCAGCAGCAGGTCGTATCCGGCCTCCTGGCAGGACTGCAGCGCGCCGCGTTGGACCTGGTGGATGTAGTTCGGGCTCGGGTTGTCGTACAGCAGGCCGAGCGTCAGCGATTCACGCGCGGCCAGACTGCGCGCCGAGTGGTTCGGGCTGTAGCCCAGCGCCGTGATGGCGGTCTGCACCAGCGAGCGGGTCGCCGGCGCGACATTGGGTTCGTTGTTGAATACGCGCGACACGGTCTTGATCGACACCCCGGCCAGCGCCGCGACATCCCCGATGGTCGGGCGACCCGGACGGAGCACGGCGGCCGGTGCAGCGGACGGCATGCCGCGCTTTCCGGTTTTTGCGGTGGGCTTGCTCGGTTTTCGGGGCTTGGATTTATTCACGGGGCGCTTCACAACGGATGACGGCCTTTCCGGCCATGCCCGGCACCATACGTACGCCGGTGATGCCCAGCGACAACTTGCCGGAGGTCGCGATCAGCATACCGGTGTCCACGCGTTTGAGGTCGGCGCCGGCTTTTTCAAAACAGTAAAGATCCATGCTCAGCGAGAACCAGGTGTTCA
Organism: Arenimonas sp. GDDSR-1; assembly: GCF_025980345.1. Taxonomy (GTDB): domain Bacteria; phylum Pseudomonadota; class Gammaproteobacteria; order Xanthomonadales; family Xanthomonadaceae; genus Arenimonas. Next base: position 7,622 of record NZ_JAPDUI010000070.1, on the reverse strand, counting down.
GGGGGGCGCGCTTGAAGACGTCACTGAGGTTGCCTTTGGCACCGCAGGGATAACCGCAATCGATACGCAATTCTACCGGTTGGGTCGGCCTCGACTCAAGCAGCATGTCGATGACCAGCGCGCCGCCACCCTTGCGCAGAGCAGTGAGGTCCTGCGGCGACGTGCTGTTCAGGAACACCTGCCCGACGCCGCTGCCGTTCCAGACCACACGCCGTGAATCTTCCTGGACTTTGCGGTCGAAGGAACTGACCGTGACCGCGCCATTGGCGGAGGTGGTGGTGTTGCCGGTCACCGGCAGACTCCAGCCGCCCTTGTCGCCGAGCGAAAGTTTCCAGGGCGCCACCGGGCCGCGTTCGAACAGGATCATTTCGGCGGCGGCGGTGACGGCTTCGGCGGCACCGAATTCGGGCAGATCTTCTCCAAGCGTGGCGGGCCGGGCGTAACTCAAGCCATAACCGGCATTGAACAGGGCCTTGGGGGCACTGGCGTCACGGATGACCTGCGCCTGCTGCGGCTCGGCCGGCCAACGGAAGGGCAGACGGCCGGTAAAATCATGGGCAATGCCGCCATCGGCTTTTCGGAACAGCACATCGGCGATACCGGCGCCTTCCGAGCCCGGCAACCACGCAGCCACGAAGGCGTCGGATTGGTTGAGCTCTGGATTGGTCCAGAGCGGACGGCCGCTCAGCAGCACGGTGACCACCGGAATGCCCTGGGCTTTGAGTTTTTTCAGCAGCGCCAGATCGGCAGGGCGGGCACGCGCTTGATTGAGATCGCGACGGTCGCCTTGGCCTTCGGCATACGGTTCTTCACCGATGACCACGATGGCGGCATCCGGTTTGGTCTTGTAGCTGCCATCCAGGCTGCGCTCGACGCTGCCACGCCCTTTTACCGCATCGGCGATGCCGGCATAGATCGAAGTCGCGCCGGGGAAATCGGCATTGCTGTTGCCGGTGCCCTGCCAGGTCAGTGTCCAGCCACCCGACTGCCGGGCGATGTCATCGGCGCCGTCACCGGCGACCAGCACATGCATGTCGGTTTTCAACGGCAGCAGGGCCTTGTTGTTTTTCAGCAAGACCAGCGATTCACGCACGGCGCGACGCGCCAGCGCCCGGTGCTCGGCGGCACCGACCGGCTTCGGCGGGCGGGCGGCGTTGCGCTGCGACGGCAACGGGGCATCCAGCAGACCCGCGCGCAACTTGACGCGCAGAATGCGGCGCACGGCATCATCGATGCGGGTCATCGGAACCTGACCGCGTTTGACCGCCGCCAGCAGATTGGCATGGAAGGCCTTCCATTCTTCCGGCACCATGAACAGATCGATGCCGGCCAGCACCGCAGGAACGCAATCGGCATTGGAACAGCCGGACACCTGGCCGATGCCGTTCCAGTCGCTGACCACGATGCCGTCGAAACCCAGACGTCCTTTCAATACCTGGTTGAGCAGATACTCGTGGCCGTGCAGCTTCTTGCCCTGCCAGCTGTTGAACGAGACCATCACCGTCTGCGCGCCGGCGCCGAGCGTGCCGCGGTAACCGGCGCCGTGCACGGCAGCCAGTTCGGCTTCGCTGATCCGGGCATCGCCCTGATCAACGCCGCCGGCGGTGGCTCCGTCGCCGATGAAATGCTTGGTGGTGGCGATGACGCGGCCGTTGCGCAGAAAATCGGCGCTGCCGGCCCGGCCCTGCAGGCCGTTGACCAGCGCGGCACCGAGCACTTTCACGATATCGGGATTTTCCGAATAGCTTTCGTAGGTGCGGCCCCAGCGGAAATCACTGGCCACCGCCACGGTCGGTGCGAATACCCAGCCGATGCCGGTTGCGGCGACTTCTTCGGCGGTTGCCGCGCCGATGGCTTCGACCAGAGCCGGATCATTGGCGGCGCCCAGGCCAAGATTGTGCGGAAACAGCGTGGCACCGAAAACATTGTTGTGGCCGTGCACGGCATCGGTGCCCCAGAGCACCGGAATGCGGGTACCGCCGACATCGACGGCCGCCTCGTGATAGGCATCGGCGAGCGCCAACCAATCACCGGGCTTGGCCTGTTTGTTGGTCTGCGGGAACGAGCCGCCGCCGTTCAGCACCGAACCGAGTGCGTATTTGCGGACATCGGCCGGACTGGCGCTGCGGATTTCGGCTTGGATCATCTGGCCGACTTTCTGCTCGAGCGTCATCGCGGCGAGAATGCCGTCAATGCGTTTTTCCAGCGCCGCATTGGCCGGCACGGGGTTGGCAATGGGCTCCCAGTTGGCGGTGTTTCCGGAGGCCTGCGGCGTACCGTAAATCGGTGCCGCCATCAGCGCAGCCAGGCATACGGCTGCGATCAATCGCTTTTTCATCGTGTGCTCCAGCCCGGAAGAACCGGACGCCGTAGCGTCCGGTTCTCGGATGACGATCAGAAATCCTTGTGGAACTTGATACCGTAGGAACGTGGCGGGAAGAAGCTGGCCTTCATGTACCCCGGACCCGGATCGGCCCACTGGCGGACCAGTTTGTCGGTCAGGTTGTAGATGTACAGTTCGGAACTCCAGCCCTGCATGGTGTTGACCAGGCGCACGGAGGCGTTGAAGGTGGCGAATGCACGCTGGCCGCTGTGGAACGGACCTTCGTCGAAGTTGTTGTCGGCGAAGAACATCTCGCTCTGCCAGTGCATCGACAGATTCGGGATCAGCAGCATGTCATCGCCGAACTTGAAGGTCTGCTCGAGGGTCAGGTTGGTCGAGAATTCCGGCGACCACGGCAGCTTCTTGCCGCGGTAATCGGCAGGACGGCGCAGGGTATTGTCCGGACGGACCTGGGTCGGATCTTCCGGCGCGCATTCGGACAGACCGAGGTAGGCGCGCTCGAAGCAGAACCAGCCGTCTTCGGCACCGGGGAACTTGGTGATGGTGGCATCCAGATAGGTGAACCAGCCAAAGACGCGACCGCCCTGCCAGGGCAGCCAATCGAACTCGATTTCGAGGCCTTTGACTTCCGCTTCCGCGATGTTGGTGGTCAGCAGGGTGCCGATGTCGCGGTTGCTGACCTGCGATTTGCCGACGATGGCCCAGGTGGTGCGCTGCATGTTGTCATACTGGGTGAAGAACACATTGCCCAGCAGATTGAGCTTGCCATCGGCGAGGCGGGCCTTGAAGCCGGCTTCGAAGGTGGTGGTTTCTTCCGGCTCGTAGGCGAACGCGGTCAGTCCGCCTTCGCAATCGCAGACATTGACTTTGTCGCCGAAACCGCCGGCCTTGTAGCCGGTCGCGGCATAGCCGTACAGGAACCAGTTTTCGTTCAGCTCGTAATCGGCGCCGAGACGCCAGGTGCCCTTGCTCCATTTGGCCGAGAAGGTGTTGTCGGTGCCCGGTACGCGGTCGATGAAATCCTCGGCCAGCGAGCCCATGCCATCGGTCAGGTTGCCGGCCTGGTAAAGGCCGCCGGAAGTGGACCAGTACGGCACGATGCCGATCAGGCCCCAGCTTTCCATCCAGAACGATCCGGTCGGATCGAAGGCGCCCGGATTGACCCAGTAGCCGATGGTTTCATGATTGGAACCGCCCTTGTCGCTTTTCTTGTCCCAGCTGTAGCGGTAGCCGGCGGTGATGTTGAGCTTGTCGTTCACCTTGTAATCGAGCTGGCCGAAAAGCGCTTCCGACTCGACCTGGCGGTTGGGCTGGACGAAGGACTGCGCCAGCGGAATGCCGGCCGAACAGCAGAACGGGATTTCGACGTCGAAACGGATATCGTTCTTTTCCTGCAGATAGAAGGCACCCAGCACCCACTTCAGCGGACCGTCACCGGAGGACTTGATCTGCAGTTCGCTGGTCAGCGAGTCATAGTTCGAGTAACGGGTGGTCAGCTGCAGGTCTTCGAACGGAAACAGGGCATACGGCGCAAAGCCGGCATCGATGATGGCCTGCTGGTCGCGGATCAGGAAGCCGAAGCCGCCGCAGCAGACGCGGTTGATGCCGAAGGCCGGATGGTCCGGATCGGCGAACGCGCCGCCGTCGCCATCATAGGCCTGGGAGCGGGTTTCTTCGGAATAGGCGATGCGGTGCTCGACCACGATGTCATCGGTGGCCTGCCACTTGAACTCGGAGCGCCAGGTGTCGATGGTCATGTTCAGTTCGCCCGGCACGTTGATGTTGGCCGAGAACTGCGGCTGATCGCATTCGAAGAAGGTGCCTTTGGCTTTTTCGCAGTCTTTCAGCGAAACCATGCCGGCGCCCTGGTCGCGGTAGCGGTCGAAGGTCAGCAGCCAGTCGATGCTTTCGGTCGGCTTCATGCCCAGACTCAGGCGGCCGGCCCAGCGGTTGGAGTTGCCATAGGCATCGGAATCCTCGACCGGATGGTTGCGGCGCTGGTCGGTATTGGCGATGCCGTCGGCCGGAACGTCGTTCGGTCCGTTGAAGATGCCGTCGTTGTCGGTATCCCAGTTCAGGTCGAAGGTATCCATGCGCTGGTCGATGTAGCTGTCAGTCTTGTCGACCATGAACGAACCGCGCAGGGCGATCCAGTCGTTGAACGGCACGTTGAACATGCCGCGCATCAGCTTGTGGTTGTTGTTGCCGAATTCGATGTCGCCGCCGCCGAAGGCCTGGTCGTAAACCGGACGCGCGGTGATGATGTTGATCGAACCGGCGGTGGAGTTGCGTCCGAACAGGGTGCCCTGCGGGCCGCGCAGCACTTCCACGCGCTCGACGTCATGCATCAGCGCGAGTCCGTTCTGCGGACGCGGCGTGTAGCTGCCGTCGATGTGGATGCCGACGGTCGGATCGCCGAGTTCGGTGAAGTTGTTGGAGGTGATGCCGCGCACGACCACCTGCACGCCGGAATCGGAGGGCGAGAACCCGACCTGCATGTTGGGCACCAGATTACCGAGATCACGGACGTCCTGCACACCCTGGCGGTCGAGGTTGTCCTGGGTGAATGCGGACACCGCCAAAGGCGTCTGCATCAGCGTGGTTTCGAATTTGGTGGCGGTCACCGTGACTTCTTCCAGCACCTGCGGCGTTTCCTTGCCGGTGGTTTTGGCCTTGGTCTTGGCGTCATCGTTGGCTGCGGCGGTTTCAGCGTTCTGCTGCTGCTCCTGCGCGTGCGCCTGCGTGAACAGTACCGATGCAAACATCAGTGCCGCCGACAGGGTGGTTCGTAGACTGGAATTCATAACCCTCTCCATCAATCGTTTTCGTTGTCGGCTTGGCGCATCCACAGGGCTGGCCATCCGGTTTTTATATTCGTGCTGCGACCGGCCTTGGGCCGATTGAACGGAAATTTACCGATTTATGACAACGATGTCAAGAATGCGTCCAAACCAGCCGATAATCGCACACAAAGCTCGCTTCTACAGCGGACTGATACAGGTCATTTAATATATCTATATTATTGTTTATATTATATTTAGTTAACTTTTTGAAAGACCCTGACGTCCTGATTTATGGCCGTCACAGGATATTGACATCGGTATCAATGGCTGTCATTGTCTTGCAAAAGGTAGCCCTAGAGCCTTTATTCCGACCGACGGCGGCCCAAGGCAACACCAACCACCACCACGAGCGCGCACCTTATGAATCAAGGGCGCGCGGGGAGAGAGAATATGGCAGTGACACCAGGCATTTCGAGCAGCACGGATCCTTCAGCGGCAAGGGAAGACGGCGCGCCCATCCATGCGCCCGGATTGCAGGGATTCGTCTTCGCCTTGTTCTTCATTTTCGGCGGGATCACCTCGCTTAACGATGTCATCATCCCAAAACTGAAGGAATTGTTCACGCTGAACTACACACAGGCCATGCTGGTGCAGTTCTGCTTCTTCACAGCCTATCTGGTGATTGGTATTCCCGGCGCCAAACTGGTCAAGAAGATCGGCTACATGCGCGGCGCAGTTGCGGGCCTCGTGACCATGCTGTTCGGCTGCCTGCTGTTCATTCCCGCATCGCAGACGGCGACCTATGAGCTGTTCCTCTTCGCCCTGTTTGTTCTGGCAAGCGGCGTGGTGCTGGTCCAGGTGGTTTCAAACCCGCTCATTTCCCTGCTCGGCCCGTCTTCGACGTCGCATAGCCGACTGACGTTCGCCCAGGCCTTCAACTCGCTTGGCACGACCGTTTTTCCGATAGCCGGCTCCATCCTTATCCTCGGAAGCCTGGCGTCCATGAGTGCAGATCAATTATCGGGCGCTGAGCTGGACGCCTATCGCGTGGCGGAAAGCCAGGCGATCGTGAATGGTTATGTCGGCATTGCCATTGCGTTGGCGCTGGTGGCCGCCGTGGTCTGGGTGTTCCGCGACAAGCTGCAGGGCGAGCGGCATGAGCCCAGCTCCGGGCTTGGCGGCGCCGACCTGCTCAAGCGCCCCCGCTTCGGCTTCGGCGCGCTGTGCATTTTCCTTTATGTTGGCGCTGAAGTATCGATTGGTTCGCTGATCGTGAATTACCTGATGCAACCCGGTGTCATGGGCCTTCAGGAACAGGCGGCGGGCAAACTGATCGGCCTGTATTGGGGCGGTGCGATGGTCGGCCGGTTTATCGGATCGGCAGTGCTGCGCATGCTGAGTCCGGGAAAAGTGCTGGCATGTGTGGCCGTGGGTGCCATCGCCCTGATCGTACTATCGACCAACACCACCGGTATGCTGTCAGGCTACAGCCTGCTGGCGATCGGTTTGATGAATGCAATCATGTTCCCGACCATTTTCAGCCTCGCGTGCGAAAAGCTGGGCAGCCGGGCTGCGGATGGATCCGGCATCATCAATGTCGCCATTTTCGGTGGCGCGGTGATCCCGCTTCTCACTGGCGTCATTGCCGACGTAAGCGGCAGCCTTTCCTTTGCGCTCGTACTGCCCGCAGCCTGTTATGCCATCATCGCCGGTTTTGGCATCTATGCGCGCAAACCGGCGGTGGCCTGAATCCCCTGCCGCCTGCAAACCGAACAGATACGCTATGCGCTCGCTGCTGTTGACCGTCATTCTGGCAGCAGGCCCGGGACTGGCGTACTGCCGGACCTCAACAGCGCCTGCGCACCCCGCGGCGCAGGCGCAGACGTGGCAGGAGGGGGATCTGCTGTTTGCGGATGAGTTCAATTCCGGCCAGCTCGACCGGTCGAAATGGAATGTCATCGGCCCGGATTTCTGGGTGAACAACGAGCAGCAAGCCTATATCGATGCGCCTGAAACCATCCGCTTCAGGGACAATGGCGAATCAACCGGTGCCGATGGCGGGGCGCTGGTCCTGCAGCCCGTGTTCCGGAAGGGTTTCGAAACGCCGGACGGGCGCAAGATGGATTTCGTTTCGGGCCGGATCGACACGCGCGGCAGGTTTGAATTCACCTATGGCCGCGCGGCCGCGCGCATCAAGATGCCCGACGCGGCCGGCGTCTGGCCGGCCTTCTGGCTGCTGGGCAACGGCAAATGGCCCGAGACCGGAGAAATCGACATCATGGAATATGTGGGCGAAGCCGACTGGACCGGCGTTGCCCTGCACGGCGAGGGCTATTTCGGCGAGACCCCGCTGGTCAACAAGCATTTCTTCCCGCCGGAAACCGATGCCACCCAGTGGCATGAATATGCGGTGGAATGGACGCCTGACCAGATACGCTTCCTGGTGGATGGCAAACTCACCTATCGCGTCACCCGTAAAATGGCGGAGCATTACG
>NZ_JAPDUI010000026.1 GCF_025980345.1 Arenimonas sp. GDDSR-1 | reverse complement strand
GAGATCATCCAGCGCAAGGGCAACGAGGGTTTCGGCGAAGGCAATTTCCAGGCCCTGTTCGAGTCCATCGAGCGCGACCAGATGCGCCGCGGCGTGCTGTAAGGAGCCGCCATGACGCTCGCCTATCAATCCGGCTTCGGCAATGAATTCGCCACTGAAGCCTTGGCCGGCACGCTGCCGCAGGGCCGCAATTCGCCGCAGCGCGTGGCGCACGGTCTGTACGCCGAACAGCTGAGCGGCACCGCGTTCACCGCGCCGCGGCACAGCAACCGCCGCACCTGGTTCTACCGCATCCGTCCGGCCGCGCTGCATGGCAGTTTCGAGCTACAGCCGGAAACCACGTTCCACAATCGCTTTGCGGAACTGCCGGCCGATCCGAACCAGCTGCGCTGGTCCCCGCTGCCGGCCGCCACGCCGGGCACCGATTTCATCGGCGGTCTGTTCGCCATGTGCGGCAATGGCGGCGTGGGCGTGCACCGCTATGCCGCCAATGCCGACATGCGCGGTCGTTTCTTCAGCAACACCGATGCCGAGATGCTGATTGTGCCGCAGGCCGGCCGTCTGCGTCTGCGCACCGAAATGGGCGTGCTCGACATCGAACCGCAGGAAATCGCGGTGATTCCCCGAGGCATCCGTTTCGCGGTCGATCTGCCGGACGGCAGCGCCGCCGGTTACGTGGCCGAAAACTACGGTGCGCTGCTGCGCCTGCCGGATCTGGGTCCGATCGGTTCCAACGGCCTGGCCAATCCGCGCGATTTCCTGTATCCGGTTGCCGCTTACGAAGACCGCGAGGGCGATTTCGAACTGCTCAATAAATTCCAAGGCCGGCTCTGGCGCGCCCCGATCGGGCATTCGCCGCTGGATGTGGTCGGCTGGCACGGCAACTACGCACCCTACAAATACGATCTGCGCCGTTTCAATACCATCGGCTCGATCAGTTATGACCATCCGGATCCGAGCATCTTCCTGGTGCTGTATTCGCCGAGCGATACCGCCGGTACCAGCAATCTGGATTTCGTCATTTTCCCGCCGCGCTGGTTGGTGGCGCAGGACACCTTCCGCCCGCCGTGGTTCCACCGCAACATCGCCAGCGAATTCATGGGCCTGATCCATGGCGTGTACGATGCCAAGGCCGACGGCTTCGTGCCGGGCGGAGCGTCGCTGCACAATGCGATGACCGCGCACGGCCCGGATGCGGCCACCTTCGAAAAAGCCTCGAACGCCGATCTGAGCGAGCCCGATGTCATCACCGGCACCATGGCCTTCATGTTCGAAACCCGCCACATGTTCGCGCCCACGCAGCAGGCGCTACAATGTGCCAGCCGCCAGCGCGATTACCAATCCTGCTGGCAGGGCCTGCGCAAACACTTCACTCCGGATAACGCATGAAACTCGCTTCCCTGAAACAAGGCGGCCGCGACGGCACGCTGGTGGTGGTCTCGAAAGACCTGCAACGCGCCGTGCCGGTGCCGGCCATCGCGCCGACCCTGCAACGCGCACTGGAAGACTGGCAGAACGCCGCGCCGCGCCTGAACCGCGTGTATGAAGCGCTGAACCACGGCAACGTGCAGACCATCGACGCCGAAGACGTCATCGCGCTCGATATGGCTGCGCTGGCTGCGCCCCTGCCGCGTGCCTACGAATTCGTCGACGGCAGCGCCTATCTGCCGCATGTGGCGCGGGTGCGCAAGGCCCGCGGCGCGGAAGTGCCGGAGAGCTTCTACACCGATCCGCTGATGTACCAGGCGGTGTCGGCCGGATTCTACGGCCCGCGCGATCCGGTGCTGGTGCCCAGCGAAGCCTTCGGCATCGATCTGGAAGCGGAGGTGGTGGTGGTCACCGACGACGTGCCGATGGCAGTCGCGCCCGAACAGGCCGCCGCCCACATCCAGCTGATCGGTCTGGTCAACGACGTGTCGCTGCGCAACCTGATTCCCGACGAACTGGCCAAGGGTTTCGGCTTTCTGCAGTCCAAGCCGCGTTCGGCGCTCAGCCCGGTGTTCGTCACGCCGGATGAACTCGGCGAGGCCTGGCAGGACAGCAAAGTGCATCTGGCCCTGCTGACCCACATCAACGGCGAGTGGTTCGGCGCACCGGAAGCCGGCGTCGACATGCAGTTCAATTTCGCCCAACTGATTGCCCACGCCGCCAAGACCCGGCCGTTGTCGGCCGGCACCATCGTCGGCTCCGGCACCGTGGCCAACGAAGACACCGCGCTCGGTGCCTCCTGTTTCGCCGAACGGCGCACGGTGGAAACCCTGCGCGACGGCAAACCGAGCACGCCGTTCATGAAATTCGGCGATGTCGTGCGCATCGAGATGCTCGACCGCAGCGGCGCCAGCGTGTTCGGCGCCATCGAACAGAAAATCACCGTCGCCGGAGCCTGAACCATGGCCGATCCCGATCTGGTGCTTTACCACTACTGGCGTTCCAGTGCCAGCTACCGCGCCCGCATCGCGCTGAATCTGAAAGGTCTGGATTACCGCATCGTGCCGGTGCATCTGCTGGAAGACGGCGGTCAACAGCACCACGACGCCTACCGCGCCCTCAATCCGCAGCAATTGGTGCCGACCCTGGTGCACGGCGGCCAGGCCATCGGCCAGTCGCTGGCCATCATCGAATATCTGGATGACGTGTTCCCGGGGCCGCGACTTCTGCCGGCCGAACCTCTGGCGCGCGCCTTCGTGCGCGGGCTGGCGCTGTACATCGCCTCGGAAGGCCAGCCGCTGATGAATCTGCGCGTGCTCCAGCACCTGCAGCATACCCACGGCCTGGATGAAGATGCCCGCAATGCCTGGGTCCGGCACTGGCTGGCGGTCAATTTCGGCAATGTCGAAGCGCAGCTGGCGAATAATCCCCATGGCGGCACCTTCACCGCCGGCGACACGCCGGGACTGGCCGAATGCTGTCTGGTGCCGCATGTGTTCGCTGCCGCGCGCTTCAACCTCGACATGACGCCGTATCCGAACGTGATGCGCATCGTCGGCCAATGCCAGCCCATGCCGGCCTTCGCGCGCGCCCACCCGGGGCGGCAACCGGATACGCCTGCGGAGTTCCGCGTCAATTGAGGCCGGAAAAAAAGCCCGCTTGCGCGGGCTTTGCCGTTATTGGTTGTTGTAAAGATCGCCGTACGGGTCGTGTTCGGCATTGCCGCCTTCCGACAAACGCACCTTGAGTGCCAGACCGTCGCGCGAGTCCGCTTTGAGCAGGGCTTCGTCGAGGGTGATCTTGCCGTCCTTGTACATGCGGAACAGGGACTGGTCGAAGGTGTGGATGTCCTCTTCCAGACTGGTGTCCATCGCTTCCTTGACTTCGTGGATCTGTCCGCGCCGGATCAGGTCGCGGATCATCGGGGTGTTGATCAGCACTTCGGTGGCCGGCATGCGGCGGCCGTCGACGCCGACCACCAGGCGCAGGGAAATCACCGCGCGCAGGTTCAGCGCCAGATTCATCAGGATGTTCTTGTGCGCGGCTTCCGGGAAGAAGTTCAGGATGCGCTCGAGGGTCTGGTCGGCGTTGTTGGAGTGCAGGGTGGCCAGGCACAGATGGCCGGTTTCAGCGAAGGTGATGGCCGCTTCCATGGTGGTGGCGTCCAGGATTTCGCCGATGAGGATGACGTCGGGCGCCTCGCGCATGGCGTTCTTCAGCGCGTTGTGGAAGCCGTGGGTATCGAAACCGACCTCGCGCTGGTTGACCAGCGATTTCTTGTGCCGGTGCAGGAATTCGATCGGATCCTCGATGGTCAGGATATGGCCGGTCTGGGTTTCATTGCGGTGGTCGATCATCGCCGCCAGCGCCGTGGATTTGCCCGAACCGGTGGAGCCGACCACCAGCACCAGGCCGCGCGGCTCGTTGATGATGCGCTTGAGGGTCTGCGGCAGCTTCAGCTCTTCGATGGTCGGGATTTCGCTCTTGATGGCACGGATGACCATGGCGATCTCGCCGCGCTGCTTGAAGCAATTGACCCGGAAGCGGCCGGCCTCGCGGATGGAGATGGCCATGTTGTATTCCAGCTCGTGCTCGAAGACCTTGATCTGGTCTTCGTCCATCAGCGAGTACGCGATCTTCTTGACCATGCCGGTCGGCAGGCCGTTGTTGCCGAGCGCGTACAGCTTGCCCTCGACTTTGATGTAGACGGGCGCCCCGGTGCTCAGGAAAAGGTCGGACGCGTTTTTCTCGCGCATCAGTTTCAGGAAATAGCCGATATCCATAATTGCCCTTGTCCGGTTTTTGCCGGCACCGTTATTGTGTACACTGGAACGCGGTTCCAGATTCCCTTATTCAATGGATTATAGAGTGTCCAAGCGTTTTGTGTACTTGCCGGTCCTCGCTTTTTTTCTGGCGGTCATGCCCCTTGCGGCACAGACACCGGAAGCCACGCCGGCGTTTGCCGCCGCCGAGCGCGCCTTGCTTGAAGCCGAGCGCGAGCAGGCCGGGCAATGGGCAGCGGAGCCTTACCAGGCCGCACGGGATGCCTATGCCCAGGCGCAGGCCCTGCAACTGAAACGCAAGAAAACCGATGCCGAGCGTGCGGCATTGACTGCCGAAGCCCAGGCGGCTCTGGCCGCTGCACAGGCCCGCCAACGGCGTCTGGCCGAACAGGTCGAGCGCAAGATTTCCGAGAACAATGCCCTGCGCCGTGATCTGCTGCTGGGCAAGGACGGCAAACGGCCATGAGCCGCTTCCTGCCGGTGCTGTTGCTTGCCGGGGTCTGCGCGGCTGCGCAGGCACAGAACCCGGTCGCGGATCCGGAACAGCAATGGCCCGTGCTGCAGGAGCGTCTGGCTGCCGTGGATGCCGCCGCCGGCGAGGGCGACGCCGCGGCACTCGAGCGTCTGCAGGCCCGTCAGGCCGTGCAGGCTTTGCCGGAGGTCCGCTCACGGGACCGTGCCTTCGCCACCGGCATTGCCGAACTGCGGGTGGCCACGGCTGAAACCGCGTTGAAGGTGGCGCAGCTGCGTCAGCAATCGCTTGAACTCGACCGCGAACGCGATGCCATCGTGCTCGAAGCCAGCCGGCGCGATGCCGAGTTGGCGCGCAAGGAGGCCGAGCGCCTGCGTCTGCAGGCCCTGGCACGCGAGGAGGAAGAAGCCCTGCTGTCTGCCGATACGGCCGCCATGGCAGAGGAAACCGCCCTGGCGGGTGCCGCGCTGGCCGCCAAAGACGGCGAGCTGGCCCGGCTGGAAGAAGAGCTGGCGGCGCTGGCCACTGCCAACGGCGATGTTCTGCTCAGCCTGGGCGGCTCAGGAAAAGGCCGTTACCGCGTGGCCGGCACCGCTTTCCAGGCCGGTAAAGCCAGTCTGCAGCCGGAAGCGCGGCAGCAGCTCAGTCAGCTGGGCAAGCGCCTGAAGGCTTCCGGCAAGGCTTGGTCCATTGAAGGGTTCAGCGACAACCTTGGCAGCGAGGAAGCCAATCTGGCCCTGTCGCGCCAGCGGGCCGAGGCAGTCATGGCAGTCCTGAAAGCGGCCGGGGTTCCGCCCGGCAAACTCAGCGTCAAAGCCTGGGGTTCGGCCAAGCCGGTGGCCTCCAACGCCGGAAAATCAGGGCGTGCGCAGAATCGCCGCGTCGAGATCATCCAGAAATAAGCGGTAAATCAGGGGTTTGCGGATTCATGCCGTCCGGCGGCATGCAGTAAGCCAATGAATTGAAACGGAAAAATCCGGATTTTCCGTAATCCGTCCAAAGCCGTTTGGAAAATTCCGCGAAATCAAGGGGATAAAAAAGCGCTTGCGGCCCGGAAAAGACCGGCGTAGGTTTTATATCCCATGCAGGCTGTTTTCCGTTGCATGGCGAAAGCGAGCCACGATCATGCACGACGCCACATCACCTCGTCCCGATGCAGCACAGGAATTCCGGCCGGAAGCGGGCCGCGGTTCCGACGTCATGAACGCGCGCACAACCCATGAAACCCCGGCCATGCCGGGGTTTTGTTTTTGCCAAGGGGGTTCCCGTGTTTGAAGGTCAATCGCAACAATCGGTAGATTCACGCATGCAGGAAGACAGCGATTTCCGCCGTCTGTATTTCCACCATCAGAAGCTCGACAAGAAAGTCACCGACGCCGAACTCGGCGTATTGCCGATCGACGACCGGACGCTGACCCGCATGAAGCGGGAAAAACTGATGGCCAAGGATCGTCTGACCCGCATGCTCGGCGAACACGGCCACTGAGCCGTTCGGAATCAGGCCAGGGTGGCGATCCGGTCCTCCTCGTCGGACCGCCGTCACCCGGCCTTGGCAGGGGGTGAAACTGGTAGAATGTGTTCTCGCCATTTTCTGCCAATCCCATGACCATCCATCACAGTGTTCTGGAACTGATCGGGCAGACGCCCATGGTCAAAGCCCGGCATCTCGACACCGGCCTTTGCGAGCTCTACCTCAAACTTGAATGCATGAATCCGGGCGGCTCGATCAAGGACCGCATCGGCGTTTCGATGATCGAAGCGGCCGAGCGTGCCGGCAAGATCGCCCCGGGCGATACCCTGGTCGAAGGCACCGCCGGCAATACCGGTATCGGACTGGCCCTGGTCGCCCAGCAGAAAGGCTACAAGCTGCTGCTGGTGGTGCCCGACAAAATGAGCCGCGAAAAGATCTTCAACCTGCGTGCCATGGGTGCCGAGGTGGTGCTGACCCGTTCCGATGTCGCCAAGGGCCATCCCGAGTACTACCAGGACATGGCCGAGCGCATCGCGCGCGAGACGCCCGGCGCCTATTTCATCAATCAATTCGGCAACCCCGACAATCCGCTGGCGCACGAAACCGGCACCGGCCCGGAAATCTGGGAGCAGATGAATCAGGACATGGATGCCATCGTGTTCGGTTGCGGCAGTTCCGGCACCATGACCGGGCTGTCGCGCTTCTTCGAGAAGGCCGCGCCGCATGTCGAACTGGTGCTGGCCGATCCGGTCGGCTCGATTCTGACCCAGTACATCAACGAAGGCGTGCTCAGCACCAAATCCGGATCCTGGATGGTCGAAGGCATCGGCGAGGATTTCCTTCCGGGCATTTCCGATTTCCACCGGGTCAAGAAAGCCTATGCCATTTCCGACAAGGAAAGCTTCATGGCCGGCCGCGAGCTGCTGATGAAGGAGGGCGTGCTCGGCGGATCTTCGTCCGGCACACTGCTGGCGGCCGCGCTGAAATACTGCCGTGAACAGACCGCGCCGAAGAAAGTGGTGGTGTTCGTGTGCGATACCGGCAACAAATACCTTTCGAAGATGTACAACGATTACTGGATGCTGGATAACGGCTTTCTCGAACGCGAAGCCAAGGGCGACCTGTCCGATCTGATCCTGCGGCCTTACGCCAAGCGCGATACCGTGGTGGTCGGCCCGAATGACAGTCTGACCGTGGCCTACCAGCGCATGAAGATGTACGACGTTTCCCAGCTGCCGGTGATGGACGACGAGAAGATCGTTGGCATCGTCGACGAGTCCGACGTGCTGATGCACGTGCACACCGACCAGGAACGTTTCAAGGACCTGGTGTCCACCGCCATGGTGCGCGAGCTGGAAGTGCTCGAGGTCGGCGCGCCGATGGCGGCGCTGATGCCGGTGTTCGATGCCGGCAAGGTCGCCATCGTGATGGACGGCACCCGTTTCCTCGGTCTGATTACCCGCATCGATCTGTTGAATTACCTGCGCCGCCGCGTGCAATAAAGGAATCCCATGAGCAGCAAGAAAACCCACGGCATCGGCACCAAGGCCATCCATGCCGGCCAAAGCCCCGACCCGTCCACCGGCGCGGTGATGGTGCCGATCTACGCGACCTCGACTTACGCCCAGGCCAGCCCGGGCGAACATCAGGGATTTGAATATTCGCGCAGCCACAATCCGACCCGTTTCGCCTACGAGCGCTGCGTGGCCGAGCTCGAGTCCGGCACGCACGGCTATGCCTTCGCCTCCGGCCTGGCCGCGACCTCGACGGTGCTCGAGCTGCTTGATTCCGGTGCGCACGTGATCTGCATGGACGACGTGTACGGCGGCACCTACCGTCTGTTCGAACGCGTACGTCGGCGCAGTGCCGGTCTGGAGTTCAGCTTCGTTGATCTGAACGATCTGGATGCGGTGAACGCCGCGCTGAAACCCAACACCAAAATGATCTGGTGCGAAACCCCGACCAATCCGCTGCTGAAGCTGGTCGACATCCGCCGCTTGGCCGAATTCGCCAAGGCCAACGGTCTGCTGCTGGCGGTCGACAACACCTTCAGTTCGCCGGTGCTGCAGCGCCCGCTGGAGCTCGGCGCCGACATCGTCATGCATTCGGCCACCAAATACCTCAACGGCCATTCCGACATCGTCGGCGGCATGGTGGTGGTGAAGGACGCGGCCCTGGCCGAACAGATGACCTTCCTGCAGAACGCCATCGGCGGCGTGCAGGGGCCGTTCGACAGCTTCCTGGCGCTGCGCGGCCTGAAAACCCTGCACCTGCGCATGAAGGCGCACTGCGAAAACGCGCAATTCATCGCCGAAAAACTGGAAGCGCATCCGGCGGTGGAAAAAGTCGCCTATCCGGGCCTGGTCTCGCATCCGCAGCACGCCTTGGCCAAAACGCAGATGCACGGCTTCGGCGGCATGGTCAGTGTCTGGCTCAAGGGCGGATTTCCGGAAGCCAAGCGCTTCATGGAACGGCTGGAACTGTTCACCTGCGCCGAATCGCTCGGCGGTGTGGAAAGCCTGGCCAATCACCCGGCGGTGATGACCCATGCCTCGATTCCGGAAGATCGCCGCAACGCCCTGGGTGTCACCGGCAATCTGGTCCGGCTCAGTGTCGGCGTCGAGGATGCCATCGACCTTTGGTCCGATATCCAGCAGGCATTGTCGGCCTGATACTGTTGGTTCCTGAAAGGATTTCCGTATGAACAAAAAACTCTACGCCAGTGCCGATGACGCCCTGCGCGGCATCGTGCGGGACGGCCAGACCATCGCGGTCGGCGGTTTCGGCCTGTGCGGCATTCCCGAAGCCCTGATTGCCGCCCTGCGCGATTCCGGCACCACCGGACTGACCGCCATTTCCAACAATGCCGGCGTCGACGGTTTCGGCCTTGGCATGCTGCTGAATACCCGGCAGATCCGCAAGATGATTTCGTCCTATGTGGGCGAGAACAAGGAGTTCGAACGCCAGTACCTGGCCGGCGAGCTCGAACTTGAATTCAATCCGCAGGGAACCTTGGCTGAGCGCCTGCGCGCCGGCGGCGCCGGCATTCCGGCCTTTTTCACCCGCACCGGCTACGGCACCATCGTGGCCGAGGGCAAGGAAACCCGGGAGTTCGACGGCAAGTATTACGTGCTGGAAACCGCGCTGCACGCCGATGTGTCGCTGGTGAAAGCCTGGAAAGCCGATGCCTCCGGCAACCTGGTGTACCGCAAGACCGCGCGCAATTTCAATCCGGCCGTGGCGATGGCCGGAAAAATCTGCATTGCCGAAGTCGAGGAAATCGTGCCGGTCGGCGCGCTCGATCCGGACGCCATCCACACCCCGGGCATTTACGTCGACCGCATCGTGGTCAACGCCGCGCCGGAAAAACGCATCGAACAACGCACCGTGCGCACGGCATAAGGAGAACGACATGGCTTGGACCCGTGATGACATGGCCAAACGCGCCGCCGCAGAACTCAGCGACGGTGCTTACGTGAACCTCGGCATCGGCCTGCCGACTCTGGTGGCCAACCATATTCCCGAGGGCATGGATGTCTGGCTGCAGAGCGAGAACGGCCTGCTCGGCATCGGTCCGTTCCCGACCGAAGACGAGGTGGATGCCGATCTGATCAATGCCGGCAAGCAGACCGTGACCGCGCGTGCCGGCGCCAGTTATTTCGGCAGCCATGATTCGTTCGCGATGATCCGCGGCGGACATATCGATCTGGCCATTCTCGGCGCCATGCAGGTTACCGACAAGGGTGATCTGGCCAACTGGATGGTGCCCGGCAAGATGGTGAAGGGCATGGGCGGCGCGATGGATCTGGTGGCCGGCGTCAAGCGCGTGGTAGTGCTGATGGAGCACGCCGCCAAAGACGGTTCTCCGAAAATCCTGCCCGAATGCACCTTGCCGCTGACCGGTCTGGCCGTGGTCAACCGCATCATCACCGAGCTGGGCGTGTTCGACGTGACCGAGGCCGGATTGAAACTGGTGGAACTGGCGCCGGAGGTTTCGCTTGCGGAAATCAAAAGCAAGACCGGTGTTCCCGTTCTGCAGTAATGTTGCGGAACACTCGACAAAAAACCCCGCGACAGCGGGGTTTTTCATGCGTTGCCGATGTGCTCAGAATCGCCGCTTGATCTGCACGCCGAAGCTGTTGGCATCGTACAGGCCGGCCTGCTGGGCGCGGTCGGAATAGCCGGCGGAGATGCGCAGTTCCCAGTCGCTGAAGATGCCGGCAATCAGTTCCACGCTCACGTCGTTCGCGCTTTTCCAGCTGCTGAAGCTCTCATCGCGCTGCAGACCGACACCGGCCCGCGCATACAGCCCGACATCGTCGCTGAACGGCAGATAGGCGCTGGCGGTCAGGGCCGCGCGTTTGTAACTGTCGGGGGCGTAATAGCCGTTTCCGGTGGCATTGGCGAACGACAGCCACTGCACTTCACCGCCCAGATCGAGCTGCAGTTTGCTGCTGCGCACCACGGCCCGGCGTGCGGCCAGCTGCCATTCGCTGCGGCTGTTGCCGTCGTCGATGTCCTGGTAAGACCCGAAGGCATCGAAGGTCCAGTGGTAGCCCGGTGTGTAATGGATCTGGCCGAGGAATTGGTCACGCATCAGTCCGAGCGAGACCGAGCGCGGCGATATGCCGAGCCGGTTGCGGTCGTAACCGGCCGAGAAACTGAAATCGTCGTTGATGCGCTGGTCCACCCGCAGCAGGCCCGTGGTGTCATCGCCGGCATCGGTGTCGCTGCGGCCGAGTTGGGCCGTGATGCGCGTGTCCGGCGCAGGCGTGACCGCAACGCCCAGCCAGTACTGACGGTCATCGATGCTGTCGCCGCCACTGACCGGCTCGTAGCCGCCGCCGATCGGTGCGCGGTAGTCGGTATTGCTCCAGCCACCGATCAGGCGCCAGTCATCGCTCAGGCGCACGGCGGCGGACAGGCCGAAGCGTTCGGCACGGATATCGTCCGAATCATCGAGCAGCGTCCAGCCTGCGGTGATTTCCGATGCCGTCCTGATGCGGGTGCCGCGGCGCAGGTCATTGACGTCTTTGCCGCCGGGCTGCAGGGTTTCGGCGGCATCGACATGCGGCCAGGCGCGGTAAGCCTGCGCGGTCTGGCGCAGCGCGACGGCCTGGGTGAACTGCGCCAGGAAATCGGGCGGTGATTTCTGCATGCCGGCGGCGTTGAGCTGCAGGGCCTGATCGATTTTTCCGGCCCAGGCGGCATTGTTGGCCTGCAGCGCCGCGGCCTCAGGGTCGTTGGCGGCCATCGGCGCCAGCAGGGCGTCGGCTTCGGCGTAGGCGCCGGTCCAGAGCAGATAGCGGGCCAGATCTTTTTTCGCCTCAACGTCGTCCGGATGCGCGGCGACATGTGCCTGCATGGCGGTGATGGCGGTGGCGGTGTCGCCGCGGGCGGAAGCGTCGCGCGCTTCCTGGCTGCGGTCCTGTGCGGCTGCCGGCAGCGCCAGCAATGCGGCCAGTGCGAGAGGGAGTGTTTTCATTTGCGCCATTTCCGGTTCCCCGTAATCCACAGATCAATTGCGAAGCGGCTGATGGTCACCACATCCCACGCCATCAAGGCATAGCGCAGCGGCGTGACCAGCAGGGCATTGAAAAATCCGCGCAGACGCTCGCCCTTGCTGACCAAGGTGAGCACGAAGGTCGACAGCAGGACCTCGGCGGCGATGGTGACCGCCAGCGGTTCCCACATCTTCAGCAGGATCAGGATGATCATGGCGGTCGGAAAGCCGATTTTCTCGAAGGCCGACATGAAGATCACCCAGCCGATCGGCCGTCCGCTGCTGCGGGTGTGCGCTTCGCCGAAGGGCTGCCGGTAGGCTTCCTTGATCTTGCGCAGTTCTTCGATGCGTTCCGCTTCGCCGCTGTTCTTGCGCTTGATGCGCTGCCACAGCCGTTTCGGGGCCTTGAACGGGCTGCGCATCAGGGCGTCGAAGTAATAGCAGCTCTGCAGGAACGAGGACGACCACAGATAGACCTGGCGCGGCAGCTTCTGGACCTGCGGCTCTTCCGAACGGGCCTGCACGTCCTGCAACTGAATGTTTCGGTAGCCTTCGTTGTTGAGCGCGAAGCCGATGAAGATATCCTCGGAGTTGGTCAGGTCGTCGCCGAACAGCGGTTCGTAGCGGTCGAAAAGATCCTTGATGTATTTGCGGCGGTATGCCACCGCGCAGCCGACCGGATTGGTGATGCCGCCGAAGAACACCATCTGGCCGAGATAGACGAAGCGCTGCAGGAATTTGTACAGGCAGTCCCGGTAGGTGTTGGTAATCCACCACCAGAGATGGTGCAGACTGCTTTTTTCATGGAAAGGGTCTTCATAGGGCCGGCCGGCCAGGTATTTCCGGAACGGCGGGGAGTATTCGATTTCAGAGCGGTCGCGCATGCGCATCGGCAGGATGGTGCCGCAGGCGCTGGCGATGCCGACGCCCTGATAAAGCTCCTGCACGCAGCGCGCGATGTAGTCGGGACTTTCCAGGAAGGTGTCGCCGTCGAGGATGAATTCGACGTCCGAGTCGAAT
Organism: Arenimonas sp. GDDSR-1; assembly: GCF_025980345.1. Classification (GTDB taxonomy): domain Bacteria; phylum Pseudomonadota; class Gammaproteobacteria; order Xanthomonadales; family Xanthomonadaceae; genus Arenimonas. The sequence continues at coordinate 26,786 of NZ_JAPDUI010000026.1, read as the reverse complement.
TCGCGGGCCTGGCGTTTGATGGTCGGCGTTTTGCCGATCGACGAGGCGCGTTCGATGACCGTCAGGTTCATGCCGTTGGCCTGCGCGAATTCGCGGGCCCGTGCCACGGTGGCGTCCTTGCCGCCGTCATCGACCAGGATGACCTGCCGCGGCTGCATGCTCTGCGTCATCAATGAGCTGAGCGTGTAGGCAATGTTGTCCTGTTCGCGGAAGGCGGGAATGACCACGTCGATGACGGCGGTACGCCAATCCTCGACCGGGGTCGGTTCGGTTTTATCGGGCCCGCGGATCAGGCCGATCAGGCTGACCAGCGTATTCGGGCTGATGACGAACCAGGGGGCAGTGGCCATGGTGAACTCCTCTAAGACGGCGCTGCGTTCAGCGCAGCGTGGCGGCGATGGCGTCGATCATTTCACGCAGGGTTGTTTTCGGGGCGTAACCGATGGCCGCCTCGATGCGTTCGGTGCAGGGCGAGCGGTTGACGGTTTCCTCGAAATTATCGCCATACACATCGCGATAGGGCACATAGGCGATGTCGGAGGCGCTGCCCAGGCGCTCCCGGACCAGTTCGGCCAGTCCGATCACCGAAATTTCCTCGTGCGAGCCGATGTTGAACACGCGGCCGTAACATTCGGGCTTCACGATCAACTGCTTCAGCGCCCAGGTCACGTCCTTGACGTACCCGAAGCAGCGCCGGTGACTGCCATCGCCGTATACGGTGATCGGGGTTCCGGCTTTGGCGCTGGCAACGAACTTGGGCAGCACCATGCCGTATTTTCCGGTCTGGCGCGGGCCGACGGTATTGAACAGGCGCACCACGACGATGCGCAGTCCGCGTTCACGGTGATAGGCCAGGGCGTGGAACTCGTCAAGCGCCTTGCTGCAGGCGTACGACCAGCGCCCGATGTGGGTACCGCCGAACACCATGTCGTCGTCTTCGCGGTAGGGCAGGTTCTCGGATTTTCCGTACACCTCCGAAGTCGAGGTGAACAGGACTGTTTTGCCGTACTGATCGGCCAGCGACAGCAGGATATTCATGCCGCGCGCACCGGTTTCGATGGTTTTGACCGGACTGTCGATCACGCTCTGCACGCCGACCACCGACGCCAGGTGGAAGATGTAATCGGCGCGCTGCACCAGGCTTTCCATCAGCGGATAATTCAGCACCGTATCCTGATGGAATTCGAAAGCGTCCTTGCCGAGATGCGCGGCGATGTTGTCGCGGCTGCCGGTGGACAGATCATCGATGACCAGGACATGGTGCCCGGCCGCCAGCAGTTCATCACATAAATGCGAGCCGATGAAGCCGGCACCGCCCGTGATCAGATAGTTCGCCATCCAATCTCCCCTGAATTGTATTTTCCCCGTGTTTACTATAGGCCGATTCGCGGCGATGTCAAAAAAACTGTGATGCGAATCACAAAAACGGCCCTTGCGGGCCGTTTTTTTCACTGCAGTAACTGAATTGAATCAGAGAGTTAGATCGATTTTTCGAGTTCCGGCAGAATCTGGAACAAATCGCCGACCAGACCGAAATCAGCCACTTCGAAAATGGGTGCTTCGGCGTCCTTGTTGATGGCGACGATGGTGCCGGCGTCCTTGATGCCGGTGAGGTGCTGGATGGCACCGGAAATGCCGGCGGCAATGTACAGCTCGGGCGAGATGATCTTGCCGGTCTGGCCGACCTGCAGCTCATTGGGCACATAGCCGGCATCGACCGCGGCCCGCGAGGCACCGACGGCGGCACCGAGCTTATCGGCCAGTGAATACACGATGGCGAAGTTCTCGGCCGAGCCCAGGGCGCGGCCACCGGAGACCACTTTGCCGGCGCTCTGCAGATCGGGGCGGTCGGACTTGCCTTGCTGCAGGGAAACGAAGCGGGTGTGCGCCGGCAGCGGAGCCGACAGGGAAAGCGGTTCGATACCGGCGCTGCCGTCATTTCCGGCGGCCGGCCAGGACGCGGTGCGGACAGTGGCGACCACCGGCTTGTCGGCCGGTGCATTGACGGTGATGATGGCGTTTCCGGCATAGATCGGGCGCTTGAAGCTGTGGCTGGATTCCACGCTCATCACGTCCGAAATCTGGCCGACCCCGAGCAGGGCGGCCACGCAGGGCATCAGATCTTTGCCGAAGGTGGTCGACGGGCCGAACACGTGGCTGTAGCCGGCGGCGGCCTGCGCGATCTGCGGTGCGAGGACCTGCGCGATGGCATGGGCGTTGGCGGCATTATCGGACACCCGCACTGTGCTGACGCCGGAAATTTTCGCGGCCTGCGTGGCTACGGACTGGCCGGCATCGGACAGCACCAGCACGTCGATGGCGTCGGCATTGAGGGCGGCGGCGCAGGACACACAGCGCGCGGTAGCGCCGTTGAGTTGGCCGTTCAGGTGTTCGGCGATGATCAGTACGCGAGACATTAGACGAGTCCTTTGTTTTTCAGGGCGGCAACCAGCTCGGCGACGTCTTTGACCATCACGCCTTTGCTGCGTTTGGCCGGCGGTGCGTAGTGCGTGGTTTCCAGGAAGTCGGCGGATTCCACACCCAGATCGGCGAAGGCGAGGGTTTCCAGCGGCTTGCTCTTGGCTTTCATGATGTCGGGCAGCTTGATGAAACGCGGCTCGTTCAGACGCAGATCGACGGTGACCACGGCCGGCAGATCGATGTCGAGGATTTCCAGACCGGCATCGACTTCGCGGGTGACCTGCGCCTTGCCGCCGTCGATGGCGATGGCGCCGGCAAAAGTGGCCTGCGGACGGCCCCAGAGCGTGGCCAGCATCTGGCCGGTCTGGTTGGCATCATCGTCGATGGCCTGTTTGCCCATCAGCACCAGGCCGGGCTGCTCTTTTTCAATCAATTTCAGGAACGCGCGTGCGGCAGTCAGCGGCTGGATGGCGGCCTCGGTGACCACGTGGATGGCGCGGTTGGCGCCCATGGCCAGGCCGTTGCGGATGTGCGCCTGGCAATCGGCCGGACCCATGGTGACCACCACTACTTCCGTGGCCAGACCCTTGTCGCGGATGCGCAGGGCTTCTTCCAGAGCGATGTCGTCGAACGGATTGGCGGACAGTTTCACGCCATCGGTGACGACACCGGAACCGTCGGGTTTGACTTGAATGCGCACGTTGTAATCGACCACGCGCTTGTAACCAACCAGAATCTTCATTGCTCGGCCTCAAAGGGGAGTGTTTCGGGAAAAATCAGCCCCTTATTCTAGCCCAAATCCGGTTTTTCAAACAGCCGTTTGGGCTGAAGGAAATGTGAAATCAAAGGCTTAAGCGGCTTTTCAGGGCGGAGACAAAACGCCGGGCGGCACCATCGGCGTAATTGAAGAACAGCGAGGGCTCGGTCAGCTCGAGCTCCAGCAGACAGGGTCGGCCGTCTTCGTCGCGCAGCAGGTCGATGCGCGCATAGGCCAAGGGACCGTCCAAGCCGAACAGGGCGGGCAGGGCGGCGATGACCTGCCCGGCCAAGGCCATTTCATCTTCACCCGGCACACGCGCCATGATTTCTTCGGGAGCAACGGGCCTTTGCGGATGGCATGCGAGTACACGCCGTTGAAATACAGCAGCGCGGTTTCACCGGCTTCATCGACGCGGCTGAGATAAGGCTGCAGCAACACGCTGCGGTTCTTCAGCTGCAGGCGCTTGATGTGCATCAGTGCCGCATCGACTTCTTCACGGCCATGGCGTTGCGCGTCTTTCGAGCCGGCACCTACGGCCGGCTTGACCACGAATTCGGCATGGTCGAAAGCCTCAAGGAAGGCATGCAGGCCGTCTTCGGCATGCTGTTCGGGTTCGATGAAGCGGCTGGGCACGGTGTGAATGCCTTGGCCGGCCAGTACTTCGAGGTAATGCTTGTCGGTGTTGCTGGTGATGACTTCAAGCGGATTCAACAGCGTGCTCTGTTCGGAAACACGCGCGGCCCAGGCCAGGAATTCCGGCAGCTTGTCGATGTAGTCCCACGGCGAGCGGATCAGCACGGCGCGGTAGTGCGACCAATCCACGAAGGGTTCATCCCAGTACACCACGCGGTGCGCGATGCCGGCCTCGTCCAGCGCGGCCGACAGCGGTGCCAGATCTTCATCCAGGGCATGGGCGGCGGCGACGGAGACGAGAGCGAGCATGACGGTCCTTAAAGATTCTGGTAGTTCGGGCCCGAACCGCCTTCCGGCGTGACCCAGTTGATGATCTGGTACGGGTCCTTGATGTCGCAGGTCTTGCAGTGCACGCAGTTGGCGGCATTGATCTGCAGACGCTTTCCGGCATCGTCCTGTGCGATTTCATACACGCCGGCCGGGCAGAAGCGTGTGCACGGGTTGCCGTATTCCTCGGCGCATTTGGTGATGCAGATGTCGGTGTCGGCCACCTGCAGATGCACCGGCTGGTCTTCATCGTGTTCGGTGGCGGCGAAATACACGCCGGCCAGTCGGTCGCGCGGAGCCAGCGTGCGTTCCACATATTCGCGCTGCGGCGATTCGGCTTCGCTCAATTTCTTCAGGCTCGACCAGTCCGCCTTCACCTTCAGCGTCCACGGCGACAGGCCGCCGGTCAGCGTTTCCCAGCCGGCGTTGATCAGGCCGAACAGACGGCCCTTCTTGAACGCCGGTTTGAAATTGCGCACCTTCTTGAGTTCGGCGACCACCTTTGAGGCGCGCAGTTTGGCGTCCCAGCCTGCTGAATCATTGTTGGCCGCGATGTGTTCGGCGGCCAGCATGCCCGAGCGCAGGGCCTGATGCACGCCCTTGATTTTCGGCACGTTGACCAGACCGGCAGCGCAGCCGATCAGCAGCGCGCCGGGCATCTCGACCTTCGGCAGGCTCTGGTAGCCGCCGGTGACGATGGCGCGTGCACCGGCCGATAGGATGCTGCCGCCCTCGAGCAGCGGTTTCACGCTTGGGTGGTTCTTCCACTGCTGGAATGCCTCGTACGGCTGGTAATTCGGATCGCTGTAGTCCAGGCCCGAGACGTAGCCGAGCGCGATGCGGTTGCCGTCCAGGTGGTACAGGAAGCTCCCGCCGTAGGTGGCGCTGTCGGCAGGCCAGCCCATGCTGTGCACGATCTTGCCGGGTTCGCACACTCCTTCGCGCACCTGCCAGAGTTCCTTGATGCCAATCGAGTAGCTCTGCGGGTCGCTATCGGCATCCAGTTTGAAGCGGGCGATCAGCTGTTTACTCAAATGTCCGCGCGCGCCTTCGCCGAGCACCGTGGTTTTGGCTTTGATATCGATGCCTTGGGTGTAGGTCGGTTTGTGCGTTCCATCCTTGGCCACGCCCATGTCGCCGATGCGCACGCCGCAGACGGCGCCGGCCTCATCGTACAGGACTTCCGAGGCGGCGAAGCCCGGATAGATTTCCACGCCGGCCGCCTCGCAATGACCGGCCAGCCAGGCGCACAGGGCGCCCAACGAAACGATGCTGTTGCCGTGGTTGCTCATCTGCGGCGGATTGATCGGTGCTTTGAAGCCTCCGGTTTTGCTGAGGAACCAGAACTCGTCGTTTTTGGCCGGGACGCAGATCGGCGGCGGACTGCTGCGCCAGCCGGGAATCAGTTCGTCCAACGCTTCGGTTTCGATGACGGCGCCCGAGAGTGCATGCGCCCCGACGCTGGAGGCTTTTTCGATGACGCAGACGCTCAGGGCCGGATTCAGCTGTTTCAGACGCAGCGCGAAAGCGAGCCCGGCCGGGCCGGCGCCTACGGTCAATACGTCGTATTCCATTACATCGCGTTCGGACATGGGGACACCTCGGAAATATCGTTCTATTGTCGCGGTTTCGCGCGCTTTGGGCAATAATCGCGGGATGTTCGAGGAATCCGCACTTTCCGGTCTGCAGGCCCTGCCGCTCCCGCATGCCGATATCGCCTACGCGCCCGCCTTCCTGCCGCCGGCGCAGGCCGATGCCCTGTTTTCCGCCCTTGTGCACGCCGTGCCGTGGCAGCAGCCGCAACTGTTCATCCACGGCCGGCAGCTGCCCACGCCGCGCCTGTGCTGCTGGATGGGCGATCCGGGCGCGGCATACCGCTATTCCAACACCCGGTTCATGCCCGAGCCCTGGATTGCGCCGGTATCTCGCCTGAAAACGGCGGTGGAAACATTGGCCGGCACCGTCTTCAACAGCGTGCTGCTGAATTATTACCGCGACGGCCGCGATGCCATGGGCTGGCATAGCGATGATGAACCCGAGCTCGGCCCGAACCCGGTAATCGCCTCGGTCAGCCTCGGCGGTGTGCGCCGTTTCCTGTTCGGTCCACGCGCCGGCGGAAAATCATCGGGCATTGAACTGGCGCATGGCAGTCTGCTGTTGATGCGCGGCGAGACCCAGAAAAATTACCGGCACAGCCTGCCGCGAACCGCGAAGCAGGTGGATGGCCGCATCAACCTGACTTTCAGAAATATCCGGACATCGGCCCGGGCGGAGTGAGCTTATTTGGCTTTGCTGCGGCCGTTGGCCAGGGTGAAGGCGATGATGTCGGCGTTGACGGTGTTCAGGCCGCGCTCGAAGGCCAAAACCACATCCGGGATGTCCTTGCTGGCCGCGGGAATGGCGGCATTGAAGGTTTGCGCCGCGATGACGCGGTTGCTCGGATATTCCAGCACTTTGACATGCATCTGGATGACGGCGTCGGGAATTCTGGCGCCCGGGGCATACACCGATTCGAATTGGCGGATGTCGACCAGCATCGCCACTTCCGCCGGCACGCCGCTGTTCTGGCGCGACACGGATTTGATCCGCCCGGAATTTTCCAGGGCCTGCACCAGATTGGCCTGAACCAGATCGGGCAGCGATTCCGACCAGTTCGCCCCCTTGTAGACCTGCAGAACATTCGGTTCCGGACGCACCGCGATGCGGTTGGAGTCCAGAAAGGCGACGCTGTTCGGGCGGATCACGGTCAGCGACCAGTTCACCTCGGGCAGGCTGGCGGCGTCGACCGCCTGCGGCCGCAGCGCGTACACGGCGATTGGATCCGGTTCCTTGATCAGCGAAATGCAGCCGGCCAGCGGCAGTACCATCGCCAATGCCAGCATGAAGCGCAAAGGATGCTTGTTCATGGTTTGAATTCCTCGGTGGTGCTTTTACCGGTCACCAGCGCGTTCGGGCGTTCTTCGATTTCGGCGGCAACGCGGCGCAGCTGTTTCAGCAGGGTACGCAGCTCGGCAATGGCCGGGCCGGCCTGGGCCAGCCCCTGCTGCGAGAAGTTGTCGATGGCATCGCCATTGGTTTCGAGAATACGGTTGGCGTTGCGGCCGAGCGCTTCATACTGGACCAGGGTTTTTTCCAGCTTGGCGATCAGGTCCGGCAACTGGTCGGCCACGCCGCTGTCCAGTTTCTTGGCGATGCTGTCGGTGCTGGCCAAGGTGCTGTCGAGCTTGGCAATGGCGGCCCGGGTATCACGGATGATGGCGCCGATGTCCTGGCGCTCGGCAGCGACCGAGCCGGAAATCTTCTCGAGGTTATCCAGGGTTTTGCTGATGCTCTTGATGTTTTCGTCGCTGAAGGCCTGGTTCAGGCGCAGCATGACATTGGTCGCGGTGGTGGTGATGTCGTCGGTCGAGCTGAACAGTTTCGACAGCGCCGATTCCTTGGCGTAAATGCGCGGAACCGGCGTGCTCTCGGTGGGCACCAGTGCCGGACTTTTGGCATTGTAGGATTTCAGCTGGATCTGGGTAATGCCGGTCAATCCAACGAAGGCCAGTTTGGCCTCGGTGTCGATCTTGATCGGCGTATTGGATTGGATGCGCACCCGGACCAGCACTTTGTTGGGGTCGGTCGGATCGATTTCCAGACGGCGCACCTCGCCGACTGAAATGCCGTTGAACTGCACCGTACCGCCGATGCCCAGGCCGGTGACCGCTTCCGAGAACACCACATCGTATTCATTCCAGCTGCTGTCGGAGGCGAATTTGGCGGCCCACAGGGCGAAGCCGACCAGGAGCGTCAGCACCACCAGGGTGAAAACCCCGATCAGGACATGATTGGCACGTGTTTCCATTACAGCGTCTCCTGGGCATGTGCGGCGGCCCGTCCGCGCGGTCCGTGGAAGTATTCCTGGATCCAAGGATGCTCGAACGAAGCGACCCGGTCGATCGGTGCATTGATCAGGACCTTGCGGTCGGCCAGCACCGCTACACGGTCGCAGATAGTGTACAAGGTATCCAAATCGTGCGTAATCAGGAACACGGTCAGTCCCAGTGCGCGCTGGATGGACAGAATCAACTGATCGAAACCGGCGGCGCCGATCGGGTCCAGGCCGGCAGTCGGTTCATCGAGAAACAGCAGTGCCGGATCGAGTGCCAGTGCCCGTGCGATGCCGGCCCGCTTGCGCATGCCGCCGGACAGTTCGGCCGGCAATTTGAGCGCGGCGTCGGCACTCAGTCCCGCCAGCTGGATCTTGATCATGGCCAGATCGCGGATGACCGCTTCCGGCAAACTGCTGTGCTCCTTCAGCGGCACCATCACGTTTTCCAGAACGGTCAGCGACGAAAAAAGCGCGGCGTTCTGGAACAGTACCCCGGTGTTGCCTTCGATGAATTCGCGGCTTCCGGCATCGACCGAAAGCGCGTCGCGGCCCAGCACGCGGATGCGCCCGGCCTGCGGCCGGTGCAGGGCGAGGATGCTGCGCATCAGCACCGACTTTCCGGAACCGGAGCCGCCGACCACGCCGATGATTTCGCCGGCACGGACTTCCAGGTCGAGACTGTCATGCACGACGGCATCGCCGAACCGGTTGGTCAGGCCCGATACTTCGATGATGGACTCCGTGCTCACAGATCGAGCTCCATGAAGAACATGGCGGCCAGCGCATCGAGCAGGATGACCAGGGAGATGGACTGCACCACGCTGGAGGTGGTGTGTTCACCGACCGATTGCGCGTTGTTTTCGACCTTGAAACCCTCCAGGCAGCCGATCAGTCCGATGACCATGGCGAAAATCGGGGCTTTGCTCATGCCCACCCAGAAATGCCGCGGCGACAACTCGTTCTGCAGGCGGCCGATGAACATTTCCGGCGAGATGTCGAGGTGCCAGACGCAGACGGCCATGCCGCCGAGCAGACCGGCCATGGTGGCCAAAAAAGTCAGCAAGGGCAGGGTGAGCAGAAGGGCCTTCAGACGCGGCAGTACCAGCAGCTCGATCGGGTCCAGGCCCATGGTGCGGATGGCGTCCAGTTCTTCGCCGCTTTTCATCGAACCGATCTGGGCAGTGAACGCACTGGCCGTACGGCCGGCGAGCAGGATGGCGGTCAGCAGAACGCCGAATTCGCGGAAGAAGGCCACGCCGACCAGTTCCACCACCCACAGCTGCGCGCCGAATTCGCTGAGTACCGTGGCGCCAAGAAAGGCGACCACCGCGCCGACCATGAAACTCAGCAGCATCACCAGCGGCACGGCATTCAAACCGACGGCCTGCATGTGGAATACGATCGAGGTCACCCGCCAGTGCCGCGGATTGAGCAGGCTTTCGATCAGGCTGAGCAGGGTCCTGCCGAGGAAGGCAAGAAAGACCAGGATATTGCGGTAGGCATTGTCGACCCATTTCCCGATGCTTTCGAAAATCCGGTACAGCAACGCGCCCGCGGCGGGCGGTTTCGGCAGCGGTGCCGAGGCGGAGCGGACGGCATTGATCAGGGTTTCGTGTTCGGGTTTGGCGTGGAATGCCGACGCCGTCAGCCCGTGCTGCGCCAGCAAGGCCAGCAGCAGCTGCGAACCGGTTGCGTCCAGACGCGAAATGCCGCTGGCATCGACCGACATGACGCCGGTTCCGCTAGCCGCAATCAGATCCAGCAGGCGCTGGGCCCGGCGGAATGTCCAGTCACCCGAAGCCAGCAGCCGTCCGGCCTGCTGCGGGTCCGGATCCAATCCGGGTTCGGTATTGTCGAGCCATGTGGCCATCGGCATCACGGACATCCTGTGGGATGCGCCCAGTTTATCGCAGATGGGCAAACAATAGCAGTTGCCCTACAATGACGCATGACTCTGAAACGCGCACACGCATGACCGGCGGCATCACCCACGACCGATTCGGTGAACGCGTCGACTTCGTGCTCGAGCTGGCGCGGCATCTGCACACGGCGGGAACATCGGTCAATCGTCTGGAAGGCGCGGTCGAGCGCGTGTCGAACAAACTCGGCCTGCAGGTCAGCATCTGGTCGAATCCGACCGGATTCATCATCAGTTTCCAGGATCCGGTGCTCGGGCCGCCGCATACGGTGACCCGGGTCATGCGTTTGAAGCCGGGCGATACCCATCTCGGGCGTCTGTCCGATGCCGATGCCATCGCCGAACAGGTCATGGCCGGCGGCCTGGATATCGCCAGCGGTCTGGCCCGGCTCAAGGCCATGGACCGCGAACCGACACGGCTATTCCGCATCGCTTCGGTACTGTGTTTCGGCATCGCTTCGGCCATGGTGGTCAGTCTGTTTCCGCGAACGGGCTGGAATGATTTCGGTGTTGCCGCGCTGCTGGGGATGATGATCGGCGTGCTGGCCCAGTACGGTGAACGCAAACCCCAGCTGCATGATGCGGTAGAGGCGGTCGCGGCGTTTCTGGTCACCTTGGCGGCATCCCTCATCGGATGTCTTATGGTGCCCTTGAGCATCCAGCCGGTGGTTATTTCGGCGCTGATCATCATGATGCCCGGCATGATGCTGACCTCGGCCATCAATGAACTCGCCAACCAACAGCTGGTTTCCGGCAGTGCGCGTTTCGCCGGCGCGATGACCGTGCTGATGAAACTCACGTTCGGCACCATTCTCGCGGCGCAGCTGGTCCAGATAACCGGTTGGCAGCTGCTCAGCAATGCCGGTTCTTCGGTGCTGCCCGGCTGGATGCCCTGGGCGATGTTGCTGCCCGGCGCGTTCGCACTGGCCGTGCTGTTCAAGACCCATTGGCGCGACATCCCGATCGCCATGGCGGCGGTGCTTCTCGGTTACGGGGTGATGAAAGTCTGCGCGCTGGTGCCGGCGCTCACCGCCGGGGATATTCCGGTCGGCGCATTCCTCGCCGCATTCACGGTCACCGCGGTGTCGAATCTGTATGCGCGTATTTTCAATCGCCCGGGCGCCTTGATCCGTGTTCCCGGCATCATCCTGCTGGTGCCGGGAAGCCTGGGTTACCGTACGCTCAATATCGCCTTCGCCCAGGATCTGGCCAGCAGTCTGGATCTGGCATTTTCGCTGTTCGCCGCTCTGATCGCCCTGGTTGCCGGCATTCTGTTCGGCAATCTTCTGGTGTCGTCGCGGCGCTACCTGTAAGCCGCCGGATCAGCCGGCCAGACGTGCCATCAATTCGCTTTCACTGAGGTTTTCCGACGCCTCGGCGCTGCGCTGGCGGTATTCCAGCGTGCCGGCCTGAAGTCCGCGGTCGGACACCACCACGCGGTGCGGAATGCCGATCAGTTCGATGTCGCCGAACATGGCGCCGGGGCGCAGGCCGCGGTCGTCCAGACACACGCTCAGGCCTTTGGCCTGCAGATCGGCATACAGTTTTTCGGCATAGGCGCTGACGGTTTCATCGCCCTTGGGATTGATCACGCACACGGCGACCTGCCAGGGCGCCATGGCTTCCGGCCAGCGGATGCCATTGGCATCGAAATTCTGCTCGATGGCGGCAGCCACGATCCGGCTGACGCCGACGCCGTAGCAGCCCATGAACATGATCTGCGCTTTGCCATTGGCATCGAGTACGGTCGCGTTCATGGCTTCGGCGTATTTCTGACCGAGCTGGAACACGTGACCGACTTCGATGCCGCGCGCGATCGACAGCACACCTTTGCCGTCCGGCGAGGGATCGCCTTCGACCACATTGCGGATATCGGCAATCAGATCGGGTTCCGGCAGATCGCGGCCCCAGTTCACGCCCTGCAGGTGGAAACCGTTGCGGTTGGCGCCGACGATGAAGTCGGCCATGTGCGCCACCGTGCGGTCAGCGATGATATGAACCGGTTTCAGCGGCTTGACCGGGCCGAGGAAACCCGGCTGCGCGCCGAGATGTTCGGCGATTTCGGCCTCGTTGGCCATCCGGTAATCGGCGAGCCCCGGCAGTTTCGCCAGCTTGATTTCATTGACCGCATGATCGCCGCGCACCAAGGCCAGCGTGAAGCCATGTTCGGAAATCAAGGCAAGACTTTTGACTGTTTTGACGAGCGCGACGCCCAGCAGGTCGGCCACGGCTTCGCAGGTGGTCTGGGTCGGGGTGGCGGCATCGCGCAGCGCTTCACAAGCCGCTGCACGCGTTTCACTCGGGGCGACGGCTTCCGCCATTTCGATATTGGCGGCGTAATCGGAGCCGTCGGAAAAGGCGATGGCGTCTTCGCCGGAATCGGCCAGCACATGGAATTCATGCGAGGCGCTGCCGCCGATGGCGCCGGTGTCGGCGTTGACCGCACGGAAACGCAGGCCCAGACGGGTGAAGATACGGCTATAAGCCGCGTACATGGCCTGATAGGTCTGTGCCAGGCATTCCGGGCTCAGGTGGAACGAGTAGGCGTCCTTCATCAGGAATTCGCGGGCGCGCATGACCCCGAAGCGCGGGCGGATCTCATCGCGGAATTTGGTCTGGATCTGGTAGAAATTCACCGGCAGCTGCTTGTAGCTGCGCAGTTCCTGACGGGCGAAATCGGTGATGACTTCCTCATGGGTCGGGCCGTAGACGTAGTCGGCCTGCTTGCGGTCCTTGATCTTCAGCAGCTGTCCGCCGAATTTCTCCCAACGGCCGGTTTCTTCCCAGAGCTCTTTCGGCTGGATCGACGGCATCAGCAGTTCCAGCGCGCCGGCACGGTCCATTTCCTCGCGCACCACGGTCTCGACCTTGCGCAGTACGCGCAGGCCGAGCGGGGTCCAGGTGTACAGTCCGGATCCCAGACGCCGGATCAGGCCCGCACGCAGCATCAGCTGATGACTGACGATTTCGGCATCGGCCGGGGTTTCTTTCGAAGTATGCAGATGGAACTGGGACAGGCGCATGGCGTAAATCACATGTTTTCAAGCGTTTATTGTAAGGGCTAACGCCGGATTGCCCAAGCCATTTTTGGACAGGGGCCGCCGAAACTGGGTAAACTGGGTCCATGGAACCGAATCCCGCACCGCAAAGCCCGCGCAACAAGCACATCTACCTGTTGCCCAACCTGCTGACCACCTGCGGCATGTTCGCAGGGTTCTATGCGATTCTCGCCGCCGCCAGCGGCCGCTTCGAGGCCGCCGCCGTGGCCATTTTCATCGCGGCGGTGTTCGACGGCATCGACGGCCGGGTGGCCCGGTTGACCGGCACCAGCAGCGAGTTCGGCGTGCAGTACGATTCCCTGGCCGATCTGGTCAGCTTCGGCATGGCACCTTCGCTGGTCATGTACCACTGGGCGCTGAGCACCATGAAGCTCGACGGCACCCTGGCCGGCAAGGTCGGCTGGGCCGCCGCCTTCCTGTACGCCGCCTGTGCGGCCCTGCGTCTGGCCCGCTTCAACACCCAGGTCGGCTCGGTCGACAAGCGCTGGTTCATCGGCCTGAACAGTCCGTCTTCGGCCGGCATGATGATGTCCTTCGTGTGGGCGATGAATGAATTCGGCTGGAACGGCCGGGAACTGCGTTACATCGCCTTGGCGCTGACCGTGGTCTGCGGCCTGTTGATGGTCTCGCGTTTCCGTTACTCCAGCTTCAAAGGCTCCGGCCAGCCGAAAGAGCGCGAAGACCGCATTCCGTTCGGCATGGCATTGGTGGTGGTCGCGGTGCTGGTCGCCCTGTTCATTGATCCGCCGCGGGTATTGCTGTTGATGGCAGGCACCTATGCGGCCTCCGGCCCGCTGTACTGGCTGTGGCTGAAACTCAAACCGAAATCCGCTTCCGCCTGAATATGTTCAGCCGTTTGGAGCGCGAACGCCTGCAGGCCATGGGATTGACCGTGTATCAATCGGCGCAATCCGCGCCTCCTGCGCTATCGGAAATATCGACCACTAACGCCGAATCCGGATTCTGGCAGACCCGCCTTGGCCTGAATATCCGCCGTTACGCCGAAGGCATCGACACCGCGGCCCTGCCGGCCTCGGTTACGGGTGCCGAGGGCAAGAAATCGGTCTGGAACATCATCCGGTCATTGCGTCACGGCCGATGAACGCGCAGAAAGCCACGGATCCCCAGCTTCGGCTGATCAGGCAGAGCGATGTCGATGCGGTGATGGCGGTTGAGAACCGCGCCTATCCGTTTCCCTGGACGGCCGGAATATTCCGCGATTGCCTGTATGCCGGGCACGAGTGCTGGATGCTGGAAGGACAGTCCGGAATCATCGGCTATTTCGTGATGAGTTGCGCGGCCGGCGAGGGCCATCTGCTCAACCTGTGCGTGGCGCCCGAGCATCAGGGTCATGGCCAGGGCCGGCGCCTGCTGCGGCAAGTGTTCGAAGTGGCACGTTGGCACCGTCTGCAACGGCTGTTCCTCGAAGTCCGGCCGAGCAATCCGCATGCCATTGCCCTTTACGAGAGCGAAGGCTTCAATGAAATCGGCAAGCGGCCGAATTATTACCCGGCGGCCAAGGGTCGCGAAGACGGCATCGTGATGGCCATCGAGCTGCAGGAGTTCGATTTCACGGCCTAGGGGCGCAGTAAGCAGCGTCCCTGCAGAATCATCCCAGTTTTTGCAATTGCGCGGCCAGCGCGCTCTGCTGTGCCTGCCAATCGGCCAGGCGCTGGCGTTCCTGCTCCACCACCGCGGGCGGCGCATTGGCCACGAAAGTGTCGCTGGACAGCTTGCCGCGGCATTTTCCGATTTCGCCTTCGATGCGTTTGAGCTCTTTGGCCAGACGTGATTTCTCGGCGTCCAGATCGATCAGGCCCGCCAAGGGAATGTAGATCTGCAGCTCACCGACCAGGGCCGTTGCCGCGGCCGGTGCTTCGCCGGAGAGTTCATCAATGGACTCCAGGCGGGCGAGGAATTTCAGGGCGGCATCGGCGTTGGCCAAACGGCTGCGGTCGTCGTTCTGACGGGACTGCCACAGCAAGGGGATGGTTTTTCCCGGCGCGATGTTCATTTCGCTGCGGATACGGCGGATGTTGCCGACCACGGCCTTCAGCCATTCGATGTCGGCCACGGCGCCGGCATCGGTGTTGCCGAAATCGACGGCTTTCGGGTAACTGCGGGTACTGATGGTGTCGCCGCCGATGCCGAGTTTCGGCGCGATGGCGTGCCAGATTTCTTCGGTGATGAACGGGATGACCGGGTGCAGCAGACGCAGGGTCGCTTCCAGCGCGAACAGCAGGGTATGCCGCATGCTGTCGGCGGCAGTTTTATCCTCGCCGGCCAGCGCCGGTTTGGCGAACTCCAGGAACCAGTCGCAGTAGGTGTTCCAGGTGAACTC
The DNA here is from genome assembly GCF_025980345.1 of Arenimonas sp. GDDSR-1. GTDB lineage: Bacteria > Pseudomonadota > Gammaproteobacteria > Xanthomonadales > Xanthomonadaceae > Arenimonas. Next base: position 11,453 of record NZ_JAPDUI010000026.1, on the reverse strand, counting down.
ATAGAGTGCGGTGCTGGCCAGATCGAAACGGTATTCGGCGAAATGGGTCTCCACCTCTTGGCAGGTCTGGGCCAGCTGGGCCAGCAGCCAGCGTTCCGCCTGCGAATGCGCCGGCGGCGCGCCCTGCGCCGAAAAATCCTCGCAGTGCATCAGCACGAAACGTGCGGCGTTCCAGAGTTTGTTGCAGAAGTTCTTGTAGCCTTCGGCACGGTTCAGGTCGAATTTGATGTCGCGGCCGTGCGTGGCCAGCGAGGCGAAGGTGAAGCGCAGGGCATCGGTACCGAAGGCCGGAATGCCGTCGGCGAATTCCTTCTGGGTCGCTTTGCGGATCTTCTCGGCCATCTGCGGCTGCATCAGGCCCTGGGTACGTTTTTCGATCAGGGCTTCCAGCGTGATGCCGTCGATGATGTCGATCGGATCGAGGATGTTGCCTTTCGATTTCGACATCTTCTGGCCGTCCTTGTCGCGCACCAGGCCGGTGATGTACACATGCTTGAACGGTACGCGGCCGGTGAAGTGATCGGTCATCATGATCATCCGGGCGACCCAGAAGAAAATGATGTCGAAGCCGGTGACCAGTACCGAGGTCGGCAGGCGCTTGTCGTATTCCAGCGCGGCCATGGCTTTTTCGTCAGGCCAGCCCAGCGTGGAGTGCGACCACAGCGCCGAACTGAACCAGGTTTCCAGCACGTCGTTATCGCGGGTCAGAACGGTAGCTTCGGCAATACCGTGTTTGTTGCGTACTTCCGCTTCATTGTGGCCGACGAAAATGTTGCCCTCAGCGTCGTACCAGGCCGGAATGCGGTGGCCCCACCAGAGTTGGCGCGAAATGCACCAGTCCTGGATGTTTTCCATCCAGTGCCGGTAGGTGTTGATCCAGTTCTCCGGCACGAATTTCACCGTGCCGTTTTCAACCAGTTCCAGGCCGCGTTTGCCCAGCGTGTCCATTTTCACGAACCACTGGTTGGTGAGATAGGGCTCGATGATCTGTCCGGTCCGGTCGCCGCGCGGCACCTGCAGTTTGTGCGGCTTTTCCTCCACCAGCAGTCCGGCCTCGGTCAGGTCGGCCAGCACCGTCTTGCGTGCGCTCTTCACGTCCAGGCCGCGGTACTTTTCCGGCACGGCATCGTTCAGATGCGCGTCGGGCGTCAGGATGTTGATCATCGGCAGGCCGTGGCGCTGGCCGACCGCATAGTCATTGAAGTCGTGTGCCGGTGTGACTTTGACCACGCCGGTACCGAATTCGCGGTCGACGTAGTCGTCGGCGATGATCGGAATCTGGCGCTCGGTCAGCGGCAGCTTGACGGTCTTTCCAATCAGAGCCGCGTAGCGTTCGTCCTCCGGATGCACCATCACCGCGGTATCGCCGAGCAGGGTTTCCGGACGGGTGGTGGCCACGGTCAGCGTGCCGCTGCCGTCACTGAGCGGATAGGCGATCGACCACAGGAAGCCGTTTTCTTCCTCGCTGACCACTTCCAGATCGGAGATGGCCGTTTTCAGCACCGGATCCCAATTGACCAAACGCTGACCGCGGTAAATCAGACCTTCGGCATGCAGACGCACGAAGGTTTCAATCACCGCCTCCGACAGACCTTCATCCATGGTGAAGCGTTCGCGACTCCAATCGCCGGAGGTGCCAAGCCGGCGCATCTGACGGGTGATGGTGTCGCCCGACTGCTGCTTCCATTCCCAGACTTTTTCGATGAATTTTTCGCGGCCGAGCGAGTCGCGGGTTTCGCCGGTGCCGGCCTGCGCCAGGTTGCGGTTGACCACCATTTCGGTGGCGATGCCGGCATGGTCGGTCCCCATCTGCCAATGCGTGTCGTAGCCGTTCATCCGGTGGTAACGGATCAGCGCATCCTGCAGGGTGTGCTGGAAGGCATGACCCATGTGCAGGGTGCCGGTCACATTCGGCGGCGGCAGCATGATGGTGTACGCCGGGCCCTGACCTGACGGGGTGAAACAGCCGGTGTGTTCCCAGTGCGCGTACCATTTGCCTTCGAACTGGCTCGGATCGAAACTTTTATCCATGACGGGCGGCAAGCAAATGCTTGTTTTTAGTAAAGAATGAGACCTCTAGACTAGCAAATCCGCGGCTTTTCCGAAAGCCGCAGATGATCGGCGCCAGTAAAATCAAGCCGCTATTGAGCCTTCACGGGCCGACTGCTACGCTTCAGGCTTCCATTTGCCGCCAGGCGCCGCATGCGATGCTCGTTTTCGAAGACCGCTTCACCCGTTACTTTCCCGCCGATACCGCCACCGGCCGGGAGCCGCGCACGGTACAGAATGCGCTGTATGCAAGGGTAGAACCGGAGCCGATCAGTCGTTCGAAATTATTGCTATGGTCTGAAGAAACGGCGGACCTGCTGGGCTTGCCGGCAGCTGCCGCGAGGTCCGATGCGGTGCGTGATGTGCTGGCCGGCAATGCCGTGGTTTCCGGCAGTGTCCCCTATGCCACCGTGTATGGCGGACACCAGTTCGGGCATTGGGCCGGGCAGCTCGGTGACGGGCGCGCCATCAACCTCGGCGAAATCGGGGATTTTACGCTGCAGCTCAAAGGTGCCGGCCGCACGCCGTTCTCGCGCCATGCCGACGGCCGCGCCGTGCTGCGTTCGAGCATCCGCGAGTTCCTGTGCAGCGAAGCCATGCACCATCTGGGCATTCCGACCACGCGGGCCTTATCGCTGGTCGGCACCGGCAGCACGGTGGTGCGTGACATGTTTTATGACGGCAACCCCGAAAACGAGCCCTGCGCACTGGTGTGCCGGGTATCGAAAAGCTTCCTGCGTTTCGGCCACGTCGAGCTGTTGGCCCAACGCGGCGAGATGGATCTGCTCAAGCGGCTGACGGCTTACACCCTGAATCCATCTGATCCGGATGCCGATGCCACAACGCCGGAGGCCGTCGCCGAATTGTTCGATCGGATCTGTCGGGACACCGCCACGTTGATCGCCCGCTGGATGGCCGTCGGATTCGTACATGGGGTGATGAATACCGACAACATGTCGATGCTGTCGGAAACCATTGACTATGGCCCCTATGGCTGGCTGGAAAAATACGATCTGCAGTGGACGCCCAACACCACCGATGCCGAGGGCCGCCGTTACTGTTACGGCAACCAGCCGGCCATCGCCCAATGGAATCTCTCACGACTGGGTAACGCCCTGTATCCCCTGATCGAGGATGTCGAGCCCCTGCAGAACAGCCTCACGGCCTTCAATCAGGAATTCCATGCCGGATGGAACCGTCTGCTTGCGGCCAAACTCGGTCTGAGCGCCGAGGTACTGCAGGCCAATCCGCTGTGCTACCAGCAATTGGTGCATGTGCTCAGCGCAATGGAGATGGACTTCAACCTGTTCTTCGATGCGCTGACCCGTATGGCCCCGCAGGATGCGGACTGCAGTAACACCGAATCACTGCAGGCGCTGCTGGCTTGCAGCTATGCCCAAACGCCGGATCCTGCACCCTTGCAAGAGTGGCTGCAGCTTTACCGGAAACTCGTTGTGGAATCGGCGCTTGCCGACCGCGGGTCTTCGATGCGCGCCGTCAATCCGGTGTTCATTCTGCGCAACCATCTGGTGCAGGATGTCATCGATGCGGCGCATGCCGGGGACCTTCAGCCGCTTCAGGATATTTTCGTGCGTCTGAAAACGCCGTATGCGGATGCCGCCGATGATGCGCGCTGGGTCAGGAAGTGCCCGCCGGAATCCATGCACCGGGCCGGTTGTTCGATGCTGAGCTGCAGTTCCTGAGGCTTAAAGCCGCGGCGGCTGACCGGGCGGTGGCGGCGGCGGTGAGGGCAGCGCGACCGGCGGTACCGCATTCGGCACCGGGCTGGGTCCTGTCGGCCTTACCGAGGGTGGTGCATTCGGCCATCGCACCGGACCGGTCATGCCTTGCCAGGTCTTGCCGCCGTCCACGCTGGTCTTTACCAACTGCAGCGCGGTTTGTCCGAAGAAGCTGATGCTGTAGAGCATCAGGACCTTGCCGTTGCGCGAGTAGGCGGGTTGCCACCAGCTCCGGCTCAGGTCGGGGTGATGGGTGAAATCCCAGGTCTTGCCGCCGTCGCGGGTGAATGACAGCCCGGATTTCTTGGCGGAAAACGGCGCGCTCTGATAGCTGAATCCGTTCTGCGCATCGTGGAACTCCGGCAGCCCGAGAAACCGATTGAAGCTTGCCGGCGTCCAGGTTTGTCCGTAGTCGCGGCTCTCATAGGGGCTGGTGGCGATGCTCTTGGCGCAGGCGCAGCGCAGTACGCCGTCGGCGGACAATTTGGCCGTGGCGATGCTGCCGGGCAGATCGCGCAAGCTGCTCGTCCCCGTGGCCAGATCAATCGCCGCGATTTTACGGCTCGGCAGGGTCAGCACCAGCGTGCCATTGTGGTGGAACAACTCCGGTTGCGCGCCGGGCAGACCGGTCCAGGTCGCGAACACCAACGGGTAGTCGCCGATTTTCCGCCATTCCCCGCCGGAAGCCTTGCCGCGGTAGAGCGACACGGCCTCGTTTTTCTGAAGGGTAAACGCCACCTCGTCATCGCCGATGACCACGGCGTTGGTGGTGAGGCCGAAAGGCAAGCCTTCGCCGCGGTCGACCCAGGTCATTCCATCATCCGCGGAATAACGCAGCATGCCGGCCTCGCCGGTGGTGAATACTTTTCCGTCGCTCAACTCCCGGACCGAGGTGATCATCAGGTCATGGCCGGTATCGAGCAGCTCCAGTGCGTTGCCGGGTTTGTAGCGTTTGATCATGCCGTTGTGCGAACTGAAATAAAAACCATCCTCGCTGTAGTCGGTCGCGCCCAGCATGCCGTAGCTGCGAGCTTTCATCTGGATGCGGTTCATTTCCGACGTTGGGCCCTGATTTCCGGCCCAGCCGCTGTCCAAGCTTGCGGCGTAGGACGACAACGCCGGGTAGGCGCCCAGCATATGCTTGGCTTCGTCTGCCCCGGGGCTGTGATTCCAGCTCCAGTAGTTGCGGAATGCGCTGGGATCGGTGCTGTAGCTGTTTGAAACCATCGCCAACGCGATGGTGCCGAGATAGCGCACGCGGCCAGCACTGATTTCAAATTCAGGCATGTCCGTCGGCGCGGGCAAAGCCGGATCCGCACAGAGGACCTTGCAGTCCACCGCCTGGAAATCCACGAACCGGTAACGCCCCGGTGGCAATGCCCCCAGGTACGAACGCGTGGTCCGGAAGCCGTTGCTGCTGCCCTCGAGAAAGAACACGGTCGTGCCGTCGGATCCGGCAGGCGTCACCGAGATCTGCGGAATCAGGGCGCCCGGGAAGACCGCGGGAAAGTCATTGCTGAGCTGAAACAGCACCGCACCTTGACCGCCGGCCAGTGCTTCGTTGACCGGCGGGGTTTTGGCGGCTAGCGCGGGGCACAGACCGAGCAGTACAACGGCAAGAAAAGCACGCAGCATGTGATGGATTCCCTGGATCTGTGCTTAAAGTGCCGCGAAGGCATCGCGGCTGATGTTTTCCGGATCACCATCGGTGCAGTGCACTTCGTCTTCGATACGCACGCCGCCGTAGGGCATCAGCTGCTCGACCTTGGCCCAATTCACTGCCTTGGCTTCCGGGCGGTTTTTCAGATCGGCCAGCAGCATCGGGATGAAATACAGGCCGGGCTCGATGGTGACCACCATGCCGGATTCCAGGGTGCGGGTCATGCGCAGGTACGGATGGCCTTCGGGGCGCGGAATCAAGCTGCCGTTTTCATCGCTGAAACCGGCGACATCGTGCACCTGCAGGCCGATGGGATGGCCGAGGCCGTGCGGGTAGAACACGGAACTGACCCCTTTTTCCAGCATGCTGCCCGGATCCATGTCCACGATGCCCAGATCGCGCAGCACGCCGCCGAGGCGCAGATGCGTCTGCAGGTGCAGGTCGCGGTAATCGGTGCCGGCGCGTACCTGGGCACACAGAGCCTGCTGTTCGCTATCCACCGCGGCGATCAGCTGTTCGTAGAGTTCGAAACCATTGCCGTGGGTGCGGGTGATGTCGGCGGCGTAGCCGTTGTATTCGGCACCGGCATCGATCAGCAGCGAGCGGTGATGCGCCGGTTTGTTGAAGCTCTTGTATTGGTAATGCAGGGTTGCGCCGTTTTCATTCAGCGCCACGATGTTGTTGTAGGGCACATCGTTGTCGGTATGGCCGGCGGCGGCGAGGAATGCGGCATTGATCTGTGCTTCCGAGGCGCCGGCACGGAATGCCTGCTCCGCGGCGGCATGGCCGCGCACGGCTTTGGCCTGGGCTTTGCGCATCTGCGCCATTTCGTAGGGCGTTTTGTAGGCACGGTGATAATGCAGGTAGGCCAACAAACCGGCCGGGTTGTTCGGTACAACCGCGCCGACCGCGGCATCGGCTTCGCCGATGATCGCGCTGCGGGCCGGATCGGGCAGATGTGCGGCGGCCTCGCTGGCGTCCCCGATGATCCGGATGTCGAAATGTTCGGTCCATTCGCCCTGCGGCGCGCTCGGCGGCACATGCCAGTAATCATCCGGCTGGAAATACACCAGCAGCGGTTTCCTGCCGGGCGTGAACGCAATCCAGCTGTTCGGGTGCTGGCAGAGCGGCAGCCAGTATTTGAACTGCGGATTGGCTTTGAACGGATAGGGAGAGTCGTCGAGAAAACGGATTTTTTCGATGCCGGAAGCGATGACCAAGTGGTCATGGCCGGACCGGGCCAGTGCGGTTTCGGCGATGCCGGTGATGGTATCGAGATGCTGTTTATAGAGGGTCATGGCGGATGATTCCGTGGCGGTGCTCGGATTGGCGGGAAGGGGATTCAGACGTAATGGCTGCCGGGTTCGGCAACCCATGCCCGCAGGCGGATGCGGTCGTCCTTGCTGATGTCGATGAAACGGAAGCCGATCAGCACGGCACCGCTGGCCTCATCGCTGGTGCTCCAGAGTTCATGCAGGCCAACCTTGACCGGCTGTGCGGCACCATGGCTGAACTGCAATTCGCACTGGAACAGGGCGTCGGCCGCCACGGACTGTTCGGAGCTCAGCATCATGCCGGATTCGGACAGGTCGATGACCATGCCGAGACGCTGCCCGGTCATGGCGTCGATGACCGTGATCGGGGTATCCGCTTTTCGCCGCTGCAGCCGCCGTGATTCTTCAGTCATCGTTCTTGTCCTGGCCGCCGGGCAGGAAATTACGCAGCGAGGTGATCATGTTTTCGAAGGCCCGCTCGAAGATGCCCTGTTTGTTTTCCTGCTGGATCCAGACACGGCCTTCGGAAATCTCGACGGCCAGTTCTTCCAGCAGCATCTCCGCGGTTTTGTGGCCGCGCTGGTTGACGAACAGGACATTGTGGGTGATGCGGCTGAGCCAGGTCAGTTTCGCCCGGCTCGGCCGGTTCGCGCCCGGCTCGAGGAACTCGAACCAGGTCCCGATCGGGATGTCCTTGAGCTGGTCGACCAAGGCTTTCTGCTCATCATCGAGATCGTAAATATCGGTGCTGACGCTGCGGGTGCTTTCGCCTAAGCGCGGCTTTTCATGCGGTACCGGTTCGGGCGCTTCGGCGTTGCGCTCGATCAGATTGACCGCGATCTTGGCGGCCTCTTCTTCGTGATAGCCGACCAGCGACAGCGACTGCTGAATCTGCAGTTTGAGCTGTTCGATCAGCGCGTTGCTGAGGCCGTCGTTGGCCGGCGTGTTGGCGGCGATGATGTTCTCGGCAATTTTCTTCTGATCCCGCCAGTCGTCCGATTCGGCCCCGTTGCGCAGCTCGGTCAGTGCCATCACATCGGCCCAGGCTTCATTGAGCATGGCTTTGGTGTATACCGGAATATCCTGTTCGGCCATCAGTCCGGACATGGTCTTCTCGGCACGGTCGCGGGCGATGCGCAGTTTTTCCTTGGCCTTGGATACATCGATCTGACGCCGTTCGGCGGCCTCGGCCTTCTTGATCAGGCTCTGCAGCAGCCGGTTGGTTTCCTCGTAGGCCGCCAGCAGCTGGCGGCTGTCTCCGTCGAAATCCCGGACCGTGCTGCCGACGATGCCGGCCAGACTGCCCTGCAGGCCGTCATCGGCATCGCCGCTTTCCAGCCAGTTGAAGCCGGCTTCGGCCAGGATGTTCAGCATCTGCCGTGCCGGATGCACGCGGTCGCTGAAGAAGGATTTATCGCGCATGACCACGCGGATCAGCGGGGTCTGCATCATTGCGATCAGCTGCGCCGTCGGCGATCCGGGGTTGATGCTTTTCATCGCATCGTCCATCAGCAGCCCGACCAGATCGATGGCATCGCTGTCTTCCGGATCGAGCGTCAGCTCCTTGTCCGGCGTTGACTGGTTGCGCAGGCGCGCGATCAGGTCATGTTTCAGGTGCTGGATGCTGGCGCCCACGCCTGGGTTGCTGACCGCATTGCGCTGGAACTCATCGAGGATGCCGCCGATCTGTTCATCGGAGGCCGCGACGGAAGGGCTTTCGGCACCGTCACCGGCGGCATTGCCGCTCAGATAAGTGTTCGAGAAGGAATTGAGTTTGTTCAGCAGCTGTTTCCGGCGCGCCAGCAGATGCTGCAGTTTGCTGAAGCTTTCCTCGATATGGCCAGCGGACTTTTTCGGCGCATCGGCATTGGGGAACAAGGTGTAGATTTTGGCGCTGGCCGGTTCGGTGGCCGCCCCGGCCACGGCTTCCTCGGCTTTGGCCGTCGCCGCCCGCTTGTGGCGCAGCAGAGGATTGCGGAACGGCACATAGGTCAGGTTCGGCAGCACGCCCTTGCCGGCAAGGAACGCGTTGCAGGCCTGCAGAAGTTCGGCATAGTGGCCGAGCACATGCCGTTCGAACAAGTGATAGATCTGCCGGGTGCCGTCCGGATCGAGCCCGAGACAGGCCAGCGCACTGCGGAAACTGTCGCACAGGCGCTTCGGCCCGAACGGCACCTGCTCGTAACTGAAGGCCGGACCTGCGGCCAACACGCCCAGCCGCTGGGCCAGCAGGAACAGCTCGAAACTGTTCTGCGATTCGCAGCGTCCGGCCATGTTGGTCTGTATCTGGTCGAGGTCGAAATCATCGACATCAAGCAGACGCAGCTCGGCGGAGATCTCCACGGCCGCATCCGCCCTGGGCATGCGGCCTGCCGGCTGGCGGATTCCGGCCAGTTGCTGCTCGAGGCTGGACAGAAACTGCGGGATGAAATCATGACGCGTGCGCTTGAGGTTGCGCAGACTGCCGAAATGCTCGCTCTGCTGTTCGCCGCGCACGTGTTCCGCGCTCTTGAACAGCAGGTCTTCGAATTCATTCAGGGCGATATGCAGCTGGCGTTCGAAAAAATCGGAACCCAGATCAAGCAGGCCGTCGCACAGGGCAAGCACGCGCACCGGCAGGCCTGCCTGATGCAGACCGCCTGAAACGTGCCGGGAACCGCTACTGTCCATGAACATCCTGTGCGAACTGCGCCTCCATAGCATAACCCAGACCGCCCCCGTTTCAAGGGGGCGCCGGCCGCTTACTGCGCGAGGTAATTGAGACGCAGGAACAGGCTGCGTCCGGGCGTGGCATAGCCGTCCAGCAGCCGGTAGTCGCGGTCGCCCAGATTTTCAATCCGGCCCTCCAGGCGCCAGCGCTCAGCCAGCGGCCAGCTCGCGCTCAGGTCGATGCGGCCATAACCGGGCAGAACGCTTCCGAGGTCCGGTCGCTTGCCGGTGCCGGTCACCTCCAGGCCCAGTTCCGTCCCGTTGCCGAAGCGGTAGCGCAACTCCGCCAGCCCTTTGATTTTCGGGCGGCGCAGTAGGGCATTGCCGGTGGTTTCATTCACCGCCTGGGTCCAGGTGCCTTGCGTCCGCCACTGCCAAGCGCCGGCGGACCCGCTCAGTTCCGCCTCGGCCCCTTCAATCCGGGCCTGCTGGATGTTGATGGCCTGGTTGTTGACGCCTTCGAAGGCAATCAGGTCATCGATGCGGCTGCGGTAGGCCGAGAATTCGGCGCGCAGCGCATTGGCGAAGGCATGGCTGTAGCCGATTTCCAGACTCTGCGAGCGTTCCGGCTCGAGATTCGGGTTGCCGCCGAAGCTGCCGAAAAATCCGGGATAGTACAGTTCGTTGAAATTCGGCGCACGGAAGCCCTGGCCCCAACTGGCGCGCAGACGGCCAGCCGGAGAAACCTGCAGCCCCCAAGCCGCGCTGGAGGTCAGCCGGCTGCCGAACTGGCTGTTGTCATCCCAGCGCGAGGCCAGCTCGAGCGATTGCCGGCCGTAGCTGCCGTTCCAGACGCCGAACACGCCGTGGTTGTCGCGGGTTTCCTTGAACTCTGGCCCGCTCCAGCCGTTTGAATAGCCCGATTCTTTGGAGGCATTCACGCCGAAAGCCACCGTGCCGTCGTCAAGCGTCAGCGTGTTGGACCAATCCAGGCTTTTCCGGCGGCTGCCGTACACGCTGGCATAGGCGGGCGTGTCGAGTTTTTCATAGGATTCCCCGAGGCTGAGCTTGTGCTGCCAGCTCGTGCTCAGGGCGCCGCTGAGCGCGAGATTCCAGCTGTGGTTGTCGGCCTGCGTACGGCCCTGGTCGAATTCGACATCGCCGCGCGTGGCGATGCCGGTGAAACTCAGGTTCTGCGTGCCGAGCGCGGTGCCGGCCTGCAGCGCGGCATGTTGATTGCGGTAGCCGTCCTTGTCCGGATCATAGCTCCAGACATTGTCCGGGGTGGTTGCGGAGAAGCCGTCGAAGGTGTCAAAACCGGCGCTGAGCGCAACGCGGCCATGCTCGCCGGCGATGCCGGTGCCGGCATCCAGTCCGGCGCGGCGGTAGCTGCCGGCACGTATTTCGGCATGGGCGCTGTCGGGTGCCCGGGTGAAAATCTGGATGACGCCGGACAGGGCATCCGAGCCCCAGACCGAGGCCCGCGGCCCGCGCACGATTTCAATGCGCTCGATCAGCGCCAGCGGCAGATGGGCGAAATCGAACAGGCCCTGCGTCGCGGAGTTGACGCGCATGCCGTCAATCAGGATCAGCGCGTGGTTGGAATTGCCGCCGCGGATGAAAATCGAGTTCTGCGAACCGCTGCCGCCGGTGCGCACTACATCGATGCCGGTCTGTTTGCCGAGCAGGTCAATCACATCGATGGAGCGGCTGGCTTCGATGTCGGCGCGTTCGAGCACGGTGATGCTGTGGCCGGCATCGCCGGCCGCTTGCGCGATGCGGTTGCCGGTGACCTGCACGCGGTCGAGACTGCGGGCCGCATCGTCGGCGCTTGCCTGCAGCGTGAACAGAAGGGCGGAGGATAAAACGGTGAAACGGATTGGAGATTTCATGACGGTTCCTGTTGTGGTGCGCACCCGCGCCGCACGATGAAGAGGAACCGACGAAACCATTGCACGGCAGAACGCCGCAGACAATAATTCGGCCGCGCTGCCCTCCGCAACGTGCAAAAGACTCAGGCGAACTCTGCGGCACCAGGGGGTTTGGCTGGTTACCGATGGCCACGATCACCGTATCCGCTGG